>JAZPZV010000022.1:0-8251 GCA_045544855.1 Eubacteriales bacterium | reverse complement strand
ATTTGCTGCAAAACCAATGGGTGGAACATGGGCTCCCTCCGGGAGGTGAGCTCAGCCTTGCAAGCAAGGCGAAGGGAGCATGCGGGAGATAGGGCAACCAATTTCGGTGAAAATGTTTCTTTTCGATGCTCGCGGGCTCCTTCCACCACCTGCGGTGGTCCCCCTCCCTCCCGGAGGGAGGCTAGAGCAACCTCGTCTTTGTATATTTTGCTAAATGCGACACAAAGATGCCACTTTGTCATCAGCCTGAAAACCGAGACGAAAAAAGTCTCGGTTTTTTTGTTTTTCCTCTTGACAAACGCACTCTAATGCGTTAGAATGTACACGAGCTCTAACGCATTAGAGGAGGAACATTATGGAAACACCCAAGATTTTTGAAAGCGAATACCGCTTCTGCCTGATCTTATGGGAGCATCAGCCTATCAAAAGCAGTGAACTGGTGAACCTTTGCCGTGAGCAATTGGGATGGAAGCCCACCACCACCTATACGGTGATCAAGCGCCTGTCCCAGCGGGGGGTGCTGAAGAACGAGAACACCCTGGTCTCCGCGTTGGTCACCAAAGAGCAGGTGCAGGCCGCAGAGATCGACGAAATGGTGGAAAAGACCTTCGAAGGATCCCTGCCCGCCTTCATCGCCGCCTTTACCAAGCACAAAAAGCTTTCCGAAAAGGAGATCGATGAGGTGCAGGCCATGATCGACCGCTATCGGAAGGAGGACAGTCAATGACAGATCTGTTCCTGAAGATCTTAAACATGAGCATCTCCGCAAGCTACGTGATCCTTGCGGTGGTGCTGTTACGCCTGCTGTTGAAGAAGGCTCCCAAATGGATCTCGGTGGTGCTTTGGGGCTTGGTGGCGGTGCGGCTGGTGCTCCCCGCTTCCCTGCCCAACCCCTTCAGCCTGATCCCCGGCACGGAGACGGTGCCCCCTCAGATCATGACCGATCCCACCCCCTCCATCCAATCCGGGATCCCCGCGGTGAACAACACCCTGAACCCCTTCATCGAACAGGTCTTCACACCCGCTCCCGGGGCAAGCGTCAACCCCTTGCAGATCTGGATCCCTATTTTAACCCAAATCTGGGTAGCAGGCGTGGCCGGGATGCTGCTCTACACCCTTTTCAGCTATTTCCGCATCAAGGGAAAGGTGCGCACCGCAGTGCTTCTGCGGGAAAACCTTTATCAAAGCGAAAACGCTGTCTCCCCCTTCGTGTTGGGGTTGGTCAAGCCCAAGATCTACCTGCCCTTTGACGTTCGGGAGGAGGATCTCCCCCACGTGATCGCCCACGAGCAGGCACACATCAAGCGGAAGGATCACCTTTGGAAGCCCCTGGGATTCCTGCTTTTGACCCTTCATTGGTTCAACCCCTTGCTGTGGCTGGGCTACGTTCTCCTTTGCCGCGATATCGAGCTTGCCTGCGACGAGAAGGTGGTCAAGACCTTGGGGCGGGATTTGCGAGCGGAGTATTCTCAGGCTCTTTTGAATTGCAGCGTGAATCGGCGGATGATCGCCGCCTGCCCCCTTGCCTTTGGCGAGACCGGGGTGAAAAGCCGTGTGAAGTCGGTATTGCACTACAAAAAGCCCGCCTTTTGGCTGTTGGTCCTGGGGATCCTGTTGTGTGCGGCGGTGACGGTGTTCTTTCTCACAGATCCCCTTTCCGACGAAAACAGAGGGGCAAAAAGTCTTTCTTTGCAATGGAAGGACGAACAAACCGTGGAGTTTGAGCTTCGTTACACCTTCCCCCAAGGACGTGGCTATTCCGTCCGCTACGTCCCCGAGGACGAGGGGGAGCACATCGGAGACGGCATGATCCCTTACGACGGCTGTCTGGGGAAGTACCGCATTTTGATAGAATTCGGAGATATGGAGCCTTCCAAGGCCTTCCGAGAGCAATTCCCCGCGGGGAAAGCCGTGGAGCTGGCCTCCGCTCCCGCCCGTATCCTTGCCAAAGTCGTCCATCCACAGGACCACGGCTTCGTGCTGTACCTTGGGTTTGACGTTCCTGTTGCAGTGACCTCGGTACAGGGGAAGCTGAACACCTTCGGCGGGACGCTGACAATCCCCGTCGCCCTTTTGGAGGATTCCGAAGTTGCCCTGCGGGAGAAGTTCCCCGCCTATTTCGGGCTGGATTACTCCAAGGGACTGGACGTTTACGTATGGCAGATGGCGGCAAACAGCTATTCCTTTGGACTTTTGCCCCATGGCGATCACGCAGAAAGCCCTTCTTCCCAAAAACTGTTGAGCATGAAAGCCGCCTCCTATGAGGAGATGCGGGCGATTCTGACCTCTTACCCCCTCACCGCCCAACGGATCCACGTGATCCCTTGGGGAAACCCCGCCTCAAGCTACCTCCCGCCCTGGGAGAAGATCACGGAGGTGGAGATACGGGAAAAGGAAAAACAGCTTTACACAGAAGGGATCCGGCGAAGACTGTTTGACATGTACGACTATCCCGTCACGGGGGATGAGCTGGAAAGCACCTACTTTGATTTCGACGGCGACGGGAACGGAGAGCTTTGCAGTCTCCACTGCGGCTACACGTCGACAATGGATATGCTTGCTGTCACCGTAAAGGCAGGTGACGAGAGCTATTGTCAGATCCTGTGGACAGATAACGCAGAAAGCTGTACCTTTTCCTTCTACAGCGAAAGAAGCGGTGAGCTGTTGCTGAAGATAACCGACCGGGAGGATCCCGACTCGTCCCGCCTTCTTTCCATAACCGTCAAGGGCGGACGGCTTTTCATAAAGGAAAACGGCACCTACGTGGGCATCACCCCCGCCACTTCGGCCTACGCCATGGACCGTCCCTTTGCCCGGGAGGTGTTTGACGTGGACGGTGACGGGATCCCGGAGGTCTGCTCCATGTATCCCGGCCCAACCTCGGGAGTATTTACCTTCGGTTTCTCCGCGCGGGAGATCGGAAAAACGGAGTACGACTTCAACGACGTTTACTACACGGACCACTGTACCCTTTCCTTCCACCAAGAAGAAAACGGTACGTGGTACGTAAAGGAAGTCAAGAGCTTCCCGGAGGAGGAGACTCGCCTGTACGAGATCTCCGTGGCGAACGGACACGCTGTCCTCAAGGCAAGCGACGGGAAGACCCTTTATTGGTTGATAGGCACAACAAAATAAAAAAGAGATAAGGAAAAGCAAAACCGAGACGGGGAGACCGCCTCGGTTTTTTGTATGTATGGAACGATCACATATCTTCGGCAACAAGACAGCGGCTCCAGTTGATCTTACGCATAAGAATCCAACCAAACAGAGCTTTCAACGCCTCCGCCAGAGTCCCCGCGATGAACAGCCAGTAAATGGAGATGCTTGTAAAATGGGCCAGCAACGCCACGGTGGGAAGCACCACCGACCACATATACACGCTGTCGAACAAAAAGGTGACCCCTACCCTGCCTCCCGAACGGAGGGTAAAATAGGCGGCGTGGGTATAGGAGAAGAAGGGCGCGGCACAGCCGGTGACCACGATCATAAAGGCGGCAAGGGAACGAACGTTATCCGGTGCATTGTAGATCAAGGGGAACACCGAGGAAAGCCCGATCAGCACAAGCCCAATGCCCATGGCACAGACCACGGAAAAAGCGATCATTTTGCGGTCGGTATCCCTCGCCTTTTCGATCTCTCCCGCCCCCAGCTGGTTGCCCACCAGAATGGCGATGGCACTACCCAAGGACATATACACCACGGAGAACAGGTTGATGATGGTCACAGCGATGTTCTGTGCGGCCACCACGTCGATGCCGCAGGTGGAATAGCCTTGGTTCCGCAAAGTGATGGCGATGGCCCAGAAAAATTCGTTGGCCATCAGAGGCAGTCCCTTCACGGAGATCCGTCTGAACAAAGAGCGAGGAATGTAAAGAGAGCGGAACGCAGAGATCAGGTAAGGACATTTTTCCTTGTGGGTATGCCCCCACAGCACCAAAATGGCAAGCTCCAGGAAGCGAGACACTACGGTTGCGATGGCCGCGCCCACTACCCCCAGCGCCGGAGCGCCCAGCAACCCGAAGATCAGCACGGCATTGAGCAAAAAGTTGGTGACCACGGCGGCAGAGCTTGCAATCATGGGAACGAAGGTCTGCCCGGTCTCACGCATGGTGGAGGCGTAGGCCTGAGAGATGGCGTAGGGGATCAAGCCGAGAAGCATAGGCCAGAGGTATTGCTTGCCGTAATAAAGTGCCTCTGCGGGAGACAGCTCTGAGGTCTCCCCTTCCATTTGCAGGAACAGCTGAATCAGCTGGTCATCAAAGGCGGCAAAGGCCGCGATCCCCAGAACACCCGCAAGGAAGTTCACCAACACCTTGAAACGGAAGGTGTGGCGCACCCCGTCCACATCCCCCAACCCATGGAACTGGGCGGTGAAGATCCCCGCGGCACTGATGGCTCCAAAGATCAACAGATTAAAAATAAAAATAAACTGGTTGACGATGGAGACGCCGGACATAGCCGTGGTGGAAACCTGCCCCACCATAATGTTGTCCAGCAGGTTGACCAGATTGGTGATGCCGTTTTGTACGATCATGGGTACCGCTACGGCAAGAACCGTGCGGTAAAATTTTTTGTCCCCCACGTAGCGGGCAAGAAAGGCTTGACGAGACATAAAGCACCTCACCGAAGAAGGACGGATGAAAATAGTTCACTTCGGCTCATTATAGCACACAATGGGCAAGGCCTCAATAGGTTTCAAAAGTTTTTTGAAGAAAAAAGCCCTGCGGAGAAACCTCCGCAGAGCTTTGCTGTAACCTATCAATAACGGTAAGTCAAGCCAGTTCCATGACACGTAGAACACTTAACTTCCCCGTTACCGGAGCAACGGGAGCATTTGATATAACCGCGGTTAGCATCGAAATATTCTCCATCGCCCATGCAGCGCGTGCACTTACGTGCGCCGCGGAAACACATGATACAGGTATGCCCTTGGCAAATATCATAGCCGTCCGCGGCGCAACTAGCACAGTGGGCTCTGCCAAAACTGCTACCGTTATTTTTGCCGGTATTTACATCTATGTTACCCGAAGAGAATCCGAAGTCATAGCCTCCGTCGGTATCCTCCAGCAAATGAGCAAAGGGGAAATTGTCATTGGTGTCACAGGAAGTAAGAGAAAACACCATCATTCCAAGCAATAAAAACGCAAGAATTTTCTTAAAACAACGCATAATCCACTCCAAAAACAAACATTTATGTCTCATTGTAGCAAAATCAACTGTATTTGTCAAGTGGTTCGGCCTCTCCAATGCGGATTTATCGTTCATTTTTTTAAAATTTGAAGCATAACGGAACAACCCGTCGTGCAAACGCTCTTCACAAAAAACGATACAGCAAAAGGTTACCAAGAGGCAAAACAAGAACCGGCAAGGTCAAAACCGCTTCCGGAGCGCAAAGGACGTACCATACGGCTTTTTTTCATGGTTCTCCTTTCGCTATTAAAATCACGCCGAAGACGTGATCATCGCGTAGCGATTTCATCCGCTTCAGTGGAACCGGTTGATGACGCAGACCTTCGGGTGTTATCGGGGCAAAGGCAAGAAAGTAACGGTTTCATTGGGAATGCCCTCGTTCCAAAAATCGCCTTTATAAACAGCATTCCACATTTGCTTTGTTCCTACGTAACATATCTCAAGGAGAGCGTTGCAATCACAAAAGGCCAGCCCCTCAATGCGCTCTATGCTGCTCGGCAGCGTGATGCTTGTCAGCGAGGTGCAATTCTCAAAGGCAAAACTTCCAATTCTTCTGAGATTTTGGGGCAGCCGGACGCTCTCAAGTGCGGTGCAATCCTGAAAAGTGCCGGCTTCGAGAATCCGTACGGCCTCGGGAACTATGATGCTTTTGAGCAAGGTACAGCCCCAGAAAGCGCCGCTTCCGATTTTTGAAACAGTTTCGGGAATGTGGATCTGCTCAAGGGAAGTGCAATTCCAAAAGATATGGTCAGGTAACGCGCTCAGCGTGCTTGGCAGATGGACTTCTGCCAACGCGGTGCAATTCGAGAAAACAGCGGAATCCATAGAAGTCAGGGACGCGGGAAGATGGATGGCTTGCAGGGCAGTGCCGTAGAAGGCACGTTCACCAATACGCTCCAAGGAATTGGAAAATCTGACCTCGGCAAGGGACGCACAATCGGCAAATGCCCACCATTCCACCACGGTGACAGAGTCGGGGAGATACAGACCGCCCAGCGACGTACACTCCCTGAATGCGCCGTATCCGATGGAGGTGACCCCATCGTGAAGAGTGATGCTCTCCAACCATTTGTACCCGTCAAAGACGAAATCGCCAATGTCGGTAATGGATGCGGGGACTGTAAGATCTGTCAGCGGCGCACCGTCAATATACAGCATAGCATCCAAATACAAGGGATTTGCGCTGCTTTCGTTAAAGGAAATACCCATCCATTGCTCCACACTGCCGGTGTAGTAAACCGACTCCAATGCCATACAGGATTCAAATGCGTGCTCGTCAATAACGGTCACCGCCTCGGGAATCGTGATTTCGGTCATGGATTCGCACCATTCAAACAGAAAGCGCTCAATGGTGGTAACCGACTCGGGAATCTCAAAGGAGGATAGCGACACGCAAGATGCAAATGCATAGCAGCCTATGCTCTTTACGGAATCGGGCAGATCTATATTTTTGATGGATCTGCATTCGTAAAACGCATTGGCGCCTATTTCGGTTATGGTCTCGGGAACTTCGAAATGCTCCAGGGCGGTACAGTGTTCAAAAAGCCCCCTGGGGATCTTTGTAAGCGAGTTGCTGAGCGTGGCGCTTTTCAGAGCGGTGCAGGATGAGAATACACAATTGCCAAGCTCAGTTACGGAATCGGGCACCACAATGCTCTCCAGCGCCATGCATTCGGTAAAGGCGCCTCCGTCGATGGTCGTTACCGAGTTCGGAA
Organism: Eubacteriales bacterium; assembly: GCA_045544855.1. Lineage (GTDB taxonomy): Bacteria > Bacillota > Clostridia > Oscillospirales > CAG-382 > Coliplasma. The sequence continues at coordinate 1,346 of JAZPZV010000022.1, read as the reverse complement.
TGGAGATCTGACTGAGAGCTCTGCAATAGATGAAGGCCTCTTTACCGATGCGCGTCAAGGTGTCGGGCAGATGAACCTCTTCCAGGGCGGTGCAATACTCAAACATTTGATCGCCCACGCAGACCGCACCGTCGGTAAATGTCACCTCGGTCAGCTCGTAGCAATGGGCAAACACTTTTTTGTCGATGCTGGTGGAGGAGATTCTGATTTTAGCGGTCTTCAGCTTCTTGCAAAATACGAATGCCTCATAGCCAATACTTTTCACCGAGTTCGGAATGGTAATCTCGGTCAACGAAACGCACTCCTCAAACGCTCGTACGCCAATCGTTGTAACCGAGTCGGGGAAATGGATGCCGGTGAGTTTTATGCAGTTGCCAAACGCTCGCTCGCCGATCGTTGTGACCGAGTCGGGGATGATGATGCTTGTGATGGGGGTTTGGCAAAAAGCTCTATCACCGATCTCGGTAACGGTGTCGGGGATGACGACGCTTGTGATTTTACTCATGAAAAAGGCGTCTTCGCCGATGCTTGTCACGGGGAGACCCTTGTATGTGCTCGGGATCACAACTTCGGTGCTTTCGGGGGATTTCAAGCCTGTTACGGCATAGCTCTTTTGGTCGGGGGATAGGGTAAACCGAAGATCCTTCGTCGAGGAGTCTTGATCTTCGCTTGAGCATGAGATCAGCCCAAGGGTCAATACCACCAGGATGAACAGGAATACTGTTTTTTTCATATGCGTCATATGCGCTGCTCCTTTGTGATCGTATCAGCTTTATTATACGGGATTTTGCGCAAAAAAGCAATATGGCACACAAAAATGCGCACCATAATTTTGATGGAAATCCGAGCTTCGCTCGGCGCAAATTGCTCGTTGTATCCCCAACGCAAAGCTACCCTTCAACGCAATTTGCGGGCTTCTCACGCCGAAACGAAATACCAACGAAAAAACCGCCCCACGATGCACAAGTCCGTTAAAAACGGACAATTGAAAAAAACACCCTCCTATAGCAGAATATAAATATCTGCCATAGGAGGAATTTTTTTGCCAAGACAATAATTGCGGTTAAAATCCGAAGGAAATACGAGAGCAGAAATAGGAGCGAAGTTGGGCTTCGGAAAAGAGCAAATACACAATTTCATCGTGATCAAAAACGGTCAACCGGTATTTCGTATATCAACACAAAGCAACGGCGGTAAATTTCTTCTCTATCCTCAAAACAGAATGCATTTATCGCACGAAGTTGAAAACCTACAAGGAACCTCGCATCTCATAGGCGAGTACATTCGCTTCCGCAACAACGATCGTATCCAAATCAAAAAAACTGACCCCGCTTGAAAAACGAAGT
>JAZPZV010000021.1:0-9598 GCA_045544855.1 Eubacteriales bacterium | reverse complement strand
AACCATCTACTACACCACCGATTGTACCGACCCTACGGTGAACTCCACCCCGTACACCGGCCCTATTGAGCTGACGGAGACCACCGTGATCCGTGCCATTGCCGTGGCAAAGGGAAAAAAGACCAGCGATATTGTGGATCTTACCTATATCATCAACGAAAATCACAGCCTTCCCGTGGCGTCTCTGGTCACCGAGCCGGACAACCTTTGGGATTATTACGACGGCATCTACGTGGAAGGACCGGGAGCAAGCTCCAAGTTTCCCTACACCGGGGCAAACTTCTGGAAGAAATGGGAAAAGGAGGCAACCGTCTCACTCTATGAGATGGACGGTACGGGCTTTACTTCTCCCTGCGGGATCCGCATTTTCGGCGCTTATTCCCGTGCCTTGCCCATGAAAAGCTTTTCCTGCTTTTTTCGCAGCTCCTACGGTGCGGGAGAATTGAGTTATCCCTTGTTCGGGGAGGAGGGGCTGGACGTTTACGAGGCCTTTCTGTTCCGCAATGCGGGGCAGGATTTTGACGGCGCAAGAATGCGTGACCCCTTACTTTCCGAGCTGGCCTCCACCGCCATGTATATGCCCTGCCAGAAGAACCGCCCCGTGATCCTGTATCTCAACGGGGAGTTCTGGGGGATCTATTATATCCGCGAAAAGATCAACGAAAACTTTATTGCAGGCAATTACAACGTATCTCCCGAGGACGTGATCCTGGACGTTTCCCACGGGTCCACCCAGGAGTACAAGGAGTTTCTCTCCTACGTGAAAAAGCACGATCTTTCCGATCCCGAAGCCTACGCCTACGTGGAAAGTCAGATGGACATCGACCAGTATATCGACTACATCGTTATGCAGATCTACATCGGCAACCTTGACAACGGCAACATCCGTTTCTTCAAGGCGGGGGACGGCAAATGGACCTGGCTGATGTACGACGTGGATCAATCCACCTTTTATGTGAAGAACGATACCGTGGCGGAGCATTTGAACCCCAAGGGAACGGGCACCAACGACTGGTTTTCCACGGAGCTGATCAACGGGCTTTTGAAGAACAAGGGCTTTAAGGACAAATTCCTGACCCGCTTCGCCTGGCAGATCGAAAACGTGTGGAATCCCGAGCGTGTCAACGCCGCCATCGACAGATATTACGAAGCCATTCTGCCCGATAAAGAGCGGGATTGCGAAAAATGGGACCTGAAGTACTCCACCTGGAAGTGGGCGGTGGGATATCTCCGCGACTTCTTTGAAGAAAGAGAAGGCTACGTGGTGGAGGATATCCAAAATTGGTTCAAACTCACCGATGCGCAGATGATCGCCTACGGCTTTGATCTGGACGCATAAGGCCATTGGGGAGGTGTAGCTTGTGGCGACTCGTCACGAGGAAAAATTTATCATCGGTTACGCCGAATATCTCCGCCTCCGTGCCCGCGCAGAAGCGGCTATGGAGATCGATCCCCATGCGGGGGAGGATGGGTATCTTATCACCTCCCTGTATTACGACGACCGCTACGACAGCGCCTTGGACGAAAAGCAAGACGGCGTGCGTGTGCATACCAAGTATCGCTTGCGCACCTATAATTCCGATCCCTCTTTTATCCGTTTGGAGCGTAAGGTCAAGCGTGGGATCATGACGGAAAAGCACACGGTGCAGGTGGCAGAGAATGAGATCTCCGCCCTGTGGGACCCGGGCAGGGATCTTTCCGCACTCTCGGGCAGGCAGGCCGTTATGGGGCTGGAAATGCGAGCCAAGGGGCTGCGCCCTGCGGTGATCGTGCGGTACAGAAGGGACGCTTTTGTGTATCCGGGAACGGATACCCGTCTCACCTTCGACACCAACGTGGAGGCGTTGCCTCCGGATCACACCCTCCTGTTTGAGGAGGAACACCCCGGGATCCCGGCTATGCCAAGGGATCAGGTCATTATGGAAGTGAAGTACGGGGAATACCTACCCCAATTTGTCCGAAAGATCAGCGCCTGCTGCTCCAAGCAGCTTTCCGTTTCAAAATACGCCATCTGCCGCGAGGCTTGGCGATAAAGCACGTTAAAGTAAAGGAAGGACCGTAACTATGAGTTTTGCGGATATGTTTAAAAACAGCATCCTGGAAGGATTCAATACCGACGTCACCATGGGGAAGGTGGTCGCAGGTCTGTGCGCCGCTTTGATCTCCGCTCTGTTCATTCTGCTCATCTACCGTTTGACCATGCGTGGCATTGCCGCCAACAGAGGGTATGAGATCACCCTGCTTTTGGTCACCGCCATCTCTGCCATGATCGTTCTGACCATCACCTCCAACCTTGCGTTGTCCTTGGGTATGGTGGGTGCATTGTCCATCATTCGTTTCCGTACCGCCATCAAGGAAGCCTCCGACACCGCCTTTATGTTCTGGGCCGTGGCGGCGGGCATCACCGCAGGTGCGGGCTTCTACATGATCACCGTGGTGGGCTGTCTCTTCATCGGCTTCGTTACCGTGGTGGCTTGCCTGATCACCCGAAAGAGCGCCCGTCCCTACTTATTGGTGGTGAGAACGGAAGCGGGAGACACCGCCGAGACGGTGGAAAAGCTGTTGGACGAAAACCGCGTTCGCCGTAAGCTTTCCTCTCTGGTGGAAAACGATCGCTACACCGAGATCATCTATGAGATCAGCGTTTCTGCCGCACAACAGCGCCTTGCCTCCGCTGTGAAGGCACTGCCCGGGGTCAAGTCCGTGTCCCTTGTGGATTGCAGAAATTCCTGAAAAAACCTAATCAAAAGCCTCGAAACGGTGTGGTTTCGGGGCTTTTTTGCGTCTTGCTTTTTGGTTGCTTTTTCAAAGGAGATTGTCACAAAAACATAGCTTTTTGGGCGATATTTCTCCGCTTTGCACCCCATAATTTGGGTGACATAATCCGACCCTCGTGTGGATAACTCGGTGGATAATGTGGAAAACTTTTTGGGTTTTCAGCCTTTCCGCAGTGGAAAACCGAAAAAAACACCTGTTTTCGGTGGATAACTCGGTGGATAATGTGGAAAACTTTTGGTTGCAACAAGATTATTCCCCGAATTATGTCAAACGCGGATGATGCTGTATCAAAAAGAAAACTAAGGCTTTGCCACTACACAAAACGGCAAAGTCGTTTTTGGAACTGCGGTGCAGCATCGACGGGGGCGTTTCCAACGTCAGCGTGTCATCCTGAGGGAGCCGCGAATGCGGCGAGTCGAAGTTTTGCGGAGAAGAAAAGGCGTTTACGCCGTTCGGAGCAAAACCGCCGCAGGCGGGATCTACTGAGAGTCTGATGTTCCCTGACAAAGGCAAAGAACTGTTTTATTATAAAGGATGTAAGTTTACCTTTCAAGGGGTAGATCAGACTCGTAGGAGACCCCTTACGGTTTTGCTCGCAAAAATCGCGTCAATGGACAAGTATTGGCAAAAGACACAAGGCGATTTTTACTGCACAAAACTTCGACGCGCGCGGAGATGTAGTCGTGTTTGGAGCCACTGCAGTTCGGTTCCGCGCTTGCTCAGGGTGACAAACGGACACAGCGGCTCCGTTCCGCGCGAGCCAGCCCAACGGGCTGGGTTGCTCAGAGGTGACCAAGTCGGCAAAATGCTTTTGGTTTAAGCGTAGTTTTGCTACGCCGACGTCAAAAACGACAAGTCGTTTTTGGAACTGAGGTGGGAAGTGTAGGGCGGGAGTGCTTCCAACGTCAGCGTGTCATCCTGAGCAAGTGCGGAATGTAGTTGTTATGGCTACAATGGAGACCTTTTTCCGCACGCGTCGAAGTTTTACGGAAGGAACGGAGTGGATGGAGCAAAACCGCCGCAGGCGGGATCTCATAAGAGTCTGATGTTCTTTTTTGGGGGCAAAGAACTGTTTTATCACAAAGGATGTAAGTTTGCCATTGTAGGGGTAGATCAAACTCGTAGGAGACCCCTTACGGTTTTGCTTTTTAGAAATTGCTGTAAAAGGAACTGCATATCCAAAGACAATGGGCAATTTCAAAAAGCAAAACTTCGACTCCGCAGGCTTTTCTCATTGCAACCTAAGGTACAACATTATTCCACGCCTGCTTCGCTCAGGGTGACAAAAAGCCGTGACCAAGTCGGCGCATTGCTTTTAATGTATGCGTAGTTTTGTTACACCGGCGTGAAAAACAGCAAGCTGTTTTTGGAACTGCGGTGGCTACGTGTCATCCTGAGCACGCGCGGATTGTAGTAGATATGGCTACGTATTGCAGTCATCTCCGCGCACGTCGAAGTTTTGCGGAGAAAGCAAGGTGCATACTGCGGCATAAAAGTAGTTTGCTTTTTTTGATCTGCATCGGCCGCGATGCACCGTTCGGAGCAAAACCGCCGCAGGCGGGATCTACTGAGAGTCTGATGTTCCTTTCCGAGGGCTAAGAATCGTTTCCTCATAAAAACAACGCAGAGACGAAAAGCCGTCTCTGCGCTTTTTTTATTTCCTCTTCAAAACCAAGATCACAACCGCTAAAACCACCACGGCCACGCCGATCAGCACCAACCAAAGAGGATTCATCCCCTCTTCTTCCGCGGGAGCGGGCGCTTGGGACTGGGTTTTGGAAACTTCTTCCGCACTCTCTTCCACGCTTTCCTCTGCGGATTCCTCCGCCGATTCCTCCGTGCTGACTTCCGGAGGCGTCCATTCCACGGGGATCAGCTTGGCCGCTCGGATAGACTTCCAGGTAATGGAATCCCCCACGTTGCCGTAGACGGAAAGGGTGATATAGTTCACGGTGATGGTCTCTTCACTGCCGAAATACGCCGCCAGATCCACGTAGGCATCCGTGTCGTCGGTCATATCGTACTCCGTGCCGTGCACCAATTTGGAAAGCTGAACGCTCCCCGTGCTTCCGTCGGCACGGGTGTAATACAGGTGTCCGTTGGCACAGCCCTTTTCCATCTCCACCTCCAGCCGCAAAAGAGGCGTGGCGGCAAGATCGATCTGGTGATCCACCGCAACCTTCACAGAGGGCCATGCAATAGAGCTTTTGGCGTCCCTGAACAGGGTAAAGCTGCCGTCCTCGTGGTATTCCACCCCTGCAACCCCCTGGGCGGGGGTGATCTTTTCGGGGGAAGTCGGCATTAGATCTGCGCCGTATTCGTAGGTGGGCAAGGGAGGCAGGGTGGCGGGATCCACCGCAGTGACCTCCAGCTTGTTGATGGTGATCTTCTTCCCTGCCTGGCCAACCACGTAGAGCTTCACCCCGGAGAACACCACGTTCCCGTCATCGTCGATCATGCCTCTGGGGAGGATCTCTTCCAATTGCAGGGTGCATTTGATATGCTGACCGCCTAAGATATCGTCCCCCGTCATGCGAAGGGAAGGAATCTTTGCCTTCAGAATGGGGTTCAGACGGATATAGTCCCCGTCGTAGCCCGTGGTGGGGTTTGCGCCGTTGAGGTACAGCATGATGTTCATGGCGGCTTCCAGCTTGATATCCACGGTGAGGGTACTGCCTCGCACGGGGACGGGAAGAGCTTGGTCCATGGAAGGAGAATAGTGCGCCTCCGGCCATTCTCCCGTGGTGTTGGCAAAGGAAATGGCGCCGCTTTGCTCCTTGGTCATCACCACCGTGTCGGGGTAGATCTCCCGCCATTTTTCCGGTTCAAAGGGGATGATGGAGGCAGTAAAGGGCGGCTCCTCCATTTCGGGAGGCTGAGGATACTCCACACGGGGAGCGTCGGGATCGTTTTTGTAGTTGGCACGGAAATAGCTCACCAATCCGTCGGTGAATACCTTGTTGCCCATTTCCGTCAGGTGTACCCCGTCGGAAACCAGCACCTGGTCGGCGGTGTAGCTTTCGTCCATCATAGCGTGGACGTCCACCAAGGGCACGTTATATTCTGCCGCCAGCTCCCGCACCACGTTTACGTACACGTCCAGCCCGGCGTTCACCGTGCCTCCGGGGTACAGATCTCCCCCGCCGCAGGCAAATTCCTGGATGATGGGAGAGGTGACCAGAATGGGAACGGCGCCGATCTTCTTCAGCTCCGTGATGAAGTAGGTCAGATTGGCACGGTACTCCTCGGGAGTCACCTGGGGTCGGCCGGTCTTTTGACGGTTGAAATCGTTGGTACCAAAGCAAATGGTCACGAAATCCGGGTCATGTGCCAACACGTCCCGCTGAAAACGGGCCATACCGTGGGAAGTGTCGTTCCCGCCGATGCCGGAATTGACAAGATACATATTCAGTTCCGCCGCCACGTCGGAGGGCCAGGAGGAAAGTGCCGTGTTGCTGGCGCCGAAGGTCACAAACACGCACCCATCCAAAACCTTCTCCTCCGCCGCAGAAGCGGGAAGACACAAACAGCTAAGCAGGCTCATCAGCAATAAAACCGCCGTCCATTTTTTCATACCGTTTTACTCCATGCGTCAAAAGATTTTTCGTCCACCTCGTAGACGGCGGCAACAAACACGTCCTCGGGAGCGTCTTCATCCCCCACCGTGCCTGCGGTCAACTGCTCCTTGTAGAAGGACATGAACGACTGCGCCTCTTCTAAGGTTGCAAACAGGAAATTTTCGTTCAATTGTTCGCGGTACTCCTGCAAAAGCGGAGAAAACAACAGGTCGTGATAGACCATGACTCCCCAAGGGAGCAAAAACACCTCGTAGCCCAAAAGCCGCTTTTCGGGGATCTCTCCCTGCCACTCCTCATCGGGGTAGTCGCTTTCCAAAAACAGCACGCGGACAGGCTTGCCGATCTCCTTGCATCTCGCTACGTACCGCACCGCCAAGGCGGGATCGCACACGCATTGCTTCCAAAGGAAGCGGTCCTCGCCGTCAACGTTCACAGGCTCCCATTGATATTCCTTGCTCAACGCCTTGGATACGGGATCTTTCTCGCGGAACAACGGATCATGCTCGTACAAAAACAATCCGCGGTACTGTCGGTTTTCAACGTTTTCAAAAACAACGTAAGGCATACCCACGCCTTGTATCACCATTCCGTGAGGCTTCATAGAAATGTCTCCTTTTCACAACAAATATTTTTCGATCACTTCCGCCACGCCGTCCTTGTCGTTGGTCACCGTCACGGCGTCGGCTTGCTTTTTCACCAAGGGGGAAGCGTTGCCCATGGCCACGCCCAGCCCTGCATAGGCCAAAAGCTCCAAGTCGTTTGCCCCGTCTCCCATGGCGATCATTTCTTCTCTTTGGATATTTAACAGCGCTCCCAACCGCTCTAAAGCGGCCGCTTTGGAGACTTCTCCGTGGAAGAACTCCAAAAACATGGGCTGGGAGGGGGTTGCGTGGACGTTTTCAAAGGGCGCTTTTTCCATTTCCTCCCAAAAAGCAGGGATCTCCTCCTTGGTGCCGTACCAAAGCACCTTGGTGACGCCTTGCTCGGCAAGGGCTTCCAAGCTTTCCACGGGCAGGGGCTCCATACCCGCAAAGCGGACGTAATCCGCCGTGCGTTCGTTCAGCGGGTGGCCGTAAAGCTTCCCCTTAGACCAGATGCACAGGGTCACGCCCCGTTTTACACCCTCCTCCATGGCAAGCAGGGCGTCTGCGGGCAGCAGTTCTTTGGAATACAGAACGTTTCCCGCCCTGTCGGCCAGCATTCCGCCGTTGTAGATCATCAGCGGGCAGGTCAGATCCAACTCTTCGGCGCACCAAAGGGCACCTGTCAAGGATCGTCCTGTGGAGATGGTGACGTAGATCCCCGCATCCATGGCGGCTCTGATGGCCTTGCGGCTGCGTTCCGACACTTCTCCGCGGCTGTTCAACAGCGTGCCGTCCATATCAAGAGCCAGCAAACGGTAGGCAAACCAGCCCTGCTCCCTGTAATAAGGCAGGAAGCGCTTGGTCTGGCGGGCGATCATCCCACGGGAGCGCAAAAGGGCTCTGAATTCCTCGGGGGTCAGCCATTGATACGCCTCCGTCTCCCCCTCTTGCAGGGTGACGGCGGTCTTCTCGCAGTCTACCTCGCACACGTAGGTATGGTAGATGCTACTCCCCCATTCATCCACGTCGGTGCCAATGTAGCGAAACTCTTCGCAGGAAAGCCCCGTTTCCTCCAAAAGCTCCCGCCGGATGCAAGCAAGACGATCCTCTCCCTGCAGGGCAGAACCCCCTGCGGTGGCTTCATAATACCCGGGGTAATTGGGCTTGGTGGAGGCCCGCTTCATGCAAAGAATGCTCCCATCGGCATGGCGCACCAAAACCTCGCACACCATGTGGTAGCTCCCCGCGGGAATCTCTTTCCCTCTTACCAGGGTCTCCCCCGTTTGGTTGCCGTATGCGTCGTATGCGTCCCAAAGCTCCATAGTTATGTTCATTCCTTTCGTAGCCCGCATTTTGCGGGCGGGTACCAAAGATTTTGTGAGCGAAGCCACAAAATCATGTTTGAAAAAGGATCCCTTTTTCAAACTTGCACCTGCTTTCTACCCCAGTATATCATACCTCCCGAAAAAAGTAAAGAAAAAAGGAAGCCTCTTTTTCAAAAAGAAGCTTCCAAAACACTTAATACAACCATTCTCCCACACGGAAGGTGATCTCGTTGCGGGTGTCGATCAGCTCGTAGATCTCTTTGGTGGAAAGGGTGTAGTAGTGCATTTCCGTATCGCTATAAGCATCGTCGATATAGTAAGGCACGTGGAACAGCACCATGCCGTCGTACACCGTCATATCGGCGATCTGCATATAGCCGTCTTCTCTGGCGATGATGCGGAAATACTCGTCCGTCTCGGTGTCGTACACCCAAACGTCCCCACCGATGGCAATTGTGCCGTGGTCAAACTGGGAAACGAACAGGAAATACCGTCCGTCCAGCCACCGCATGGCGGTCACCAATTCGTTACGGGGCAAGCCGCTCATGTCAAGCTGCCGCTTCTCCCCGGTGGCCGCCTCGTAGAGATAAACGTCCGAGGGCTCTTCCCAGGTATGGTTGTTCAGAATCACCCGTCTGGAGTCGGGATAAAGGTCAAAATATACATCCATGTTGCCGTCCACAAAGTCCGATTCCCGGTGGAACTCCTGCAGACCATCCTCGGTGGCGATATAATACCGCACGCTGTAATCCCGGATCTCGTAAGATTCCACTGCGTAGACCCCGTGTTTTTGGAATAGAATCCCCGCGTTGTTCAAATACAGAAGATCCTTAGGCGCTATCTCCTCGGAAATCTCCTCGGAAATCTCCTCGGAAGACTCCTCTTCGGGTGTGGAAGCCAACGCGCTATACTCCTCGGAAGAGATTCCTTCCACGGACACCGAGTTCTCCACGCTTTCCGCAGGAGAAGAAGACACGTCGGGAAGCACGGTCTGCGTGGTGCAGCTGACAACAGAAAGCGCAAGAAGCAACACCGCCAAGCATACAAACAACTTTTTCATAAAAACCTCCCAAAAACGCCTTTTTCTTTTTTATAACATATCCTTCCCGCCCTTGTCAACGGAGATTCACGTTTGTTTTCCGTTTCTTCACAGAAAAGCAAAAAATCCGTACCAATCGGTACGGATTTCTTTGTGTTGGCATCGACCTATCTTCCCGGGCCGCTTCCAGCCAAGTATTGTGGGCACAGACGAGCTTAACTTCCGTGTTCGGAATGGGAACGGGTGGACCCTCGCTGTTAAAGACACCAACTTATGGAACGCAGTTGACTGCGA
>JAZPZV010000020.1:0-120684 GCA_045544855.1 Eubacteriales bacterium | reverse complement strand
TCGGTTTTGCTCCGTTCGCTACGCTCACCTACGCAAAACTTCGACTCGCCCTTCGGGCTCCCTCAGGATGACACGCCGACGTCAAAAACGACAGAGCCGTTTTTTGGAACTGCAGTGCAAACCCAATTCGGCAAGCGTATGGTCCCCCTTCCCCGCGATGCGGGGAAGGTAGGCGCACCGATGGCGTGCAGCGAAGCGATTTCTATAGATTCTCGCCACTGCTTTTGTCTACGCACGATTGAACTCTTTTTTTCGATCGCGAAGCGATCCAACCTTCCCCGCAATGCGGGGAAGGGGGACCGTATGCGGACGGAATCAAACAAGAGTAGGTGAACATGACTTATCTCCGCAGACGGTGGATGAGGTTCCGAGTGATAAAAACGGCTCTGCCGTTTTTGATGTCGGCGAACCGATACCATGCATAAAACAAAAGCTATGCGCCGCAAAACACTCCCACGGCAGTTCCAAATCCGGCACTGCCGTTTTTGATGTCGGCGAAACGATACCACGCATGAGACAAAATCCATGCCGCCGACTTGGGCTCTTGACAATTCCCTCAAAATATGCTACTATGACCCCAAGAACAGGAAAGGACGAACGTACCATGATCCTCACCGTAGACATCGGCAACACCAACATCGGCTTGGGCGGATTTTCCGGCGGGGAGCTGACCTTCGTATCGAAGGTGGCCTCCAACCCTACCCTTACGGGGGATGAATACGCCTGCAAGCTTTTGTCCACCCTTTCCTTATACGGTGTGGAGCGTGAATCCGTGGAGGGAGCCATTCTTTCCTCCGTGGTGCCCCCCATCACCGACGTGATGAAGCAAGCTATCTCCATCGCCTACGGCGTTACCCCCATGGTGGTGGGGCCGGGGATCAAGACGGGGCTTGGCATCCGTTGCGACGATCCCGTTTCCGTGGGGGCGGATCTGATCTGCGCCTGCGTGGCGGCAAAACAGCTTTACGGCCACCCCGCTTTGGTGGTGGATATGGGAACTGCCACCAAGATGATGGTGGTGGACGGAAGCGGTGCTTTTATCGGCGTTTCCATCATTCCCGGTGTCTCCATGGGTCTGAACGCCCTGTCCTCGGGGACGGCACAGCTTCCCCAGGTGAGCCTTTGGGCGCCTCCCTCCGTCATCGGTAAGAACACCGCAGACTGTATGCGTTCCGGTGTGGTCTTCGGCAACGCCTCCCTGGTGGACGGCATGATCCAACGCTTCAACGAGGCCTACGGGGAGCAATTGCCCGTCATCGCCACAGGCGGGGCGGCATCCACCGTCATGCTCCATTGCAGGAGTCCTTACACCATGGACGAGCAGTTGGTGCTGAAGGGCCTTTACCTTCTGCACCTGCGTAACAATTGAATCAAAAAACAAAGAAACATAAAAACAGCGTTGTACCGCGTTTTGCGGACGACAGCAAGGAGGATTTTTATGCAAGCAAGCAAAAGGCAGAGAATGTCAACGGAGCTTTTGGTTCTGGGTGCCATCCTGACCGCTTTGGTGGTGGTCCTGCAGATGGTGGGGTCGTTCATTCATTTGGGAATGTTCTCCATCTCTCTGGTATTGATCCCCATTGTCATCGGTGCTTCCGTGGGAGGCGCAAAGCTGGGTGCCTGGCTGGGCGGTGTGTTCGGCGTGGTGGTACTGATCAGCGGGGACGCGGCGGCGTTCCTTGCCATCAACGTACCCGGCACCATTATCACCGTTATGGTCAAGGGCATTGCCTGCGGCTTGGTGGCGGGATTGGTGTACAAATGGCTTTCCGGCATTGACCGCTACGCATCGGTGATCATCACCGCTTTGGTCTGCCCCGTGGTGAACACAGGCGTGTTCTTATTGGGATGCAGCGTGTTCTTTATGGACACCATCAAGACCTGGGCCTTGGCGGATTACGGCGAGAATTTCGTGGCCTATATGTTCTTGGGTCTGGCAGGGTTGAATTTCCTTGTGGAAATGGCCATCAACATCCTGTTGTCCCCCGCCATCGTCAGACTTTTGGATCTGCGGAAAAAGCAAGGATAAAGACAAAACCTTCCGGTCAAACGGAAGGTTTTTTGCATGGAGGCTTCACCTCACCTCGCCCCTTAGCTTAAACAGCAAAAACAAATTGGGGAAGATCATCAGCCCGCCCAGAATGTCCGCCAGGGTCAAAAGACTTCCCATGGGCAATTGGGCGCCCAAAAAGGCGCAAGCCACACTGCAAAGGGAATAAACCGTTTCCCCACCCGGGAGGGAAAGATACTGCAGGCACACACGGCTGTAATAGCACCAGCTGAGAATGGAAGCGAAAGCAAATACTGCGGAAAGAAGGACGAACACCACCGTCCCGCCCCCGAAGAACAAAGGCGCGAACATCTCGGTGATACTGCCGCTTCCCGTCACCAGCAGAGCCAATGCGGTGAGGGTGGATACCAAAAAGGTATCCGCAAAGATCTCAAATACCCCCCATTCCCCCTGGCGTACCGGGTCGGCTTCTCCCGAGGAGGCGTGGGCAAGGGGAGAGGAGCCCACCCCCGCTTCGTTGGAAAATACCCCTCTGGCAAATCCCTCCCGCATGGAGGCGGCGATCAACGCCCCCGAGACTCCGCCCACCGCAGGGCGTATTCCCATGGCTTGGTTTACAATCTCCGAAAAAGCAGAGGGCAGGGCGGGGAGATGTGCCAGCACCACTCCCAAGGCGGTAAAAACGTACACCAGGGAGGCCGCAGGCACCAGGATCCCGTTCCATTTCCCGATCCGTTCTCTGCCGCCCCAAAGGCAGTAGGCCAACAGCACCCCGCACAACCCGCCGCACAGCAGGGGAGAAACGCCCAATTCCACCGCCGTTTCCGTAAGCGCCCCGATCTGGGTAAGGTTTCCCACGCCAAAGGAGGCCAGCACGCACAGGAGGGCAAAGCAAACGGCGGTCCTTTTGTACCCAAGCTCTCCCAAAATGAACGGTGCGCCCCCCACGTAACCCGGCTCCGTCTTCTTGCGGTGCTTCACCGCTAAGAACACCTCGGCGTATTTCAACGCCATACCGCCCAATCCGCTGACCCACATCCAGAACACGCTTCCCGCACCCCCTGCGGCAATGCCGTAGGCCACCCCCGTGATGCTTCCGATCCCCACCGTACCGCCCAAGGCGGTGGAAACGGCGTGGAGCAGGGCTTTCCTGTCCTGTCCCTTGGGGAGATGACCCACCGTCCGCTTTAATACGGCGGGGAGACGCAAGGGGAGAAAACGGGTCTTGACGGTGAAATATCCTCCAAAGGACAAAAGCAGTCCGATGAGGGGCATCCCCCACAAAGCGTTACGGACGGTCTCCAGCATGAAAAGCAAACTCTCCTTTCGGGTTGACAAAGGGCGTAAAATATGATACCATAAGACCATCAAAACAGGAAAAGGAATGGTCGTGGCTATGGCAGAAGCATTGTTTTCCAAATCGGCAAGAGGCTACAACAGAGAGCAGGTAGACGCCTTTCTGTTGGAGCTGAATCGCAATTTTGAAGAAAAAGAAAAAGAACTGGATGATCGCATTCGGGAGCTTTCCGCCGCCCTTGCGGATACGGAAGCCCGTTTGAAGGAGGCCGAGGCAAAAAACGTCGCCCTGGAGGAGGACTACTCTGCCCGCTTGGCGGCAAAGGAAAAAGAATGTACCGATCTGCAGGCTTCCATCGGCCAGCGGATGCTGCAAGCAGATGCAAGAGCAGAGGAGATCCTTGCCCGTGCCCGCAGTCAGGCGGAGACGGAAGGGGAAAGGATCCTTGCCGAGACCCGCAAGGGCTGTGCCGTCATCGCACAGGCGGCTGCGGAATTTACCTCCCGCATGAACGCCGTAACTGCGGAAATGACCAGGACGGAAAAGCTTTTGGACATGGCCTTGGAGGACGTGCGCCGTAAGGCGGGGATCCGTAAGGCATGAGGACGCTTTTCGTAGAAGAAGCCTCCTTGTGGCTTCCCACCCTGGAAGCGGGGGAGACCGTCTCCCTTAGCGGCAGGGTGTATACCGCCCGAGATGCCGCCCATTTGCGGATCTGTCAATTATTGGATGCAGGGGAAGAGCTCCCCGTTTCCTTGGAAGGGGCGTTCCTGTATTACGCAGGCCCCACCCCCGCTCCTGCGGGGAAGGTGTGCGGCGCCTTCGGTCCTACCACCTCCTGCCGTATGGATGGGTTTGCTCCCCGTCTGTACCGCAAGGGAGTGGCCGCCACCATCGGCAAAGGGGGCAGAGCCTCCGCCGTGAAGGAGGCCATTGTGGAAACGGGAGGTGCTTACCTCATCGCCGTGGGCGGTGCGGGAGCGTTTTACAGCTCCAAGATCACCTCCTGCCGTGAGGTCGCTTTCCACGATCTGGGGTGCGAATCCATCAAGGAGCTGATCTTTCGGGACTTCCCCCTCACCGTAGCCATCGACAGCAAGGGCAGGGATCTGTTTGCCCGCTAAAGCACAGGCTCGGGAGGCTTCACCTGTGCCGGAGGCTGTTCTCCCGGCTCCAAAGGGAGATCCAACCCGATCTTTTCCAAAACCACAGCGCTTACGTTCAACACGTAAGCGTTTTGTATTTCGTCAAAAACCAAGGTGTGTTCCCATTCCAGCACCTCTCCAAGGGTGGCAAGCCAGGTCTCCGTGTCCCGTATGGCATCGGCTTCCAGCAGTTCTTCCGTCATGGTGACCCGTTGCTTTTCATATTCCCGATAGGTCACCTCCGTCACCGTCACGGGGGTCTCGATAAAGCCAAAAAGCTTCACCCTCGTCACATCCACGGAGGTATCGAACCGCTCGTAGGGGCTGTCTGCTTCAAAGGAGAATTCTTTCCCCAGAACGGATACCGCCTTTCGCACCGTGTTCCGCCCGGTGTAGGCCTTGATCTCCCGCTCCACGGGGAACACGGCGGAATAGCTTTCGTAGACCTTGGCCAGCACCTCTCCCCGTGCGTGGTGGACCCGATACACGTTCCGTTTCCCAACGGTGAAGGCGGAGATCAGGATCTGCCCCGTCTCCACCACCTCCCCGGGGGAGACGATCACCGTGCCTGCGGTGGATTTTGCGGAAACGATGATGCCGTCCCTTGCCGCCACCACGTTGCAGTACCCCGTGTGATCCGTTTTGGGAGGCTCGTGGGTACGCTCCAAAACCTCTACCTGAATATGAGTCCCCTTTACGTTGATGGCAATGGAGGAAAGGTCGTGGAAGGAAAGCAGCACCAGATTCTGCACCTTCAAAACGGGAATGTCGGGAATATAGCTTCCCACCGCCACCCCCTGCTCCGCAAGGGCTTCTAAAATGACCTCCTCGGGGATGGCAACGTTGCCGTTTACCGTGACCTTCCAGACGAACAATTCGCTGTAAAACAAAAGCGCCAGCCCCAAGATCAGCCCCAAAAGCAGTCCGGGGCGTTTTTTGTATTTGGCCGCCAGAAAGGGCAGGCCCTTGGTTTTTACGATCTCTGCGGGAATCCCCGCTTCACGGGCGTTGTTCAAAAGAAGCTCCCCGCAGGAGAGGGTGGTCTTCAGATACCACACCCCGTCCCCGCCCCGCAGACCTCGGAACAGCACCTTGTTCAGGGTGAGCTTACGCAGAAAGGGCAGAGGATCCTTGCAGAGAAGCTTTACGGTGTATTCTCCCACGATGGAATGCAAGAACTTATACATGGTCGTCGTCCTCCGGAAGGTAACATACCTTTCGGATCTCTCCTTCGATCACAATACAGGTCTCGGAAAGGAATCGCATCTCCAACCCTTTCCCGAAGATCCCCAAGCGGTGTTCTCCGCCGCTGACGGTCATGCGGCAATGTCCGTATTCCAAAAGCCCGTCAATCCCCTCTGCCACCAACCGCTGATTGCCCCGCCATTCGATAAAGATCCCTTCGCCGCCTTCCGGTAACAGCCGTCGGGCCAGATCGCGGAGTCTGTTTTTTCTCTCGTTTTCCATCATAACACCACCTGCTACCCAAGTATATTTTACCGTAGGTGATTTTATGAAGCGTTTTCCCCGGCTGTGCGGGGTACTCCCCGCGGCGTTCTTTTTGTTTTTCCTTTGCTTTCCCGATAGGGTGGGGGAGGCGGTGCTTTCCCGCACAGTGTTTTTTATCACCAAGGTGTTTCCCACCCTGTTTCTCTCCCTGTGCCTTTCGGGAATGCTGGTGACCTCTCCCTTGGCCAAAAAGCTATACCAATACCCCTTCGGGGTGGAAGGCACCGTGTTCTTATTGGGAGTGCTTTGCGGCTTTCCCGTAGGGGCAAGGAGCGCCGTGCAGCTTTACCAAGCGGGGGAGATCACCAAAAGGCGGGCAGAGTTCCTCTGCGGCTTTTCCAATCTGGCCTCCGCCCCCTTCCTGCTGGGTGTGGTGGGAAGCTCCCTCTTTGGGAAAACGGGTCTGGGGTGGCGTTTCATAGCCTTACAGACGGTGTGCGCCCTGCTTACCGCAGGGGTATTGTACCTCTGCCTGCGACCCGCCTGCCCGGGTGTTTCGGCAGTTCCCACGGCGGAACGCCCCCTCCTTTCCCACGTGACCTCTGCCACCCGCACCCTGGCGGAGGTGGGGGGGATGCTGATCTTCTTCGGCACGGCAGGGGAGTGCGCGGCCTCTCTTTTGCACCTTTCCGGCATCCCCGCCGTGTTGCTGGCATCCTTTTTTGAGTTTTCCGCAGGGTGCGGCAGCGGGGCGGCATTGGGAGGTAGGGCAGGGGAACTGCTTGCAGCGCTGTCCGTGGGCTTTTCGGGGCTTTGCGTGCTGGGACAGGTGTCCGCCGTCACCAAGGGAAAGCTTTCTCTTTTGCCCTACGTGGGGGGCAAGGTGATCCAGACCGCCCTCATGGGGGCGCTGTTCTTCCTTTTTACTTGACAAATAAAGGAAACTGTGGTACAGTACATACAGAAAAACAGGGAGTGAACCAACGTGAAGAAGTCTACCGAAGCCTTGGAAAAGATCTGCGCCTATTGCCAATACGCCACCCTCATCGGGGACAGCGGCGCCTGCATTTGTGAGAAGAAAGGGGCAGTCCGCGCCGACGGTCATTGCCGCCGCTTCAAGGAGGATCTTCTGAAGGTGAAGCCCCACCTTCCCACTCTGCCGGGCTTGGGGGAGGACGAAAACTTTTTTAAGTAAAAATTCCGTAAAAGCCTTGACAAAATAGAATATTTGTGTATAATAGTCTTTGCGCTTTTGGAGAGTGCCCTCGCTTTCCGCTTGTGAAAAGGCGCACAATATCCTTGTCTGCGGCTGTGGCGGAATTGGCAGACGCGCACGTTTGAGGGGCGTGTGGAGTACTCCGTATGGGTTCAAGTCCCATCAGCCGCACCAAACAGTAGAAATCCGAACTCAAAGCCGGTAGGCGAAGGGTTCGGATTTCTTTTTGTGTTCGGTGATATGTGATGTCAATCTGCTGTTGTTGGCATCAAGCCCGCGCACCGCCCGAGTAAATATCCTTGTACGTTGATGCCGCCATGAAACACGAATTGACTTATACCGCAAGAGGACAGCCGCACAAACTCCAAAGAAATGGAAAAAAGCTTCACCGATGAGCAGAAGGAGATCTTCGAAAAATTCCACGATTGTTGGAGCGAGTATATGAGCCTTGATGAAGCAGCTATCTTTGAGTATGCTTTCAAGCTTGGGGTGTAGATAGCAATTGAGACTTTCATGAATAACGAATCACTGCATCGTTTCTTGCTTCAAGAACCAAATATGTCGCATTGTATTGATTTTTGATGATATATATGTTATAATAAAACACATAAAATACTATGTCATGGGGGCTTTGATAAAAACTTATGAAAACGATTTGGCAACTTACTTATGAAACCATCCCCGGAAACGGTGAACAAACAAAGAAATATAAATCCTTTGCTGAAGCAAAAAAGGATATTAGAGAATTTATTTCACAGATTTACCTTACGCCTTATATCAAAGCTATCCGTACGGAAGGTATTCACACAGCTTACCGTACAGCAATGGCAGACTTTTTGGAGAATTACATTTCTCGTACTGATTTTTTGAATATAGATGAACCTATTCCGTCAGACGATCCCGATGATTATGAATTCAAGCGAAAGACAACGATCGAGAACGATGCCGGCGTTCGTGTTGACGATGACGACTGGTACGACGAGGATGAAGAAACTGATGAATTTGCTGACTTTGACATCTCCATTACCGGAGATTCGTTATTCGTCAAGTGTCACTATGAGGGCTACCCGGAGATCAACACGGATATGCTCGTAATGGATGATGAAACGAAAGAGTATTACTTTCATTTCAACGTCGACAGAGCTCCTAAAAGCAAATTGCGCGAGGTACAAATGACATTGACTCCTTTGCAATATTGGGGCACCTCATCCTATCCTATGTTGATCCTTCGTACGTTGGAAAACAGTCAAGAACCTCTTGATCAGCAACGAATCATTTCGCACATTGAGGCAGCCTATGATACTACGATCGAGCGAAAGGCAGTCGGAAGAAATATAACTCTGCTCAAAGACCTTGGATATGATATTCAACACAATAGCGAGGGATATTTTATCCCCAAGAAAGCCCCCTCCCTTGAGCAAGATGATTTTCAAACAATCGTGGATAGTATCAAGATGAATGAAACACTTGACGACGAACGTAAGCGTGAATTGATTGACAAGCTCTTTGAAATGCAATGATGTACCATATTTGTCGCTTTTTGATTTGATATAATGCTTTTATAATAAGCGCGTCGCGCGCAAGAGAAAAGGAGTACAAAACTATGACCGCAACCGATATTTCCAAATTCGTTACCTACTGTGAGAATACGCTTGATCTTCATCAAAAGCTTATCGTGAACAAAGAAACCGATCCTAATGAAACATTCTATAAATCTTTGCCGTTGTGCATTATTGATGCGGTTTTTTCGATCGGTATTAAGTATCAAATGGTTATAAATGCAGAAAAAAACTTCATAGAATATTTTAAGCTTGATATTGCAACAAAGGATTCTGAGCTTCCCGGAAAAGGCGAATACACTATCAGCAAGTTTATTAAGGACATAGATAGCTTTGGCGGATGCTTTGCAGCGGTGGCAAAAGATGCATTTCACGATCGGCACAGGACATCCTCAAAAAACGGAATTTTGAAGGCAGAAGCCTGTTATCTTGTTGCAAAGGTTTTTGAAAATCACGGGATTGATACATTGGATGATTTTAGAAAGTATGAGAACAAGCGTGATCTTGATGCCGATATTCTTGCAGTGAAAGGTCAAGGTAGCGGAATTATGCGCAACTACCTGTATATGCTTGCGGGAAAATCGGATGAGATCAAGCCTGACAGACATATGATAAACTATGTAAAATCAGTGTTCCCCGGTATAAAAGGAGAGAAAGATTATCCGGAGATTATCAAAATAATCAAAGAAGCAGTTAGGCAACTCAAGGGGAAATATCCTATGCTGACAGAACGCTTTCTTGATGTCTTGATCTGGGATTATATGAGATCGCAAAAGGTATGGGTGTTATCTGTGCAAACATCGTTGCCCAATATTTGCACATCATTTCAAGACCTTTCCTCAACGGTTGAGGTATATGAATCCTTTGACGATGCCAAGCTTGCTTTTCAAAAAAGAATCAAGCACTATGCATTCGCATCCGATTTGATTTTCAACGGAGATGGAAAAATTAAAAATTTAGATACATACTTAAGTGAAATGATCAGCTTGGGATTCGACGATTACGACGAGAAAGTTCCCGAAGATTTGTTAACTCCCCAAATCTTGAGCAGGATCCAGAATTCGCTTCAATTGGCATTCCGGGGGGAGGAAACCGCATTTGACTTTGAGAATACTCGCTACGACGACGGAATTATCGGAGTGGATATATCCGAACACAAAGTGAAATTCTTTGGAATGGATGAATTGAACGGATATGCCCCGGTATTACATACTAATATTTTCAATATGAGCGAAGAAAAAGAATATTATTTGCACGTAAATCCGCTTTTTGGATATGGAACTGCGGACGGAACGGCAGAATTGTATATTGATATCAGAAAAGCTATGGTGAAAACTCCGGTTGCGGAGCGTGTTTTGAAATAACAGACAGAAGGAATGGTAACAAGAATGGAAAACAAAAAATCCCTACTTCTCATTTATAGAGAAAAGATGGCAGAAGTACATACCCCCGAGGAGATCAAGGCTGCGTTTGATGACAGCTTTTATGCCGTCTGTTTTAACTATGACCGCGGTCACGGCAGAGCCAAGTACGCATTGTTCGCGGCGATCTGGGAGGTCAATCCCGATGTGATCATCACCGAGGCTGACCTTTGCATTATGGCAGTCGAGCCTGTTGTGTGGCGCAATCAGCTCTTGCTGATCGACAAAAACGGCAACAAAGAAACCGCAAATACCATCGCCAAATTCATGGCGGAATCGGGCATCATTTCCTACGAATACCGTATCGTTAACGAATCGGATATGAAGGTGTGCTTTGGTACGATCAATGTGAAAAAGGAGTCTCCAATCATTCGTTTCAAGGGAAATCTGCTTGTTGACGGCGACAAATTCCTTTTGACTGTAAGGCATATGACAAAAGCGGATAGAGAAAAACGGAAAGAAGAAAAGAAGGAGTGTGAATTATGAGTATTATAGAACAAGAAAACAAGTTGGAATCCTTGGTCAAGGCACGCATAGCGTTTTTGACGGAAGTGAAGCAAGAATGTAATTTGAATGATGAAGACTATAACAATATTGATGTCATAGAAGACGAGATCCTTTCCGGAGAATTATTCCTTGAATGGTTTGACCAGCGAGATCTCGCATATATTAACGATATGATAGGCTGTCAACAAGCTTTGCTTAAAACATTGAAAGTAGCGGAAAATGAGGACAAAAAATCTCTGCATAACGCAAATAAAACTTTTGAAGAGTTAGTTAACGAAGCGCGTCGCATTAAGAAAAAGAGAAATGAGGATATCCAAAAAGCACAGGAAACGATCGAACTTATGGATGAAATCATTAGGATTTGCGACGAGCACAGAAAAAAATAAAACAAGCAGAATGCAAGCCCTCCGCAAGTTCGCGGAGGGCTTGTCATCTGCTTAATAATTTAGTTTGATACAATAACAACATACCGCAATCCGCCTATTTCAGAACCCAATACAGGCGACAGATCGGCGAAAAATATATCTCCGCGTTTGATATTCATAGACTTTACCCTAATCCTTTTTCTTGCTTGGTCTCATGAATATGATTCTGATTATACCACAATTTCAAGAAAATGCTGTTATTTTTCATGTGCTATCTTGGTCTATATGTAGGACAGGGAAAACTGCCTCTCATATAACACTTTGATGCCAGTGAACATGTATTGCATTGATGTCTAAGATTTCGCTCTCTTTCTTTTCTGGCATTAATCTCGTCCCAAACCTGCTTGCGATGAGCTGTACGTTCCTGCGCTTCTTGCCTCTTTTTCTCATCCCACAAACGGCGCTCCTCCCGCCGGCGCTCTTCTTCTTCATGCTTCCAACGAGCTTCACGATCCCTTTTCAAAGCATCTTCAAACGCTTGCGAATCGTTCGAGGTAGATATACTCGAATAGTGGGAAGATGTATCGGAATAAGAATATGCAGAGTCATCGATATACGAAGGCGTAGACGAATAAACAGATACCGTAGATTCATCACTACTCGATTCTGGAGGATTAATCAAATCCCAATAAAAACTGTTCTCGGCGTTTTTTCTGCCTAATTTAGCTTCCATCGGTTTGATTGATTTTTCAATCGTTTCGATTTCGACGTTTGCCTCGTCAGTAAGTTCTTTAATGGTATTTTGTATATCGATGGTTGATTTTTCTTTTTGATTGCTAAGAGAGCGCAAGGTGTCATCGTCGTCAAGCCGGTTGTTTTTTGCTATTACCCCATTTTTTCGATCAGCTCTTACCTTGGCGCATAAATATTGCCAAACCTCGTTTTCATATTCCTTTTCGATTATTGGCAATTTTTCTTCTTCTTTTTTGGTTTTTTTATCTCGTCGTTCTTCTATTGCTTGGATTTGCTTTCTTTTTTCTTTTATTTCTTTTTCCAAGGACGATATTTCTTTGTCGATTTTATCCATCTCATCGTAAATGCGTGTTTCAATTTTGTCTATCTCGTCCCCATCAAAAGTGTCTTTTGCCTTTCGCAAGAGCTCTGCATAATTTTGTTGTTTTTTTGTAGGCATAACTATCACACTCCTCTCAGATCATGGCATTATATCGCCGTCGGAACAATGAATGGTTTTGCTTAATGTGCTACCGCCCGAGTCCTTTTCCACCTGCACCCATTGAGCAACCGTTCCTTCGTAATGAATTTCGCCGTCCATACTATTCAACCCGTATGTAACAATATGTTTTAGAGACAGCGGCAAAATCAATTTATCCAAAGCATCACAATTTGAAAATGCGCTTCTGCCAATGCTCTCAATATTTGGGGACAAAACTAATTTCTCTAATTTCTTGCATCCGCTGAAAGCATACGATCCGATGCTTGTTACAGTGTCGGGCATAACAACCTCAACAAGCTCGGAGCATCCTTCAAACATAGAGCTTCCAATCTCCGTGGTTCCTGCCGGAAGAACAATCTTGGTAAGACCGTGTTGCGTTGCGCTTTTATAATCTCCGAGTTGAGCATAATTATATGCCTTTAAAATTGGCAAGTAGTTTACGTTATTTTCGCTTGTGGAGTAGCCCATATCACTAAGAAGATCATAGGCGAACTTGTAATCGCCGTTATCAGCATACTCGATTGACAAAGCTTCTACTTCGTTTATAATGGCAGTCATAATATCTTGGCTATCCCTATAGTCAATAATATCATAAAAAGCATAATAGGCATCTGAATATTGCTTGTTTTGATATAGTGCCTTTGCTGCAATATATTTTTCTTCTTTTTCTTGAAGAAGAATTTTGCTTTCGGATTGTTCTATGTAATTAAGACTATCCTTATAATCGGGAATGGACTCGAATTTCTCAATCGCTTCTTGATACTTACCCGAATGAAACAGGGACACCGCCTCTGTATAAATGGATTCTTTGCTTGCGTTTTCAATAGCTTGTTCGCATAAAGAAATATAGTTGTAGCTATCCTTGTAGTTTAATATTTGCTCAAAAGCTGTAATAGCCTCGTAATATTTTCCGCTTTCATAAAGTGCGATAGCGGATATATATTTTTCTTCGGTTGTCTGATCGGTCTTGTTGTCGTTTTCAGCACCTTCACCCAAGGTCAATATATCCATCAGTCTGCTGTTGGGATATTCCTCACCCGTATATCCTTCAAAGATCATTTCGCTTATTTTGAACGTAGCTGAAAGTTCTTTTGCCGTTGCGTAATAAAGCATCAAAACTTCATCACTTGCTCTTCTGTCGATATTGAGTGTGAATACGGTGCTGCCTTTGGACAATATATCGCCTGACAAGGTTACGATGGATGAATCTAACAAATTGCCGTTTGCATCATATATATTCAAATCGCCTTTTATCTGTATGATATCTTTATACTTTTCATTGGTCACCTTGATCTTGAATGCAGTAACGTATCCATCTACATACATCGTTTTTTCGTCTGATTCGCATTTTTCAACGATGGAAATGTCTATGTCTTTGCAAGTGGAATTTACATGATTGGCTCGAATTGTTCCTGATATGAAACATACTCCTACAAGAAGAAAGCAAGCAATTAAGCTTGTAAAAATTGATACTTTGGTCGTTCTTTCGGAATCATTAAAAATCGCATAATAAATATATCCCGCTACGACCAAAAGCAGTCCGAACCAAAATAATGCAGACAGAGGTTGCAACGTGATTAAAAGCCTGATTGCGCACGCAACAGCCGAGCACCAACCAAAAGATATTACGCTGAAGCCTATAACTTCATAATAAGATCTGATTGTGTCAGACAAAAACAGTTCGTAAGAATATCCCGTGTAACCGCGTTTTTTCAGCAATCCGTTTAATTTGCTTCGCAGTTTGAAGGGCGCGGTTTTTCCTACGACCATTTTCTTAACGTAAAGATCGTATATCTCTTTATTTTTCTCTGTAATCTCATAATGATCAAGAAAATAAATCAAATCAAGTAACTGATCTGTTATATCATCTTTCCGATCAAGGTGTATTTTCCTGATTGCAAACACAATCGCTGCTATACACGCACAACATAATGAAATAATAACGATAAGGACGTTAGAGAATGTTATATGATTATGGTTGAGCGAAAATAACAAGCTTAATATGCCGCATACAATGATTGATATGACAATCGATGCTTGACCTGAGAACTTATTTTTCATACCAAACAAGCTCCTTTCTAAAAATCTTTATCGTAATTATACCATATTTTGAATGCTTTTTCAATAGATATTAGCAATCTGGGCGACTATGATTAATCGGTTTAAATTGAGATGGATAATAGACTTGATACCAATTGAGCATAATGGAATACTTCAACTCCAACACCGCAAGAGACTTGATCGATATATACTGCGTGAATCGGATATAGCTGCCGAACCAACTGTCAAGTCCGAGCATTGAAAGTGTTCCGTTGATGTAATTGTCCATTCCGTGCTCCCGGTAATATCCACGGCGAGCTTTATTCGCTACATCATAGGCAAAGCCCGTATCGTGCAAATCACAATCATTCATCGCGTCGCGGATGGTCATAAATACCTCGTCGCGCGTGGCAGGAATGTCGGCAAGTGAGCAAATGCCGTCTGAAAGAAGCTTTTCGGCATTATATTTCCAAGTGCAAGTGCCGTGGGCAAGTCCGATCAGCTTCAAAAGCTCGTTATAGCTTTGCGGATGTGTAACTGCAATCATCTGCTTGATAACTTTTTCGCCGCCAACGCCGGCCAATTTCTCAAAATTTCCTGTCAAAAGTCTGCACTTGACTTCACGGTCGTTCATGTCAATGTCATCCATGCCAATACCCGTAACCTTTTCAAGCTGCTTGCAAACGTTAGCTGTATCCAACAGCGATTTTTGATCACGCGAGAAGGTCGCCTCGGACAGCTCAAGATAACTTTCATCGGAAACATCTGCGACTCTGAGCTTTTTTGCATACGGTAAATAGGTTTCAAATGGAATGTCAAAACCGTCGGGCTTCAGTCTTTCGCCGCAGGCGCAGGTGCGGTCGCGCAAGTCAAATACGCACCTGCCCTCCATCCATTCCACCGTTTTACATTTCGGGCAATAGTAATGCGCCGGCAGAGGATTTTCGTCTGTTGTACCGAGCAGATATGCCACCAAGCAGGAGGCGATCGGGGCTTTGACGATCAATCGGTCATCCGCTTGCTTTACTTCAGCACGGAGCGTGAAAAGATCGTAAAAGTATTTGCCAACCTCGTATTGCATAAAGGCTTGCTTTTCGCTGTAAAATCGGCTGACGATGCGCAGATCGGGCATATCGCCGTAAAGCTCAAATATGCGTTTGTACGCTTTGTCCCAAATTTCTTTTTCGGTCATTTTTGGTTTTCTCCTTTATACTTTTCCAGCGCATCAAACACCTTGTGATACACAAGCTGATTGGGATAATATCTATAATCCGCAAAAATATCAATTCCGCGCCCCTCAAAGTGTTGCAATATGGCTGCGGCACAGGCAGCAGAACGGCTCTGCCCGAAATCACATTGGCAAATAATATCGCGCCCCTCGGCTCTTACCTCGCAAATGAATTTTGTAAGCTCGTCTGCTTCTGCAAGATAGGTTTCGTAGGTGTAGCCGTAATCGCCAAGGATCTCGATATCAATATCGGGAATCAAAATATTAAAAACGCGGTCGCATACATTCCCGAAATACACCCGTACTTCTTCGGCTCTGCGTGTTTTGCGCGGACTGCAAAAACTGATGACGGCGGTGTTTTTCGGGAATTCCCCCTTCATAAGCTCTTTAATCGCTTTGCGGGAATAGATTTCAACCTTCATTTTCTTTCCCTCCATCCAGATCAATATAAGAATAATTGCTGTGCTGAAGGCATAAAACGTAGCCTTTGGTCAGTTTAGCTGGGATTTTTCGTTCAACGAATGCACCATTTCCATCGTAAATACGAATACGTGTTTCTATATCGGATATTCTTTCTGAGGTACAACAATATTTGAAAACCTGCTTTTTGATATCCGGTGGCATATAAGGCTCCGTGGTGATCTCATAAGCAAAATTGACCTTTTTATTGCCGCAATCCCACGTGTCATAAATACACCCGTCAACACAAGCCGCCCAATGCTCATCCATATCAAGAATATGTCTGCCTTTGGGATATTTTTTACAAAACTCGTCAGCAGTCATTTCCACATCAAGAGATATCTTTCTCGCCTTTAATATATCCTCAACGTATCGAAGGTTTTTTACGCTGTTGAAGGATTTTGCCCCCGTGACCATTTTGTATTCGTTCAATTCTCGCTGAACTTTTGAGTAATCCAATCCCGTCACTACGACAATGGCGCGTTTTACACAATCGTCGGTAGACAAGCCCTTGGGATGAGGGTTATAGTATTTATACATCTTGAATATTCCTTTCTTTCAATGCCTGTTTATACTGTTCACGGTAGTCGGCAAGTGTCGCACCGTTGGCCGCAGAATAATGATCCTCGGGAAATCCGTCGTACTCCCAACCGCAATGGTGGCAGATGTCATAATGATCAAGTGTTTTGTGCTTGCAAACAGGACAGATGATCACTGTATGATCCTCATCGTATGCTGTGCCGACGGGTGGCAATACTCGCTTGCCGTACTCTCCGCGTAAGGCGGCATAAATGCTTTCTTTCATATGCGAACCATTTGAACCTTTTCATGCTTTATTTCAGGATAAATTGAGCAAACAGAGATAAATACCTGTCTACCGAGAGAAGCAAGCTCGTTAAGAATAGGGGTAATGTCTATTTCTTCATCCAAACGGTCAAAGTAGTCATAAATAAAGATTGGACGGTCATCATCACAAGAGTTTATGCCTGCGGTCTTAATAAGCACGTTGGTATCGTCCGTGTCACGCTCGCTATACTTAGTTACAAACTCACGGGTATCGTCCTCGGAAAATTGAATACTGTTTGTTTCAAAGTTTACGGCAAGGCGGTTGTCACCCATAAAGTCGGCGTTGCGGATGTAGCATACACTATAATCTTTGTTGTCCATCTCAATGTCAGCGTGGATTACAAAACGCCCGTCGTCAACACGGTCGGGATCGTTCTGTGCGCCGTAGTCGCCAATCAACTCGCGCAAAAGATCAAGTGCGAGATCGGAATAATGGCCGCGCAGAACGCAAATAGGAGCAGTCGATGTGAAGTCAAAATTGAGAGTAGTGGCGGATGTAATCTGAAGATTGTTGATTTTCATTTTATTCTCCTTTATGTGAAAATGATAATTTGTTATTATGAAAGGTATTATAGCATGCTTTTTTAAAAATTTGAAATAAAAATGGAATCATATTTCGTACTGTAAAAATAAAGATTGTTGTTTAGCAAAATGTCGATGCTTAAGGTGATTATTCGCGTGTTTTATATTACATACATATTATATCAAACCAAAATGAGGCATAAATGGTACAAGAACGATGGCGACCTCGTTATCGTGAGAGAGCAGAACACTTGCAGGGACGGAGATTATGCAGTTGTGCTTGTGAATGAAAGCGAAACTCTGCATATCTTATCAAGTACCGCAAACTCAATATGAAACAGCTTGACCACCGTCGCCGTCTGATCGATAGCTTTGTCAATGCGATCTATCTGTTCGACGATTACTTGGTCATTACATTCAACTATAAGGAAGGCACAAAACGGGTCACCTTTGCCGAAATTGAAGAGGTATTTGGTTCGGATTTATCATCACTCACTGCACCGGAAAAAAAGAACGAAGCGTTTGCTTCGTTCTTTTTCGTTATTTCATCCATTCTTCCGTGAGCCTTAAGATCTCCGGGGCTACACGGTCCTTTTCTTTTTGCAGAACACGGTTGTAAACGGGGTAGGCCAGGCAGATCAGGGCGATCCCCGGCAAGGCCACGGGGATCCCGATGAGCATTCCCATCTCCCTTGTGAGGCCAAAAAAGTCCGCCAGCTCCGACAAGGCAAGGCTCATGCCAAAGCCCAAGATCAAGGCGCCGATCACCCCCATGGTAATGGCCACCGCCCGCGCCTTGTTCCCCACGGAGGCATCCAAACGGCGGATCCGCTGTAAGGGCGTCTCCTCCTCCGGGGGAGCGTATTTCTTGCGGATGGCCCTGATCTCCGATTGCTCCTTTGCGGAATAGGTATAGGAAAAGGTTTCTTTCTCTTGGCTCATTTTGTCAAGCCTCCTTTTTCAGCTTTTGAACGCTTTGAACGATCATGAACACCGCCATGGCAAGGATCACCAGGGAAACGGCGCCTCCCGTCAAGCCCAGAAGCAGCTTTTTTCCAAAAAGATCCATCTCCCCGCGGTCAAATACGGTGAGCAGGGTGGTGGTCAGGGTCAGCATGGAAACACAGGCCGCCGCAAGGCTGACACACTTGGAGGCGGTGAACACGGGGCTTTGATATTTGCGGTAACGCACCAAATTTACAATGGCCAAAGTCATGGCGGTGAAGGTGTACGCCGCCAGGGCGATGGCGGTGATCTCGTGGTGGCGGAAGGTCCTGCCCCAATACACCATGAAGAAGATCATGAAGGAAATGGCAAGGTTCATTACCAGAAAGACCACGCCGCAGGCACGGTATTTCTTCCACTCCACCAAGGGATTTTCCCCCGGGCGGTTCTTCCCCATGTACCGTGCCAGAAAAAGGCGCATGGCGGCAAGGGAGAGATAATACCCTGCCAAGGAAAAGAACCAAAAGGAACGGTGGGTGAACCCCAAGCCAACCTGTAATGCGGCGTAAGCCAGATTGATCCCCAAGGAGAACCACAGGGAGATCCGTACCCGCAGCCTCGGATCGGATTGCCACCGCAGTGCATACTTGTTTCCCTGCTTGAAAGTCCTCCAGAACCCGAGAACATGGGGGATACGGAAACACCACACCGCAAGGGTATAGGCCGCCAGAACGTACCAGGGGACGGCACAGAGGGACTCAGGCCCCGCAACCGCCATGGAGACCGCCATCAAGCCTCCCGCAAGGGGAAGCAACAGCCAACAAAGCCACGCAGGCGGGAACAGAAAAGCCTGCAACAGCTTAGGAAGCTTCATGGGGTGCCCTCCTGATCCGCACGGTGAAGGTACTGCCTACACCGGGGGTGCTTTCCACGGAGATCTCTCCGTGAAGGATGTCCACCACACGCTTCACCAGGGCAAGTCCAAGGCCGTTGCCACGGGTGGCACGGGAGGTGTCTCCCTGGTAGAATTTCTCAAAAATGTGGGCACCCACCTCGGGGGTCATGCCGCACCCCGTGTCCTTCACCTTCACCACTGCGTGACGTGCCGTGGCGGTAAGGGTCACGGTGACCTTGCCTCCCGAAGGGGTAAACTTAAAGGCGTTGGAAAGCAGGTTGTTCCACACCAGGGCAAGCAGCTCGTCGTCCGCCTTCACGGTGACGTTTTCTTGGATCTCTGTCTCGATCTCGATGTTTTCCCTCTCCCAAACACTTTCAAACTGCAAAAGGCTTTCGCAAAGCTGTTCTCCCAGGTCGAATTCCGTAGTCCCGGGGAAGATCTGCTGGTTTTCCAAGCGGTTCAGCTTCAGAATGTTGGTCATCATATCCGCCATCCGTCGGGCGGCTTCCGCCATCCCGGCGGCGTATTCCTTCTGCTTTTCCTCGGGAAGCCCCTCCGTTTGCAGCAAAGTGCCGTAATTTTGTATCACCGCCAAAGGAGTCTTCATCTCGTGGGACACGTTGGCGATAAAATCGGTACGCAGAGTCTCCACGCTGCTTAGCTCCTCCGCCATACGGTTGAAGCAATCGGTGACCTGCCCAAAAGAATCGTCGGAGCCAACGTGGGCAGGGCGGGGGATCCGCACCGAGAAATCTCCGCTGATGATCTTCTCCGCCGCCTCGGCGATCCGCTTCACAGGGCGTTCCACCGTCAGCTTTCTGCGGATCAGATCTATCACGAAGAACACCAAGCTCAACAGCACCACGTTCCAGAAGGTGAGCTTTGCCGCCGTACCGAGGATCTCGTCGGTGAAGGTGATCTCCAAAGAATCCCTCAGCAGGGAAACGAACAGCATGGTACAGCAGGTGATCACGAAGGCCACCAGCAAAAAGAACACGAAGAACCTGCTGAGATACTTCAGCACCGTTCGGGTCTTGCTTTTTTGTTCCTTCATTTGATCACCGCCTTGTAGCCCAGCCCGTGAACGGTCTTGATCTCAAATTCGTCACAGCTTGCCAGCTTCCCGCGGAGCTTGGTCATGTACACGTCCACGGCACGGGGAGCGGTATCCGTATCCGCATCCCAGAATTCATCCATGAGCTGGGTGCGGGTGAAGGTCTTTTTGGGATAGGAGAGCAGCTTGTACAGGATCAAAAACTCACGGTTGGTAAGGGAGATCTCTTCACCACCCAGATAGGCCGTGCGTTCATCGGCGTCCATCACAAAGCGGCCGATCTCCAGCTTACGGCTGGACGCGATCTTGGCACGGCGCAACAACGCCCCGATGCGCAAGAACAGTTCATCCAAGTCAATGGGCTTCACCATGTAATCGTCCACCCCGATGCGGAAGCCCCTCTGCTTGGAGGCGATGTCGTCGCGGGCGGTCATAAACAGAATGGGAATGTCGCTGTTCAGCTCCCGTACGTTCCTTGCAAACTCAAAGCCGTCCACACCGGGCATCATAATGTCGGAAATAATGCAGTCGAACACCGTCTCGTAAAGGGCGTCGTAAGCCTCCGCGGCGGAAAGACAGCCCACAGCTTGATAGCCGCTGTGGTTCAGAAAAGAACAGACCGTTTTGTTCAGGTCCTTGTCGTCTTCCACGATGAGTATTTGAAACATAGCGCATCCTCCCACAGTATCGTTGCCTTTATCATAGCAGGCAAATGTTAAAGTTTTGTTTCCGTTTGGAGATTTCCAACAAAAAAGACGCTTAAGAACCTTTCTTCCCCCGAAAGAAAGGTTCTTAAGAATCTCCAAAGAAACCGATTGCCAAAAACTGCCGTTTTTGGAGGTTAAAGAATACCTGCGTAATCTTCCTCGCGGATGGTATCCCCCAAAAGCTCTGCCAGCTTGTCCGCGCTTTCTTCCACGGACTCCCCCTCCAAGCTGAGGATATAGTCTGCGTGCCGTTCGTAGAGGGGCGCCCGTTCCTCGTACAGATCCCGCAGGGTAAAGCCCTCCTGCAGTACCACGCCACGGCGCTTGTAATCTCCAAGGCGTTTCGCCATTTCCTCGTAGGAGATCTTAAGATACACCACCACGCCGTTTTTCTTCATCTTCTCGATCACGTCCCCGCAGTAGATGGCACTGCCCCCCGTGGAGATCACACAGCTCTGCACGTCCAGGGAAGCGTTCACCCGTGCCTCCAAGGCAAGGAACCCCTCGTTCCCCAGCTCCGCGATCAGATCGGGCAATAACTTTCCCGCCCCTGCCACGATGACGCTGTCACTGTCGATGTAGCCGTAATGGATCTTTTTTGCCAGCAGAATGCCCAAGGTGCTCTTCCCCGAGCCGGGCATCCCCACCAAAATAACGTTCTTCATAATGACCTCGCAATTTTTCCAAAGGCAGTGTACCACAATCCCCTGAAAAAGTCAACTCTTCCCCCGAAAACGACAGGTTTCGGCAATAAAAGTTCTTGGGGGATCAGACCTCGCCTGCGGCGAGCTCAAAGGGGGCTCTCTTTCAAGAAAGCCCCCTTAAATCGTTCACCTCTTATTCCAGACCCAATGCCTTCAAAAGGTCTGCCTTGGGTAAGTACCCCACGGAGGTGGCCACGGTGCGCCCCTCCTTAATGAGCAACACCGTGGGAATGCTGTTGATGCCGAAGCGGGCCGCCAGGGTGCCCTCCTCGTCCACGTTCACCTTGCACACCTTCCATTCGGGATGCTCTTCTGCGATCTCTGCGATCACGGGAGCGATCATCTTGCAGGGGCCGCACCAGGTGGCCCAAAAATCGATGATCACGGGTCTGTCACTGCAAAGCACCTCCGAAGAGAAGGCCTCTGCCGTCAGTTTCACTTCTGCCATTGTATATCTCCTTTCGTAGTCCGCAAAGCGGACGGTCACTAGGTTTGAAAAAGGATCCCTTTTTCAAACCTTTTCTCCTTTTGACCATTTTATTTCTCTTTGTAATACAGCAAGCAGTGGCAGTACCCCTCGAAATCGGGATCCTTGATCTGCTCGCGGAACTCCTTGCACATACACTTGTATTCCTCTGCCTTGCCCATACGGCAGGGACAGTAGCCGTCCTTCTTCTCAAGCCCTTCCTTGATGGTGCGGACGATCTCTTCGTTTTCGTTCAATCGGATCTTCATACCGTTTTCACATCCTTTCGACTCAGTATAGCACAGAGACAGGAAAAAAGAAAGAGAATCCTGTCAGCCTTTCCAAAAAATTCACATTTGTAACCATCTTGTAAAAAAGCGGTTTCTGCAGAAGTTGGGTATTCCGCAAAATCCTCTTCGTTTTTTGCACAAAATGCAGGGTTCTTAGGGGGATCATCCCCCTGAGCGGAGATTCTTAAGAGGCAGAGCCTCTTAAGCCCCTCGTTCCTTCTCACAAAAAGGGAAAGCACCCCCGAGGGAATCGGAGGTGCTTAAAAAGCTTAGTTGCCGTAGTATGCGTCCAGATACATCTGCTTCAGCTCGCTCATCAAGGGATAGCGGGGGTTGGCGCCGGTGCACTGGTCGTCGAAGGCCTGCTCCACCATGTCGTCCAGGCGGGCAAGGAAGTCGGCCTCGTCAATGCCGTACTCCTTGATGGTCTTCTTAATGCCTACCCGTTCCTTCAGCTCCTCCAGCTTGGCGATGAGGTTTTCCAGCTTCTCGCCGTCGTCTGCGCCGGTGATGCCCAAAGCGGTGGCAACCTCAGCGTAACGAGCCAGGGTGTGAGGATGATCGTACTGGGGGAAGGTACCCATCTTGACGGGAACCTCTGCGGCGTTGTACCGCATGATATGGGGAAGCATCAGAGCGTTGGCAACACCGTGGGGCAGGTGATGGAAGGAACCCAGCTTGTGTGCCATGGAGTGGCAGATGCCCAGGAATGCGTTTGCAAAGGCCATACCTGCCATGGTGGCGGCGTTGGCCATCTTCTCACGGGCGATAGGATCGTTGGGGCCGTTGTCGTAGGCCTTGGGCAGATACTCAAAGATCATCTGCAAAGAACGAATGGCCAGACCGTCGGTGTAATCCGTTGCCATGATGGAAGCGTATGCCTCCAGAGCGTGGGAAACGGCGTCAATACCGGAAGCAGAGGTCAGACCCTTGGGAGCGTTCATCATCATGTCGGCGTCTACGATGGCCATGTCGGGCATCAGCTCGTAGTCTGCCAGAGGATACTTGGTGTCGCCGTCGGTGATGACTGCGAAGGGGGTCACCTCAGAGCCGGTACCTGCGGAGGTGGGCACTGCGATGAAGTATGCCTTCTCGCCCATCTTGGGGAAGGTGTAAACACGCTTACGGATATCCATAAAGCGCATAGCCATATCCTGGAAATCAGCCTCGGGATGCTCGTACAGCACCCACATGATCTTGGCCGCGTCCATAGCGGAGCCGCCGCCCACTGCGATGATCACGTCGGGCTTGAAGGAAGCCATCTGTGCCGCACCTTCCTTGGCGCAGTCCAGCGTGGGGTCGGGCATAACGTTGTAGAAGGTGGTGTGAACGATGCCCATCTCGTCCAGTTTATTGGTAATGGGCTTGGTGTAGCCGTTCTGGAACAGGAAGGTGTCCGTTACGATGAAGGCTCTCTTCTTGCCAAGCACGCTGCCCAGCTCGTCAAGAGCAACGGGGAGACAGCCCTTCTTGATATAAACCTTTTCGGGAGCACGGAACCAAAGCATATTTTCCCTTCTTTCTGCAACCGTCTTGATGTTGATCAAATGCTTCACGCCGACGTTCTCGGAAACGGAGTTGCCGCCCCAAGAGCCGCAACCCAGGGTCAGGGAGGGCGTAAGCTTGAAGTTGTAGATATCGCCGATACCGCCGTGGGAGGAGGGGGTGTTCACCACGATACGGCAAGCCTTCATCTTTGCGGAGAAAGCGTCCAGCTTTGCCTGTTGGGTGAGCACGTTGATATACAGGGAAGCGGTGTGGCCGTAGCCGCCGTCCTGAACCAGACGGTCAGCCTTTGCCATTGCGTCCTCAAAGTCGGAAGCGCGGTACATAGCCAGAACGGGGGAGAGCTTCTCGTGTGCGAAGGCTTCTTCCAGCTCTACGCTTTCCACCTCGCCGATGAGCACCTTTGCGGTCTCGGGGCATTCAATGCCTGCCATGGTGGCGATCTTGTAAGCGGTCTGACCGACGATGCCTGCGTTCAGCTTGCCGCCGGGCAGGATGGTGTTGCGCACCGCGTCCAGATCCTTTTCGGGAATGAAGTACGCACCTCTTGCGGCGAACTCTGCCTTCACAGCGTCGTAAATGCTGTCAAGCACCACGACGGACTGCTCGGAAGCACAGATCATACCGTTGTCGAAGGTCTTGGAATGGAGAATGGAGCTGACGGCCAGCACGATGTTTGCGCTGTCGTCGATGACGGCGGGGGTGTTACCTGCGCCAACGCCCACAGCGGGCTTGCCGGAGGAGTAAGCCGCCTTTACCATGCCGGGGCCGCCGGTGGCAAGGATCAGATCCGCTTCCGCCATGATCATGTTGGTCAGCTCCAGGCTGGGCTGGTCGATCCAAGCGATGAGTCCCTCGGGAGCGCCTGCCTTCACGGCCGCCTCGTTGACGATCTTGGCCGCCTCGATGGTGCTGGCCTTGGCACGGGGGTGAGGGCTGATGACGATGGCGTTGCGGGTCTTCAGCGCCAGCAGGCACTTGAAGATAGCGGTAGAGGTGGGGTTGGTGGTGGGAATCACAGCCGCCAGAACGCCCACGGGCTCGGCGATCTTCTTCACACCGTAAGCTTTGTCCTCTTCGATCACACCGCAGGTCTTGGTATTCTTGTATGCGTTGTAGATATATTCGGATGCGTAGTTGTTCTTGATCACCTTATCTTCCACCACACCCATGCCGGTCTCGGCAACGGCCATTTTTGCCAGAGGAAGTCTGGCCTTGTTGGCCGCCAGGGAAGCCGCCTTGAAGATGGCGTCTACCTGTTCCTGGGTATAAGTGCTGTAAATCTGCTGAGCAGAGCGGACTTCTGCGAGAGTTTCCCGCAGAGTATCGGGCGTATTGACGATGCGATCCGTTCTCATAATGAATAACTCCAATGGAAAAATTTCTTTTTAGATGAAAACATCTGTCTGATATTATTATATCGATTGTGCTCCTCAAAAACAATGGTCAAAACCGAAAGTTTTCACAAAACATATGCATCCGTTTTGTGTATTGTGTCAAAAAACAAGGTATATCCCCGCTTTTTTGGCGGGGGAGGGGCGGCAAGAGATACGCCGCTTCTTGCAAAATGCCCGGGGCTGCGCTCCGAAACGAGCCTTGTGATCCATGAGAAATCCCGCCTCTTTTCCACTCTGAAAATGCAAGAAAACGGAAGTGTCTTGCAAAAATGCAATTTTCGCCAAAAATCTCCTTGTGCAATTTTACCATAAAGAAAACGTCCCTCCCGCATGGGGAGGGAACGTCTTGCTTTTGCGTTATTGTACCAAGGTAACGGTGTAGCCCGCTTCCTTCAGTTGGTCGATGATCCCGCCCTCGCCGATGACGTGGGCAAGACCTACGGCAACGAATACCGTCTCCCCGGAGGAAAGATAGGATTTGATGCCATCCACCATGATCTTGTCACGCCGGGTGACCATTTTGTCCGTGTATTCCTCGTAGTACGCCTTTTCCTCGGGAGTGGCGTCCTCAGGCAGGGGAGTGGACACAGCCTCCCGCAGAAGAGCTTCGTCTCCGCCGCACCAAAGCTGGTAAAGGTACCCGTTGGACATATAGCTTTCATACCGTCCCGCTTCTAAAGAGGATTTCAACAGGTAGATCTGAGTTTCCTTGGAGTAATCGGAAATTGCCGATAAATGTTCTTTGATATCTTCGATCTCGTAGATCTTTTTATCCTGCTCGTAGGCCAAGGTCAACAGACGCATATCTACCCCTTGCTCGGAGCTTATCAGATTGATGGAATCCAGATACCAGCTGTCCATGATTGAAGCGATGGCGGCCGGCTTCATGGTGTCTGTCTGCGCCCCATAGCCCATGGCAAACATGAGATCGGCTGTTCGTTGATAGAGCTCCTCATTCCCTAAATAAGTACGTAGATCTGTGCCGTCGGAGAAGTAGTAGGAATTTTGGTAAATGTTATCAAGTTCCGGATTCTCTTCCAGAGCAGATTCAAAGGCTAACAGATCCATTTCCACTGCTATAGCATCTGCAGATTTCAAAGCACTGTAAATACTGTCCGGCAGGGCGGCTGTCAAGCCGTCTCCCACGTGGATGGTGCCAAGGAGGTAAGCTTCGTTCCCTTTGCCGTCAGTAACCTTATAGAACAAAGGCGCGGGTTTTTCCTCCTCGGGGAGTTGAGGATCGGCAGCAAACGTGCCGAATAGGGCGTGGTAAGCGGAGAGATCTCCTACTTCCGTATAGACATAACGTTCCATGGAAATATCCCCCTTGACTAGCCAGTGATCAAGAGTGGCTTTCATTACGTAATACATTGCGGTAAGATATCCGGTATCTTTATCCAAAGAAACTCTGCATTTAACGGTTTTGACGGACGCCGTTTGGATCACATGGTTGGACAAATCAAATTTGTCCCTCAGTGTCACCAAGCCTGCTGCGGCATATTGAGTGACCAGATCCCCCTCCAACAGAAGGAAATCTCCTAAGTCTTTGACGGTGAGGTTTTTAAATTCGCCGTATTGAGGAACGGGGATCGATGCTGCATGGTTATGCTCCAGATAATGCTTGAACATGCTTCCGAATGACGGAGAAATCTCTCCGGTTTCACTGATGGAGAAGCCTTGCCCGTTGAAATATGCCGAATAACTGACGGTGGGAGCATTGAAGGTAGAACGATTATGATAATGGGAACAGAACATAGCAAGGGATCCGTTTTCGTCGGGGCAGGTGTTGACGGCGAGTTCTTCGTCTCTGGTCTCGCCATCGTGGTTGTGCAAATGGTCCGACATCACGGTGCGACCCACGGTGAATTGATCCAGATGGATCGCAGCATACCGTAGCATGTATGGCAAAG
Source organism: Eubacteriales bacterium (assembly GCA_045544855.1). GTDB lineage: Bacteria > Bacillota > Clostridia > Oscillospirales > CAG-382 > Coliplasma. The sequence goes on along the minus strand of JAZPZV010000020.1, from coordinate 93,508 downwards.
AGAAGTCCGTTACGGAGATCGTTTCCCCCTCAATGGAGGTATGGAGCGTATTTGGATCTATTGACTCCAAAGAAAGAGTTATGCGGTACGTCATCGTATAGCTGGCGGCTCCTTGGATGAAGGTGGCGGAGTATTCCATCTCCACATCAGAGTTTTTGGCGATCTGCAGCCACCCTTCGGCGCTGAAGGAGAACTCAGAATAGTCTTCTGTAATATAGGGCACCCAAAATTCGGGCGCATTGGCGTCTGAAAACAGGATGCGGCCGCCACTGGATTCCATCACGCCGTATCGCTTTGGATCAAAGACACGGTAGGGGATCTGCCGCTCCATAAACTGCTCAAAGCTTTCCTCTGCTTGGTAGGTATAGTTCTCTCCTTCGATGTAATAGAGGGAGCTTCCGTTTTGATGGCATTCCGTGGCGGTGAATCCGGCGGATTCGACAGAAACGTTGGCGTATTTTGTAATGATTTGTGCGGTGGGTGTGTCGGTGTGCAAACCGGCAAATTTAGCGGTGGCGTTTGTCGTTTCGGTGATCAACGCGATTCCCACGTACTTTTCTGTGGAGACGGAGAGGGTCAAGGAAAAACTGTCTGCGTCCCGAAAAGCTTCAAAGGCCTCTTCATATGCTTGCAGAACCGCAGGGTCGTGGCTTACTTCCGGCAGGGAAACATCGTCTTCCTCTTCGGAAACGTCACTTTCTTCTTCGGAAGTATCGCTTTCCTCTTCGGAAGTATCACTTTCCTCGTCCGAGGTATCGCTTACCTCTTCGGAAGTATCACTTTCCTCGTCCGAGGTATCGCTTTCCTCGTCCGAGGTATCGCTTTCCTCGTCTGATGGATCGCTTACCTCTTCGGAAACGTCACTTCCTTCATCGGAGGGCTCGTCTGCTTCTGCAGGGAGAGAGCTTTCCGTGTCTGAGGGTTTATTTTCTTCGCGGGAGGTCAGGCTTTCCGCAAAGCTGCTTTCTCCCAAAGAGTCTTCTTGCTCGGGCTTTGCTTCGCAGGAAACCAAAGCAAACAGCATCAAAAGGGAAAGGAAAAGTGCAATGGATCTTTGGAACAGGCGCATAAGCGCTCCTCCTTTTTGTTATGATTGGGGTTATCGTACCAAGGTAACGGTGTAGCCCGCTTCCTTCAATTGGTCGATGATCCCGCCCTCGCCGATGACGTGGGCAAGACCTACGGCAACGAATACCGTCTCTCCGGAGGAAAGATAGGACTTGATACCCTTCACCATGACCTTGTCACGCTGAGTGATCATTTTGTCCATGTATTCCTCGAAGTACGCCTTCTCCTCGGGAGTGGCATTCTCGGGAAGGACGGGGGTCACAGCCTCCCGCAGAAGCTTCTCGTTTCCTTGGCACCAAAGCTCAAAGAGATACAGGGTGGAGTAAACGGAATCCGCCTTCTTCATATCCGTTGCCTCCTCCAGGATCTGCACCTGCGTCTCTCTGGAGTAGTCCGTAAGGGCGTCGAAGTGGTCCTTGGGCTTTTCGATCTCGTAGATCTTCTTTTTTTCTTCGTCTGCCAGCTTCAAAAGCCGCATATCCACCCCCTTATCGGAGGAAAATTGGCTGAACAGATCTGCATACCAGCTTTCGATAACAGAGGCCGCCGCAGAGGGCTTCATGCTGTTGGAGTACAGACCGTAGCCCATGGCGAACAACAGTCCCTCCGTCCGCTTGTAAAGGTCGGGATACTCTAAGAAGGATTCTAACGTTGTGCCGTCGGTGAAGAACATGGAAGCGGAGTAGGCTTGGGAAAGAGCCTCGTCGCTTTCCAACCGCTTCTCAAAATCCAAAAGGTTGGATTCCACCGCCAAAGCGTCGGAGGCGTTGAAGGCATCGTAAACGCTTTGGGGCAGGTAAGCGGTGCGGTTGTCCCCCGTGTGGATGGTACCCAGCAGATAGGCCGTATGTCCCTCCTTGTCGGTGATCTTGTAGAACAAGGGGGTGGGCTTTTCCTCTGCGGGCGGTTCTTGGTCGGGGTAGGGGGATTCAAAAATGGCTTGGTAAGCGCCGTGATTTCCCGGATCCACGTACAGCTCCCGCAGGAAAGCAAACAGATCGTTGGTGTTCTTGCCGGGGCTTGCCACCGCAAGGATGCGGGCGGAGGTCAAAAAGCCGGTATCCGTATCAATGGCGATCCTGCAGGTAGCGGAGCGTGCAACCGCATCCTTGAACAGTTCGGGATCGTTCTTTTCCACCACCCCCGCCCGGGTGAAGCAGGATTTGGCGGCAGAATACTTCAATTCTCCTTCCAACAGAAGGAAACAGCCCACCTTTTGAAGGGTGATCTCCTCGAACTGACCGTAGGCGGGGAACGCAACGCTTCGCAGCTCTTCGCAATCGGCAAGGCTTTCAAAGACGGCATCGGATTCCGTGTCGGAAAAACTGCCGTCGTCGATGGCCATGGAGCACTGCCCGCGGGTCTGCTTGCGGCGAACGGTGTTTGCAACCTGCTGTCCGCTGCGGCTGACCTCCAGGCTTGATTCCGTGGCGAGCATGGCAGGCATTTTGTTTTCGTCTGCGCAGGAAATGAGTGTCAATTCCTTTACGTGGGTCTTGCCGCTGCTCTTTCTGTAAAACTCGTCGTAAATGCGGACCATTCCCTGCTCGTAGCGGTTCAAAATGGCACTTGCATACCGCAGGGTGTAGGGCAGGGTGACGTCCTCCACACTCTGGGTATACTTGCCCTTGAAATCATGGGCAACTTCCTGCTCGGGGACCTCGGTTTGGGTAAGGGTCACGTCGTAATGGCTTGTGTAAAGGGTAGCTCCTCTGGTGTAGGTGACCTTGTAGCCCAAAGCGGTCAGGCTTCCCTCCGTAAGCTTTACCCAGCCCTCCCCGCGGAAGTCGATACAGCCGAAGTCCTCTGTTACCCCGGGCAGCCACTCTTCGGGAGCAACGGCGGCGGTGAGCAGGATCTTTTGGGGATCTGCGGGATCGAAAATAATGTTTTCATAAAGCTGAGGGTCAAACAGCTTCACGGGGAGCTGACGTTCGGTAAACTTCCAAATGCTTTCCTTCGCCTGATAAACGTACTGTTCGTCGGAGAAGCTGAAGGAAGCACGTCCGTCACGGAAGGACTCCGAGGTGTAGAGGGTCTCCGTGCCGAGATTATGGGAAGTGCTGACCAGGATCTTCGGGTCACTGCCCATGTCGGTATACTTGGCAGATCCCTTTTGAACGTCCGTAAAGGTCTCCGTTCCCACCTGCTTGGACGTCCTGACGGAAAAGGTCAGAACGTAGCTATTCGCATTGGCGAAAGCGGTCACCGCGCCTTCGTATGCCTCCACAGCCTTGGGGTCAACGTTATTCTTGACCTCCGTTTGCAGGGTCTCGCAGGAAACCAACGCAAACAGCATGGCAAGGACCAGAATGACCGAAAGGATACGGTTATGTAAGTTCATAAAATCCTCCTTTTTGTTCCCTTTTTTGCAGTATAACACAAAAAACCGCACCTCGTCAAGATTTTTGGGACGAGAAGCGGGTTTTTGGGACGAGAAGCAAAATCGTTATTCCTCGGGAATATCATCTGGGTAGGGGTAGAACAGCATTTTCTCTTCGGCAATGCGGTATTCGCGCAGACCTATCACACTACCGATGAAATAGCTGTCGCCTACCTTGGCAATGGAGTTGTACTGATTGTATTTCCAGTCCTCCCCGTCGTAAAGCACGGTGGTTTCCCCGGTGTTTACGTCTACGGTGATAAGTTCCTTGGACGCGGCGATTACAAGCTTGTCACCGTCCAAAAGGGCGGCGTCCGGCTCTATTTCCAATTGGGCAACGGTCTCTAACGTCCAGCCCTTTTCCGCATGATCCGTAAAGCGGTAGACCCGCTGTTTCCTATAAGTTCCCGCTAAAATATACGCTACGGGATCGGAGGGATTTTTTTGATATATGCCGATAATGGATTCACCGCTGAGAACGGTCTCGGCATTGACGATCCCTTGGGAAAATTCACCAAAGCATCCGGTGGAAAGCCATCCGCCCCATTCTCCGATATCCACCCCGTACAGGATATCACAATAGGTGTGTAGTGCAAAGGGGCCGGGACTGTTGGAATCGGCTAAGTTCAGCCAAAGGGTACCGTTTTCGTTATAAACGTGATAAAAAGGATCGTCATAATCGTGAGCGATCCACATGAGCCGCATTTCCTCCGGGGTAAGATCTACCGCCGTCAGCTCGTCAAAGTTCAACCCCTTCACCGCAAGGGTGTCCGCTTTGTCGCAGCTTGCCAACAACAGGCACCCCGCGACCAAAAGAAAAAACATTGCTATCCGTAAAGCTTTCATAAAACCCCTCCCGATATCATTTTTCTGTATTATACCATGGTTTGTGCACTTTGTCAATAGGGGGGTAAAAAAGAGTGGGAAAATTAGTGTAAAAGACGAAAAAGAGGGGGTGTATCCTGACCTGCAGGGCTTTCCTCGCGTGGGTCGTAGCCGCCGTGGCTGTTTGGTCGCCTCTGAGCATACCAACCCTGCGGGTTGGCCGCGCGGGATGGAACCGCTGTGTCTGTTTGTCACCTCTAAGCATACCAACCCTGCGGGTTGGCAAGTCGAAGTTTTGCTTTTTGAAATTGCCCATTGTCTTTAGATACGTAGTTCCTTTTGCAGCAATTTCTAAAAAGCAAAACCGCAAGGGGTCTCCTCAAAGTCTGATCTACCCCTACATAGGTAAACTTACATCCTCTGTGATAAAACAGTTCTTTACCTTTGGAAAGGAACATCAGACTCTCAGTAGATCCCGCCTGCGGCGGTTTTGCTCCGAACGGCGTAAACGCCTTTTCTTCTCCGCAAAACTTCGACGTGCGCGGAGATGACTGTAATGCGTAGCCATAACAACTACATTCCGCGCGTGCTCAGGATGACACGCTGACGTTGTAGCCGCTGTGTCCGTTTGTCACCCTGAGCGAGGAGGGCGCAATATGATACGAACAAGCCACCGCAGAATGACACCCGACGAGTCGAACTGACAATTGAGGCGTTAGCTCAATTGTCAGGCCAAAAATGCCTGCATTTTTTGAGGCTATGGGGTGCTTTTCGATACAGCCGTTTCCCGTTCTGCCTGTTACCAATAAACAGTTCTTTACCCTCGGAAAGGTTCATCAAACTCGTCTCATATCCCTGCCGTATGCCCCTCAATCACGGCGAAGACGTGCATGGAATCGACGCTTTGGCGTCGCATGGAATCATCACGAAGTGATGTATGGCATCAATCCGAAGGAAATACACGACTGCGTCGTGATGCCATACGCCTGCGGCGATGCCATACACCCTGCGGGTGATTCTATGCCAATCCTTCGGATTGGATAAAAATCCCTCGGGGGGGATTTTTGGAAGGGTCCGATTGTGAAAGACTCCACTGCGGTAGGAGGCACAGCCGATGCGCCGGGAGATCGGAAGGGTCCGATTGTGAAAGACTCCACTGCGGTGGGAGGCACAGCCAATGCGACGGAAGATCGGAAGGGTCCGATTCCCTCCATTGTCATAGTCCAAAAAGAAAAGACCCACCAAGGGGTCTTCTTTTTTTGGAGCGGGCGACGGGAATCGGACCCGCACGGTCAGCTTGGGAAGCTGAAGTTCTACCACTAAACTACGCCCGCATATGAAGAGGGTTTTACGCCTCTTTTTTCAAAGTAACGAATCGATACCGCAAGCCGGAAACGGAGGTCTCCCACTCGGTGGTTTCCACCACCTGCCAGCCGTCCTTGGGGAGGAGGGGCGGGAAGAAGGCATCCGCATCTGCGGCTTCCGCATCGATCTCGGTGAGGATGGCACCGTCACAAGCGCCGCAGAAGGCCTTGTAAACGCTTTCTCCACCGCAGAGATACACCGTTTTGCCCTCGGAATGCTGCTCCAACAGAGTGAACAGATCCAAAGCACCTCTTGCCACCAACAGATTGTCGTAGCCCTCGGCATTCTCGTAACGGGAAGAAAGCACCACGTTCAAACGGTTGGGCAAAGGCTTCCCATCGGGAAAGCTCTCCAAGGTCTTACGTCCCATCACCACCACGTTGCCCGTGGTCAGCTTACGGAAATTCTTCAGATCCTCGGGAACTCGATAGATCAGTCTGTTGTCCTTGCCGATGGCACCCTTACGGTCCACCGCTGCCAAAAGTATCATAAAAAACCTGCTTGTTTTAGATTGCTACGGGAATGCCCTTGATCTGGGGATGGGTCACGTAATCCTCCAGCCACACGTCCTCAACCTTGAAGTCGTAGAAATCCTTCACCTCAGGGTTGATATGGAACTTGGGGGCGGGGAGAGGTTCTCTTTGGAGCATCTCCTGAATGAGATCCACGTGACGGTCGTAGATGTGCGCGTCCGCAATCACGTGAACGAACTCACCTGCCACCATGCCGGAGACCTGGGCGAACATATGAAGCAACACGGCGTACTGGCAAACGTTCCAGTTGTTAGCCGTCAGAACGTCCTGACTGCGCTGGTTCAGAATGCCGTTCAGCACCAGCTGACCGTTTTCCTGGGTGACGTTGAAGGTCATGCTGTAAGCACAGGGATACAACGCCATGGAATGGAGATCGTGGTGGTTGTAAAGGCTGGTCATGATCCGACGGGAAAAGGGGTTGTGCTTCAAGTCGTAAAGCACACGGTCCACCTGGTCGAACATACCCTCTTTATACTGATGCTTCACACCCAGCTGATAGCCGTAGGCAGTACCGATGGAGCCTTCCTCGTCTGCCCAGGAATCCCAGATATGGGAATTCAGCTCGTGAATATTGTTGGATTTCTTTTGCCAGATCCACAGAAGCTCATCAACGCAGTTCTTCAGATTGGTCTTCCGCAAGGTCAACGCAGGGAACTCCTTACGCAGGTCGTAACGGTTCACCACACAGAACTTCTTGATGGTGTAGGCGGGGGTGCCGTCCTCCCAAACGGGACGAACCTTTTCCCCCTTGGTATCCGTGCCGTTCTCCAGAATGTCACGGCACATATTGATGAATAGGGTATCTGCATAACTCATGGGGATACCTCCGTGGGTTTTCTACCGGCAAGAAGTATTCTAACACATCCGCCGTGAATTTGCAAGGGGTTTTCCAAAAAATCTTTCGACATTATTCTTCGTCGGGAATACGGTCACGCTTTCTTTGCCTGCCGCCCGCATATTCCTTCAACAGCAAGGCCAGCATCACGCAGAAGGAGAGGAAGCCTCCCGCCGCTACCCAGAAGCAGGCGGGGTTGTCGGTGGTGGTGTCGGTAAAATCCCGATTCAGTACCGCCATGTCCCGCATCTCGGTGTAATCCGATACGCTTCCCCCCTCGGGAAAAACCAAAAGCTCGGAGTCTGTCAGATCCTCCTCGGCATCCAGAACGTTGATGATCCCCGTAAAGGTCACGGGCTTTTCAAAGCTCTCGTTTTTATACAGCACACGGGAGCAGACCGCCCCTTGGGAGCCGTCTTCCAGAGTGACCCAATAATAATGCACCAAATTTTCTTTGATGTCGATGAGAGAGAAGGCGTGGGTGATCTCCGTAAAGGTCACCTTCTGCAGGGTGGCTACCTGCCCATCGGGGGAATAGGGCGCAAACTCCAAAGGCACGGGGAAGAGGCCCAGAACCATCCGCACCGCCAAAAATACCAACGTCACACCCAATGCGATCTTCACCTTCAACGTACGATCCATGACCACCCGTTCCTTTCGTTTCTTTCTTTACTATTATAAAGTACCCGCCGCTATTTGTCAAGAGGAAAAAATCCGCCCTCCCGGTGAAGGGAGAGCGGAGCGGGGTTATTCGGTTGGATCAATCTTCTTGCAGTATATCGGAATCGGCATCGTAAACGTCCGTCCGCTGACCGTTTTCTTTGGATTTGACATACTCGCATCGCCGACAGCCGCATTCTCCGGAAGTGTATTGATCGAAGAGGCAAACTCCCCCTTCCGCATTGTGATAGAATGGAAGATCAACCGAGCCCACCGATACATAGGATACCTCCGACGGCGTATTTTGCAAAGCGTACAGCGCTTCCTCGCGGGTAGCAAATTGATCGGCAAATACATAGATAGTGCCGGGGATGTGTGAGTTTATATACACCGAAAGTGGAAACGCTTCATGCGTTGAGAAAACGTATGCGTCGGAGGCGAGCGCTTCTAATTGCATTCTAATCAAGTCATTGAAGACGAATTCTTCTTTCGTTACGGTAGAATCGAGCATCGTTTTGTCCGTAGTTTCAAATTTGGTGTATTCTTTCATCAAACGAAACGTGTTTGCCATTAAAGCCTCGAAGCTTTCTTCTGTCAGCGCGTGCTCGCCCGTTTCTTTAGACGAAGAAAGCAGAGCATCAACTTTTTCTTCGTCCAAAATGGTTACAATTTCATCCTTTACGGTGTACAGGGAGTCAAGAGCCATGGTTGGTGCAATCGGAGTATCAATATCCACGGGTTCTTGAACAACTGCCGCTTCGGAGTTTTCCTTTGCCTCTTCCGCCGTATCGGCAAGTACGGTTAACGCAACGCCAACGCCGATAAGCAAAATGCAAATCATTAAAATAGTCAATGTTTTCTTCATGGGTATCCCTCCTATAGGTCTATCATTCCGGTGTTCGGCATTCAATGGAATACTCCAAATCTTGTCTCATGGAATGCTCTGTCAAACACTTCACAAAAATATAGTACTCTCCTGTTCCTAAAGTAGCACTAAAACTCATCGTGGTACCTGTGCCTTGAACGTTGTTGATTAAATGACCGGCCTCTGTGATCACGGAAACAGTCCAAGTGAAAGTTGCTGAATCCGTCGTTTCTGCTTTGTTGAAAACGATTTGGTAATTTCCGGATTGGGTGGTTGTCATCACGAAATAATCCGAATCGTTTTGATGGTCTGCTTTGCCTTGTACGGTGATATCCGGCCGAATTTTTTGCGCAGTCACGAAATTATCTCCTGCGAGATCTACGGTGCATATTTCAGAAAACGCGTCCTCTTCGTTTTGTCCGGCCTTGTGGTTGTAATCTGCAACGGCAGGTTTTGTCACGTAAAACAACATAACGATTTCATTGTATCGGTTGCATACATAAGGATCGTTTGCAAAGCAGTCTCCGTTTCCATCCGCAGCGTGCGTCAGAATGTTTTCGTTTGTTAAAGTGACGGTTGGATCATTTATACAGTAAGAGATAGCTTCTCCGTTTCCGGGCTTGTGAGACCAGGTGCCGTCGGTATGTTGCATATAGAAGTGGTAATCATATCGGTAATCGTAGTAGGGGTTATGACCGGATTCTTCCCAAATTTCCTCCTCAATAGCGGATAAAGTGCGATCCATCACCAAAAGTACCAATCGCTTGCTTGCTGTGGTGGGTTCGCTTAAGGCAGAGGCATCAGCTTCTTCTATGCTGTATCCCATTTGTGCCATGTCTTTTTCGATTAGCTCGTAAAAGATGGCTTTGGCCGTTGACAGACTTGATGTGTACGCAGAGTTACGACACGCTTTTGTGTCAGAATAATTATAAACTGTTGTGCTACAACTATCTAAGTACACGCCATTCGTTTTGTCAAAAAACTCACCAGGCTGCTGCTTATAAGGCGTTCCTTCGTCTGAACTGCAAAACATTCGTAACGCGTAGCCATAGCAATTGGAAAACATTTGCAAGTTATCATATACGGAAACAGAGGAATCTTCTCTCGAATACAACGAACTCGTTTCCGCGAACGAACTGTAAAACGGGTTGGTGTATACAATGTACAAGCTGGGCTGATAAGAAGAACGGTTGTAGGAAGCGAATGTTTTATGAAGAAGCGTTGACGAAGCTTCCTGCGTGGGAGTGGTTTTAAAGATCAAGCCTTGCTCGGGATCTGCAACTCCGTTGGTCCATTCGATCAAAGCATCCATGATTGAAAACGTGTACCGATGGGAGATGGAGGTTCCGTTGGAATAGGAAACAGAGTTGGAGCTGATGGCGGGGCTGTAACTGTTGGGATTTACCGAGGTCCAGCTTGCAGTGTCCTCGTCCCAAGTGCCACCTGTGAAAATATGGCACGTTACGGTCATAGCGGTGCTTCCGCCCAGGATATCCCGGAGTTCCACTTCCGCTTTCAGGAGCTGCCCGGGGAACGCCACTAAATCGTCGGAAAGCCCCGGGAATTTCATCAGCACACGGGAGATCCCGTAGGTGTCCCGCTTGCCGATGAACAGAGAACCGGAGGAACCGGAAGAGCCTTCCAGACTGTTGATGGTCACGTCCTCAATGGCGCCCTCGCCGTTCTGCTCGTAAAGAATTTCAACGGTGGGATCGATGCGGATGGGGTACGCCGTTTTTTCGTCCTTGAGGTAATCTGCATCTAAGTGAATGGTCAGCAGATATTCTTCGTTTGGTTTGACGGTGACATGGGTCATGCTGCCCATGCAGTTGTTCCGTTCGTCTGCGGTGAAGACGATGATATCCCCGATGGTGGCGCGGAGCTTGCCGTCAGCGTCTGCCAGGTAATAGGAGCCGTCCTCACAGATCAACTGCAAACCTCCGGTATACAAACGGAATTGATATTCCGTCTGCCCCGTGTAGGAAGAGACCACGATATCTTCCTTGTAGCCCGTATAGGTCAGGGTGTATTCGAGCGACGTATTCTTACCATAAGGATATGCAACCGTCTCGGAATCCACTCTGTATGCCTGCGCCGTATTGCGGGAGGCGGGTGCGACGGGAACGGAGCGGATGCTGACGTCGTCTGCACTGATTGTTACGCCGTCGTAAAGATCGCGGGGGAAGAAGGTCTGTACGTAGGCGTCCTTGGTGACAAAGGCGCCCTGCTCTTTGGTGCTGTCTGCGATCTCAATGGAAATATCTTTGATTTCACCCACGGTATTGACGTATTTCACGGGGTGGTTAAAGACGTACATGGTTTGGGTTTGGTCTTGGTTGCGGAATACCACAGTATTCAGATTACCTTCCGAAGCCCGCAGGCGGAGCATATGCCCGCGCTCTGCGGCAAGCTCCTTACCCACGGCGGGGGGAATATCCTCCTGCGGTATGAGAGGTTCCTGCGTAACGACCTCTGCCGTCTTGCCTGTTGGTTGTGAGTAAACCGAAAATACGGGGAGCGTAACGCTCATCACAAACAAAAGGGAAAGCAACATCAGCAGGGAAGTACGCACGCTTGGGTTGCATGTGCGTAATTTCATGTTAGGTGCTACCTTTCTTTTTATTTTTTCCGTAATTCGATTTCAGAACCGGATAACCGGCGTCACCCGATTCCTACGGGCTGCTTCATGGAAACCACCTCTGTTTGGGATGAAGGAGATAAAAGACACCTTCTCGATTTTTATTATACACATTCAGCCCCCCCCTTGTCAAGTATTTTTTGAAAAAATACCGGTTGGGCAGAGGGGGAGCTTTACTGAAATTCCGTGCTCATAATACATATGTCGAAAGTCCGCCAAACGTCCAAAGCTTTTTTAAAAAACGCAAATATTTTTCTCCCTCTTGCATTTCTCTTTCAAATGCAGTATAATACCCCGTATCTTTCCGGAAAAAGGACGGACTTCTTTATGACCTATTATATCGCCCAGGCTGTGGGCTTCGTGGGGATGACCCTGGCGTTCATCTCCTTTCAGCAAAACAAGCGGGAAAGGATCACCTTCCTGCAAATGCTTTCCTCCATGGTATGGACGTTGCACTTCGGACTTCTGGGTGCCTATTCCGGCATGGCCATGAACGCCATCGGAGTGGCAAGGGGATTTGTATATTCCAAGAAGGGGTCCGCCCCCTGGGCTTCCCGATCCTTCTGGCCCTATCTGTTCTCTATCGTTTCCGCAGGGTGCTGTATCGCCACCTGGGAAAATTGGCTGTCCTTGCTTCCCACCGTGGCCATGGTGGTCACAAGCTTCGGGCTGTGGGTGGATCAGCCCAAGGCCGTCCGCCGCCTCACCCTTCCTGGCTCCTGGATGTGGCTGGCGTACAATTTGGTGAAGGTCTCCTGGGCAGGGGTGATCACCGAGTGCTTCAATACCGCCTCCATCTTCATCGCCATGTGGCGTTTTGACCGCAAGAACGCAAAAAAGTCTTGACATCCCTTTGGTTTTCCTATATAATAAAGAAAAACATAAACAAGTAAGGAGAATATGAAAATGAAAAGATTTCTGACCCTTCTGCTGGCAGCTGTCATGGTATTCGCTCTGGCAGCCTGCGGCGAGACCGAAGAAACAAGCAACACCGCTTCCTCTTCCGCTCCCGTTAGCAGTGAAGCCCCCGTTTCTTCCGAGGAAGCATCCTCCGAGGCCGTAAACCCCTCTGAGGCACCTTCCGAAGAGCCTTCCGAAGAACCCTCCGAGGAGCCTTCCGAGGATACTTCCACCGAAGATCCCGGTGAGCAGACCCCTCCCGAGACCATCAACAAGTTCGTCTCCATCGGCACCGTTACCGTGAACGACCGCGCCACAAGCTCCAACGCCATTCCTTTGACCGGCGTGGACGTTGAGCCCTCTTACGGCGCCGTGATCCTCTACACCGAGGAATACGGTCTGCTGGATGCCGAGGAGCTGGCTGACTTCGCCGTGGTTGCGTTCACCTACGATCACGAGTATTTCGGCTACGTGAAGACCGCCTTCTACGAGGTTGGCGAGGCTGAGGAAGTTATCGCCGATGAGGACGGCTTCCTGATCGCTATCCATTCTTATCAGGAAACTTACATCACCCGTGCCAAGGACGTTGCCGACGGCACCACCGTGTTCCCCCACGGTCTCCATCTCTACGACGGCGTTGACTACGAGGTAGACAAGGCCGACACCGCTCCCACCATCGACGGTACCTTTACCGAAGGCGAATGGGACAAGTATTTCATCGACCACATCGATGCAGAGAACGAGGCTTGGTCCTACGCTCAGTTCGAGAAGGACAACTACTACGCCACCGCAGACTACTACGTGACCTACGACGATACCTATCTGTATCTCTGCGTGGTGGTACAGTCTCCCTATCACTATTGCCCCATCACCCAGGATAAGGCGGGGGATATGTGGCAGTACGAGTGCATCCAGGTGAAGTTCTCCTCCGAAAGCCCTGCAGGGGAATACATCTCCGAGCACTTTGACCGCGTGATCGACAAGACTGCCGATAACGAGAAGGTGGTTATTTCCTCCGGATTTGCAGTAAACGACAGCGGTGATACCTGCTTCTACGGCGTTACCGACGCACAGGTTGCTTGCTCCCGTGACGACGGCGAGCAGATCACCGTTTACGAGGTTGCTGTTTCCTTCGCAGAGCTGGGTGTGACTCCCGAGAAGGGCACCGAAATGGGTCTGACCTTCTCCGTGAACTCCACCAACGAAAGCGACGTTTCCAAGAACGTTTGGAAGAACATCACCTACCGTAACGGCGGCGGTATCATCGGCAGAAACGACTACGCCAAGATCCCCGTGATCACTTTGAACTAATTATTCATTTATTTTGCGGGGGAAGCAACACGCTTCTCCCGCTTTTTTATGGAAAGGAAGTCCCTTTTATGACAGCAAGAGAACTGATGGAACAGCTCATCGCAGGGGCCGATCTGGGCAGACCCACCGTAGACACCTGCAAGCACGGCGACCCGGAAAAGGAAGTGAAGAAGGTTGCCATCTGTATGACCGCCACCCCCGACGTGCTGAACCAAGCCAAAAAGTGGGGTGCGGACATGGTGATCACCCACGAGCCCACCTTCCACGACCATTTTGAGAACCCCAGAGAGGACGACGTCACCCTCCAAAAGCGTGCCTTCGTTGCGGAACTGCCCTTCACCCTGTACCGTTTCCACGACTACATCCATTGGGGCGTGGATTTCGACCACATCAATGAAGGTTTTTTGCGTTTTGCGGGCTGGAAGGGTGTCTTTGACGGCAGAAACAGCTTCGTGCTGGACACTCCCACCACGGTGTACGATCTGGCCAAGAGCGTAAAAGAGACCCTGGGCATCCGCCATCCCCGCATCATCGGCGACCCCGGGTTACTCGTTACCAACATCAACGTGATGCTGGGTGCGGGGGGAAGCGGTGCGGCGGATAAGTTCCTTGGGGACGACAACCAGCTGATGATCACCGGGGAGATCTGCGAATGGCGGGACGGCGAGCCCATCCGCGATGCTTCCCAATTCGGTATCCCCAAGGCCATGCTGGTGCTGGGACATTGCGCCTGCGAAGCCCCGGGGATGGAGGCCTTCGCTTCCGATCTGGCGGAAAAGTATCCCGATTTAGAGATCTGCTACATCGAAAGCGGCGACCTGTTCTCCTATGTGGACTGACCTGCCCTTTCAAGTCACGGAGGCCTTGGAACGGCTGAATTCCAACGGACGCCAAGGCTTTTTGGTGGGGGGCTGTGTGCGGGACGTCCTGCGGGGCGTGACTCCCACGGACTATGACCTCACCACCTCCGCCACTCCCGAGGAAGTGAAAAAGCTGTTTTTCGATCAAAACGTGGTGGAAACGGGCATCCGTCACGGCACCGTTACGGTGTTTTCCCAACACCTTCCCTTGGAGATCACCACCTTCCGTACCGAAAGCACCTATTCCGACGGCCGCCATCCCGACGGGGTGACCTTCGCTTCCACCTTGGAAGAGGATCTCTCTCGCAGGGATTTCACCGTCTGTGCCATGGCCTGGAGCCCGAAAACGGGCCTTGTGGATCTGTTCGGCGGCAGGGAAGACCTGCAAAAGGGGCTCATCCGCTGTGTGGGGGATCCTGCCCGCCGCTTCCGCGAGGATGCCTTGCGGATCTTGCGGGGGGCACGGTTTGCTTCCACTCTGGATTTCACCGTGGAGGAGGCTACCAAGACCGCCATGCTGGAATCTATTCCCTTGCTGGCGCATATCTCTATGGAACGGATCGCCGTGGAATTCACCAAGCTTCTTTGCGGCAAGGGGGCAAGAAAGGTCCTTTCCGAATACCGTGAGCTCATCGCCTTCTTCCTGCCGGAGATCCGCCCCGCTTTTGAGTTTGACCAAAAGTCTCCCTACCATCTCCACGACGTGTATACCCATACTCTGCAGGTGGTGGAGGCCATGCCGCCCGATCCCACCCTGCGCCTTGCCGCCTTCTTCCACGATCTGGGGAAACCGCAGACGGCAGACGGTGGTCGGTTCAAGGGTCACCCGGAGGCGGGCGCAAGGCTGGCGGAAGAAGCCATGAACCGTTTGCGCATGGAAAAGAAGCTGATACGCCGTGTCAAAACCTTGATCCGAGAGCACGATACCCTTCTCAGAAAGTGGGATACCCCGCGGATCTTGCGCCTGCTGGCACGGATCACTCCGGAATTGGCACAGCCCCTTTTGACCCTTATGGAAGGGGATGCCGCCGCCAAAGCCCATCCCGAAGCCTGTCTTGCTTCCGCCAAGGAACGCCGTGCCGCCGTGGAGGCGGTGCTGGAAAGCAACCCCTGTCTTTCCGTTTCCGCTCTTGCCATCGGAGGCAAGGAATTGCTGGAATTGGGCGTTCCCGCCGGGGAAGAGGTAGGGAAGATTCTGCAGTTCCTTTTGGAGGGCGTGTTCGACGGTAAGTGGCAAAACACCCGTGAAGACCTGCTTTTCGTCTTAAAAAATCAGCACACACTGTGCTAAAAACCATTGACAAGGACGGAAAATTGTGGTATACTGTGCCTACAAACAAAAACGATAAGGAGTTTTTCCTATGGCTGAATTTGTTATTTTTGCGGATTCCTCCGTGGATCTGCCCATAGAGGAGATCAACCGCTACGGTTTGCAGATCGTGAATCTGCATTTGTTCGTCAGCGGCAAGGAGGAAGATATCGATACGTTGGATAGCCACGCCTTCTATGAACGTCTGCGTGCAGGGGAAGTGGCCTCCACCTCCGCACCCTCTCCCGAGGAATATACCGAAAAGATGATCCCCGTATTGGAGTCCGGCAAGGACATTCTGTACCTTGGCTTCTCCGAGGGCTTGAGCTGTTCTTATAACAACGGCAAGCTGGCAATGGAAGAGCTGGCGGAAAAATACCCCGACCGTAAGCTGTATCACATCAGCACCAAGTGCGCTTCCACAGGCCACGGCCTGCTTACCGTTTTGGCGGCAAGGAAACAGCAGGCAGGCGCCACCATCGAGGAGGTGCGTGATTGGGTCAACGAGAACCTGCTCCGGTTGGTGCATTGGTTCACCGTGGACGACCTGATGTTCTTGAAGCGTGGCGGCCGGATCTCCGCCGTGACCGCCGTTGCGGGCACTATGCTGGGGATCAAGCCCATCCTTCACGTGGATGACGAGGGCCACCTCATCAATATGTCCAAGGTGAGAGGCAGAAAAGCCTCCCTGCAGACCATGGTGGATAAGGTGAAGGAATATGCCACCCGGCCCGCCACCCAGACCATGGCCATCTGCCACGGCGACTGTCTGGAGGAGGCAGAGTGGATCGCAGAGAAGCTGAAGGCGGAGTTGAAGGTTCCCGAGGTCATCATCTCTCCCACCGGTACCATCATTGGCGCACACTCCGGCCCCGGCACCATCGCCGTGTTCTTCCTGGGCACGCAAAGATAAGAGAATACTTACCAAAAAGCTTCGATGTTTGCCATCGGAGCTTTTTTCGTTGACAAGCGTGTGCATCTATGCTATAATGAATAAAATACTGTTTTTGCGAGGCCTGTATGAAAAGAATTCTTTCTATCACCTTAACGGTTCTGCTGGTGTTGCCCTTGCTGTTGTGCATTCAGCCGGCCGCAGCAACCAAGGTCCCCACCGCCGACGATCTGGAGGGCTACGAGAACGTCTGTCTCACCTATACCTTCCGCCGCTCCGGTGCGGACAACGGCAGACATTACGAAAAGGACCTTTTGCCCTACACCGCTTATCTGGATACCAAGGGCAATATCAAGGACTTTTTCTTCGACAGCTACCTGTTCCTGCCCTGCATGGACTACGGTCCCTCCGGGGCGAGGATGCATTTGGATGAAGGCAACCCCACCAAGGCCATCGACTGGACCTCCTACGTGGACGATACCTTTGCCGCAGGGGCAAACGTAGACGCCTTGGAAAAGGCTTACGGCACCACCAAGGCGGCTTTGGGAAACACGGACAGCAAGGCGGGCGTGTTCTTCACCCTTTTGTACCCCGGCAAGAGAGCGACCAACTTCGGCACTCTGGGGGGCAGAAGTCTGAACTTTTCCAAAATGGAAGACAGAAAGTACGCCGTCAAATGGATGATCGACGAACAGATCTCCCGTTTTGAACAGCGAGGCTACAAGAATCTGGATCTGGTGGGCTTCTATTGGCTGGAGGAGTACATCGCCGCAGGGGATGATGCCGAGATCCTGAAGTACGCCGCAGACTACCTCCATTCCAAGGGATTGAAGTTCATCTGGATCCCTTGGTACAAGGCCAACGGCTACGAGCGTTGGGAAAGCTTCGGCTTCGACGTGGCTTGTATGCAGCCCAACCTGATGTGGATCGGCTACAACGACCCCACCCGTGTGAAGGCCAGCATAGCCGCCTCCGAACAGTACGGTCTTTCCATGGAAATGGAATGTGACGGCAGAGTTTACACCGACGAATACTTCGCCAGATATCTGAACTATCTGGAGGGCGGGTTGAATTCTTCCATGATGAACGCCGTGAAGATGTATTACCAGGACGGTAAGACCGCCGTGTATTACAAGGCCTGCTATTCCACCGACGAGCGTTACCGTCTGGTCTACGACCTCACCTACAAATACGCCAAGAAGACCCTGACACAGGCGGATATCGATGCCGTCCGTCCCGAGCAGACGGAAAACGGCTATATCGTGGTGGACGATATCGGCAGAGATTCTCTCAAAGCACCCGACGTGGATTGGATCTCCATCGGTAAGAAGTATACCGCCAGCAGATCCTACGTGGACGGCAACGGCGCAGAGTATCAACAGGTGGACGGCAAGGAGCTTACCGACGGCATCCTCGCCGACACCCCCCTCAGCACCGATTGGCACGCATACCACCACTCCCTGCTGGACAGCGACGGTAAAATGAGCGTCACCATCGACCTTGGGGAGGTTCGCAACGACCTGACCCACTTCTACGCCCATTTCGATAACCGTTTGGATTACGGCATCGGTTCTCCCACGGGGATCAACCTCTATATTTCCGAGGACGGCAGAAATTTCCGCTTGCTGACCACTCCTCTGCAGATCATGGATTCCAAGGATTCCTGCATCAAGTTCGAAACCGCACCCGTCACCGCAAGATACGTGAAGATGTCCTTCGGCGTGGCGGGAGGTAATTTCGTGTTCTGCTCGGAATTCCTGGTAGGCGTGAAGGAGGGCTTTACCCCCGATACCTCCACCCCCGAGGAATCCAAGCCCGAGGAATCCAAGCCGGAGGAATCCACCCCCGAGGAGTCTGCACCCGAAGAGTCTGCACCCGAGGAGTCTTCTACGGAATCTCCCGCAGAGTCCACCCCTGCGGAATCCCAACCCGAGTCCTCTGCCCCCGCGGAATCTTCTGCCGCACAGCAGGCCGAGGAAGATGGCGGCACTTGGCTTTGGATCGCCATCGTCGCCGCAGTGATCGTACTGGCCGTGGTGCTCCTGCCTATCTTCAAGAAAAAGAAAGCATAACGTAAACAACGACCCCCGATGCACTCCATCGAGGGTCGTTTCATATCCTCAAAGCACGTAGTCCGTGATGCAATCGTACCAATGAACGTAGGTCTCGCCGTTCACAGTTAGTTGCTGATTGTCGGGAAGCATTTCCGTCCAAGGCTTCCCGTAGCGGTCAAACTGCCAATCGTCCTTGTTGAACCGCCGCCACAGCACCGTTCTTCCGTGAGCGTCCAGATAGTACTCGCACAGCATCCCGCCGCCGCTTCCTTCCTGAAAGTCAACAAGCTTCACCGTGTCGTAGCGCTTGCCGTCCAGCACCACCGTATAGCGTCCCACCACGTCGGAAAGATCTCCCGTCCCCATGGTGAGCTCTCCCGCTTCCGTCTCGGTGACCAGCCCGCGGGGGATCCGTTCCACGGGAAATCCGCAGTTGTTCTCCCCGATGCCGTAGCTTTCTTCAAACTCTTCGTCCAAGAAGGTCACCAGATGCGTCACCCCTTCGCCGTCGTGATACATCCCGCCCAGGTACTTGCAATGGGTGTCCGACAGGGCGGCGTAAACCGTTTCGCAGGCGTGTTCCTTGCCGTTTTCGTAGCGCTTTTTGATGGCAACGCCCTCCACGCCGTGAATGCTGACCTTGCCCACCGTCTCCATGGCGTACTTGCCGTTTTGTACCCTCTCGGGGAAGTCGTACATGGCAAAGCTGAGTTTTTCCCCCATGCGGGGGATGATAAACATCCCGGGGAGCTCCCGGTGGTGCAGGGGGAAGGGGGTGCCTTCTCCCTTCTCGATGGTGTATGCGGGCATCGTCTTGGGAAAATCTTTCATAAATCTTCTTCCTTTCTCCGTGAAGCGTTCTCTGAACGCTTCTTTTGCGTGATGGAGGCGGCTTTTCACCGTTCCTACCGGGATATGAAGTCTTGCGGCGATCTCCTTTTGGGAGAGCTCTGCAAAATACGCAAGATACAGGATCTGCCGATCCCTTTCACAAAGCCGTTCCAGGGTGTCCCGCACCGGATTCGCTTGTATCAACCCTCTTGCGCCCACGGTGAGAACGGCTTCGCCTACCTCGTCTAAAGACACCTTCGCGGGCTCACCCTTCTTGCGGTAGTGATCGTTGCATTTGTTACGCGCAATGGCAAGCAGCCAGCCCTTAAAGGCGGCAGGGTCCTTCAAGTCGGGAAAATGCCGGTACGCCGATAAGCATACCTCTTGCAGAACGTCCTCGCCGTCTGCGGGGTTGCCGATCTTGTACTTCACAAAGCGTTCCAAAACGCCCATGTGCTGTTTCAGCAAATCTTCAAATTCCATTTTGGCACGCCTCCGTTGTTTTTTTCTTTGAAAACGTTTTCACCTATTAAGACGGAAAAAAGGGGAGAAAGGTTCATTTTTACAGAAAAATCCCCCGTGCTTTTTTCAAACACGGGGGAGAACTCATTAGCAGAAAGTCGCTACGTAGTACTTCTTCTTGCCTCTGCGGATGACCACGAATTTGCCGTCGATGGCGTTTTCCTTGGTCAACAGTACGTTGCCGTCCTTTTCGATGTCGCCGTTCAAAGACACCGCCCCTGCCTTCAGGAAATCGTTGCCCTCACGGTTGGAGGATGCGGCGCCGCCCAGCTTCAAAGCGTCCAGCAGACGGGTGCCCTCGGGGATCTCAAAATGGGGCACGTTCTTCAGTCCCGCCAGCAGATCCTGGGGAGGGATGGACTTGATGTCCCCGGAGAACAACTGCTCGCTGATGCGAACGGCTTCCTCGTATGCACCATCGCCGTGGAGGTCGGTGATGATCTCCTTTGCCAAGGCCTTCTGCGCCAAGCGGAGATGGGGCTGTTCGTTGTGCTGACGCTCGATCTCCTCGATCTCCTCGCGGGAGAGGAAGGTCAGACGCTTCAGATAGGGAACGGCCATCACGTCCTCTGCGTTCAACAGGAACTGATACAGCTCGTAAGAGGAGGTCTTGTTCTTATCCAGCCAAACGGCGTTGCCCTCGGACTTGCCGAACTTGTTGCCCTGGGAATCGGTGATCAGAGGCATGGTCATGGCGTAGACCGTCTCCCCGGTGGTCTTGCGGATCAGCTCAATACCGGTGGTGATGTTGCCCCACTGGTCGGAGCCTGCCACCTGGAGATCCACGTTCATATGCTCGTGGAGATACTTGAAGTCGTAGCCCTGGATGAGCATATAGGAGAACTCGGCGTAGGAGATACCCGTCTCCATCTGACGTTTTACGTGATCCTTGCCCAGCATATAGCCAACGTTGATGAACTTACCGATGTCACGGAAGAAGTCCAGAACGTTCATATCCTTGATCCAGTCGTAGTTGTTCACCACGGGGTAGGGGAACAGCTTCTGTACCTGTGCCTTCAAGGCCTCAAAGTTGCGGAATACCACTTCCTTCTGAGAAAGGGCGCGTTCCACGGTTCCTCTGGGGTCGCCCACCAATCCGGTGGCACCGCCCACCAGGATCAGGGGGTGATGGCCTGCCTCTGCCAGACGGCGGGTGATAAGGAAAGAGGAATAATGCCCCAAATGCAGGCTGTCCGCCGTGGGGTCGGTACCGATATAGAAGGTGAGACCACCCTCGTTCAATTTGTCGATCAGGGCGGGATCGGAGATGCTCTCGATCAAGCCGCGCCACTGAAGATCTTCATAGACTGTCATAACAATTACCATTCCTTGTGTGTTACTGTTTATACCAAAGCAGTATACCACAGAAACAGGCGATTTGTCAACAGAAAATCGGAAAAACCCCTTGACGAACGGTGAAAAAAGGCGTATAAATGAGAGAATCCTTTTGGAGGTCGCAATATGCTCCTTACCGTTCTCATCGCCGCCGCGGCCTGCATCACCATGCTGGGGCTGGTGTTCTTCTTCCCGTCGGTATCTGTCCGTCGGCATTTTATCAGTACTTATTGGTTCGCCCCCCTTATCGGCGGGGTGCTCTTGTGGCTCCTGGGCAGGATCAGCGGGGAAGAGATCCTGGAAGGCCTCACCCAAAGCGGCGGGATCAATCCCCTGCAGCTTTTGGTGCTGTTCCTTTCCATGACCTTGCTTTCCGTATTTCTGGATCAGGCGGGCTTCTTCCGTTGGCTGGCCTCCAAGGTTCTGCACCACGCGGGGAGCAGTCAGAAAAAGCTGTTCGTCAGCCTGTATCTCATGGTCTCCGTGCTCACCGTGTTCACCTCCAACGACGTGGTGATCCTCACCTTCACTCCCTTCCTGTGCTTCTTCTCAAAAGGCGCCAAGATCGACCCTCTGCCATTTCTGGTATCTGAGTTTGTGGCGGCAAATACCTGGAGCATGGGATTGCTCATCGGTAATCCCACCAACATCTGCCTGTGTACCTCCGGGGAAGTGGATTTCCTTTCCTACCTGCAGGTGATGTGGCTGCCCACGTTGCTTGCGGGAACGGTTTCTTTTATCGTCCTGTGGCTGATGTTCCGAAAAAGTCTGCAAAAGCCCATGGAAGCAAACGACGATCATCCCCGCTTGGAGGATCTGCCTGCGGTGATCACCGCCATTTTGCACTTGGCGGTATGTATCCTCCTGCTGGTGTTTTCCAACTTCCTTGCCATGCCCATGTGGCTGATCACTTTGGTGTGCTTTGTCAGTCTGTACGTTTCCATGGCGGTGTACCTCCTTGCCCGAGGGAAGGGCTTGAAAATGATCACCGATTCCTTCCGCCGTGCGCCCTGGGAGATCATTCCCTTCGTGCTTTCCATGTTCGTGGTGGTGCTGGCGCTCCGCAAGGCGGGGGCGACGGAAGCCCTGGCCTCTCTGTTGACCCAAGGGAACGGCATCCTCACCTTCGGTGCTTCCTCCTTCCTTGCCGCCAATCTGGTGAACAACATTCCCATGAGCGTGTTCTATTCCGCCGTGGTGGCGGCCGTGCCCTCTTCAGAGGCGGCAGGGGCGTTGTTCGCCGCGGTGGCGGGATCTAACTTGGGTGCTTACCTCACCCCTATCGGCGCTCTTGCGGGGATCCTGTGGATGAGCCTCCTTTCCCGCTACGGGGTGAAGATGTCCTTCGGCAAGTTCATCCGCTACTGCGCACCCGTGTCCCTCTGCTCCATGGCCGCCGCTCTGCTGGGGCTGTGGTTGGTGCTGTAAGGGGAGCAACTAAACTTTTTTCTTTTCGGAAAAAGAAAAAAGTTTAACAAAAAAGAAAACCCATTGCCCAAAACTGTCGTTTTGGGGAGAAAAAACACAAAGAACCTTCTGCTTTTGCGGAAGGTTCTTTTGCATGAAAAGTTTTTTGGAAAAGAGCACGAGAGAAACCTTTTTTACAAAAAAGGTTTCTCTCGTCCGTTCCTTCTTTATCCCTTTGGTACCAACGTAACCAAACACAGCTCCGGCGGGTTGCCGATGCGGGGAACGCGGGTGTTTTTCGTTGCCAGCCCGCGGCTGACCAATAGCTTGGTGCCCTTCAGATCGTAGAGCCCGCCTGTGTACTTGGGGAAGAACCCTACGTCGGGAGCTAAAAAGCCGTCTTCCAGGAAGGGAAACCGCCATTGCCCACCGTGAGCGTGACCGGTCAACACCAGATCAAAGGGCAACCCAGCATAATCCTTGGCCCGTTCGGGACGGTGGGTCACCAGCAAGGCACATCTGCCGGGACGTACCGCTTGGCAGGCGTCCAAAAGCTGCTGCTTGTAGACCTCTTCCCGGTGCAGAGGATCTTCCACCCCGCAGATCAAAAGTTGATTCTCTCCGATCACCACCAAAGCGTTTTCTCCCGCCAACAGGCGCGCCCCCGTGGCTCTTGCCGCCCGCTTCACCAGATCGTAACGCCCTGTCTTGATCTCATGGTTGCCGGGCACGTAGAAGGTTCGGAACTCCTTTTGAAAGGCCTGCAATGCCGCAAGCCCGCCCTTCAGGGAGACCCGCTCGTCAAAGGTGTCGCCCCCGAAGATCACCAGATCCGGGGCAAATTCCCGCACCAATTCCAGGCTTCTGCCATATTCTTCTCCATGAAGATCGGAAAGAAACGCCAGCTTGACAGGGGAGACCAAGCCCTGTGCGGGGAGAGAATAGGGAACCGCCGCTACGGACGGTTCCCCAAAAAGCTTACCCATCATTTCTTGCGCAGGACCAGGATGATCACCACGGCACCTGCCAAAGCCACTGCCACGCAGATCACGATGATGATCGTGGTGGAAGAGCTGCCTGCTTCCTCGGGTGCGGAAGCAGTGTTTTCGGTGGTGGATTCCGCTTGGGAGGATTCCTCGGAGGGCTGGCTGCTTTCCTCGTCCTCGCTCTCGTCCTTGCTTGTTTCCCCGGGTCCGGGTGCGGGGTTGGGATCAAAGGGCTCTCCCTCGGGAAGCTTCAGCTCCCCGTAAAGCTTGTTCTGATCCACCTTGTAGAGCACGCAGGTGATCTGCTCCGCTCTGTAAAGGTCTGCCAGCATGGTATCCTTCACCTTTTTGTTGGTCAGCTTCTTAATGGCCAGGGTGAAGTCCATCAGCATATCGCCGTCCATTTTCCCATCGGTAACGGATTCCTTCAACCCATCGATCATTTCCCCAAAGCTCTCGGCTTCCTCGGCGGTGAGACCACCGAAGGGAACCAATACGTCGTTGATCCTGCCCTTCATGTAGTCCAGGCAAGCCTTGATGGAGGCGTCGGGATCTGAGAAGGGCGCGATGGCGTCGTTGCGATAAACGGTTTCCTGCAGGGCAGGGCCTGCCATATCCTTCAGATAAGCAGAGCCTTCAAAGAAGCAATCGCCGTAAGCGCCGTTCATATTGTCCTCCGCCGCCTGGCGTACCATCTCGGTAGCGCCCAGCTCTGCCATGAACACACCCAAGCCGGTAACGATCATGCACTGATCCCCGGCCAGCTTCACCTGCTGACGGATATCGTCGCCGTAGCCGTCGCCGTAGGCCATGGGATGAAGAATGTCCAGCCAATCGTTCTGGAGCCAGGTCACGAAGTCCTGATAGTTGTATTCCGTAGCGCCGTTCACGGTGGCGACCACATCTGCGGAGAGAAGCACCTCGGGACGAACACGGTCGATCATCTCGCGGACAGCCTTCACCATCTCGGTGACCTGGGACATACGGAACTTCTTCCAATCCTCCCAGTAAGAAGCATTGGTGTCGTAGGTGGGGGTCACGCCGTAGTGGTACTGCTCCTCAAATTTCTTAAAGGCCGCCTCGGTGTAGCCGAAGTCCAGATCCGCTCTGGAATAGTAACGGATGTAGTCCAATTCAAAGCAGTCGATATCGTAGTTGCGGATGATGTATTCGTAGAAGTTTACAAGATATTCCCGTGCCTCGTCGTTGGCAGGGTCGATCATCATGAAGTCGTCGGGGTTGTGAGGAGTACCCTTGTTGCTCAGAGAGAGCCACTCCGGCTTCTTGTAGGCGATGTTGTCGGAGTAATACTGCCCCTTGCTGTGACCCACCTCCATGATGGCCATCCAAAGGTGGCATTCCATGCCGTACTTGTGGCAAGCGTCCACGTATGCCTGGAGCACGTCGTAGTTGAAGGTCTTGATCCGCTGGAAATAGCAATCCTTGGGGGTGTTCATGATCACGCCGTTGTTGAAGTTGCCCTCCACGCAGATGGTGTTGATCCCTGCGTCGTGAAGCTCCTTCACGTAGGCGTCAACCTCTTTTGCGCTCTTCTGAGAAGGGCGCACCCAAGCCGCACGGTACTGCACGGTGTAGCTTTCGGAGATAGAGCTGCGGATGATGGCTACCTTGTCGGTGACCACGTCGCAGACCGTGGCAAACTCTCTGTCGGAGCCATCGTTCTTGTGTGCCGCCAGGGCGTCCTCGAACAGCTTCTTCGCCTCGGCGATCTGCTGTTCCAGCACGTCGTACTGCAAATACATGAAGTTTTCCTTGGCGTCCTCCAAGGCGGGGGACAGAGCCTCCAGGATCGCCGCCATGCCACGCTCCAGGCTCTCGGCGTTGTAGCTGAACTTGACGGTCTTTGCGGAAGCATCGTAGGAAGCGGTCATGCCCAGCTGTACGTAGGTCTTCAGCCAGTCGATGGAAGAGCCGTGGGCAGAGACCACGAAACCGTTCTTGGGAATGGCGGTATCGTTGCCGCCCAAAGAGACTACCAAGCCGTCCTCAACGATTACCTCGTATCCGAACTCGTTGGTACCGGTGGTCTTGCCTTTGGAGGGGGTGTAAACCACCAGATAGTTCTCGCCGCGGGTGACGTTGACACCGTTGAACGTTCTTTCCGCATCGTAGAACACCTCTTCGTTCATATCGATGGGCTCGGTGGAAACCGTCAACAGCATGGTGCGTTCATTGTAGTAAGCGTAGTCGCCTACGTTTACGTTTTTCTGGATCCAGGTGCGCATCTTGCCGTCTACGTCGGATTCGTGACCGGAGATCACAAACCCGCCTGCGGGGATGGCGTTATCGTTTCCGCCAACGGAAATCACCTTGTTGTCAGGGCCTACCACCGCCTCTACGCCCCATTCGTTGGTGTTGGTCTCGGAACCGTAGGAATCGGTGTAGATGATCAGGTTGCCGCTGTTGCGGAAGCAGTTGAAGCCGTTGATCTTCACCGTCACCACCTCTGCGGACACCGCAAAGGGCAGGGAAGCCACCAGCAGGATCACCGCCAGCAGCGCAGGGAGAAGTCTTTTGAAATGCATAGTGTCTGTCTCCTTTTTATTTTGGTTGTTCCGAGAGAGAACCTTTTGGAAAAAGGTTCTCTCTCGGGCTCTCTCATCAAAACTCATTTTATGAAGTTACAATAAATTGCGTCGCTCACCGAAACTCTTTTTGAAAAACTTCAAAACAGGTTCCCGTATAAACATTAAACGTTAAATCTAAAGAGAACGATGTCTCCGTCCTGCATCACGTACTCCTTGCCCTCGGAGCGGACCAGCCCCGCCTCCTTGCAGGCAACGTAAGAGCCCTTTTCCATCAAGGCGTCGAAGGCCACCACCTCTGCGCGGATGAAGCCCCGCTCAAAGTCGGAGTGGATCTTACCTGCCGCCTGGGGCGCCTTGGTGCCTCTCACGATGGTCCAGGCGCGAACCTCGGGCTCTCCCGCGGTGAGATAGCTGATGTACCCCAGCAGATGGTAGGAAGCGCGGATCAGCTTGGCAAGCCCGGCTTCGGTAACCCCCAGATCCTCCAAGAACGCCTGCTGTTCCTCCTCGTCCAGCTCTGCCAACTCTGCCTCAATACCGGCGCAAACGGTGATGATCTCCGCACGTTCTCCCTCGACTGCCTTGCAAAGGGCGTTGTAGTAGGGATTTTCAGTGGGATCTTTGGCAAGGTCATTCTCGGCCACGTTGGCACAGTAGATCACGGGCTTCCAGGAAAGCAGGGGCAGATCGAACAGCTCTGCCTTTTCTTCCTCGGAAAGCTCCACGCTTCTGGCAGGTTTGCCGTTCTGCAACGCATCCCCGATGCGCTCCAATGCGGGAAGAATGGCCAGGGCGGACTTGTCCCCCTTGCCTGCCTTCTTCACACGGTCGATTCGGCGTTCAAGCAGCTCCATGTCGGAAAGGATCAGCTCGGTGTTGATGATGTCCACGTCTCTGGCAGGGTCAACGCTGTCCTCCACGTGAATGACCTCGCTACCGCCGAAGCAACGAACCACGTG
Source organism: Eubacteriales bacterium (assembly GCA_045544855.1). GTDB lineage: Bacteria > Bacillota > Clostridia > Oscillospirales > CAG-382 > Coliplasma. The sequence continues at coordinate 66,421 of JAZPZV010000020.1, read as the reverse complement.
GACGATGGCATCCACCTCGCGGATATGGGAAAGGAACTTGTTCCCCAGCCCTTCTCCCTGAGAAGCGCCCTTCACAAGCCCTGCGATGTCTACGAACTCAATGACGGCGGGGGTCACCTTCTTGGGGTGATACATCTCCGCCAGCTTATCCAGCCGCTCGTCGGGAACGGCAACGATGCCCACGTTGGGGTCGATGGTACAAAAGGGATAGTTTGCGCTTTCCGCACCCGCCTTGGTCAGGGCGTTGAACAGGGTGCTTTTTCCCACGTTGGGAAGACCGACAATACCAAGTTTCATAACAAAAAGATACCTCTTTTTCTTCTGCGTGCTAAAAATCTCTATCCTATACTATACACCATTTCCCGGACAATTGCAATATACAATTTTGTTTCATAAAAGTTTTTGAATAAAATTTACCAAATTTGACAAAAACCTATTGACAATGGGAAAAATGTATGGTATATTGTTATCGGAAAGAGTTCCAAAAATAACAAAACTATGAATTTTACAGGAGGTTCCTCTATGGCGACCCGTATTCTTTGTATCGACGACGACAGCAACATCTGCGATCTTCTTTGTATGTATCTTCAAAAGGAGGGCTACGAGGTCCGCACCGCGCAGGACGGTATGGAGGGCGTGAGCCTGTTCCGTACCTACGAGCCCGATCTGGTGCTTTTGGATATCATGATGCCCCGTATGGACGGCTGGCAGGTCTGTCAGGAGATCCGCAAGCAATCCTCCAAGCCCATCATCATGGTTACCGCAAAGGGCGAGACCATCGATAAGGTCCTTGGGCTGGAGCTGGGTGCAGACGATTTCATCGTCAAGCCCTTTGATATGAAGGAGGTATGCGCCCGTATCAAGGCGGTCCTGCGTCGCTACGCCAAGCACGACAATGCCGACGGCGAGGTGATCAAGTTCGACAACCTGGAGATCTCTCTCCAGAAGTACGAGTTGAAGATCAAGGGCAAGGCCATCGACCTGCCCCCCAAGGAGCTGGAGCTGATCTACTTCCTGGCCTTCAACTACAATCGAGTGTTCACCAGAGACCAGCTGTTGGATAAGGTCTGGGGCTTCGATTACCTGGGCGACAGCCGTACCGTTGACGTGCACATCAAGCGTCTCCGCGAGAAGCTGGAGGGCGCTTCCGAAAAATGGACGCTGAAGACCATTTGGGGCGTAGGGTATAAGTTCGAAGTGGCAGAAGAATGATCTCTGCCCCGGGAACGTAATCTTGTTTTACCGTGCGGGGCATCTTTTGGGGGTGCTCCGCAACTTTTTCCTCAATAGAAAGGGGAGTGTTGCCATTGTTTAAAACCTTTGCGGAAGGGCTGTATACCGCTTCTCCCTCCGGGGGAGTGGTGTTCTCCATCGCTGCGATCCTGTTTTGCGGCTTTGCTATGACCAGGCTCACCAAGCTTTGCCGCCTGCCCAACGTCACCGCTTACATTCTCACGGGGATCCTTCTGGGTCCTTACTGCCTGAGCCTGATTCCCGCTCCCGTGGCGGAGGGGATGGACTTTTTGTCCGACGTGGCCTTGTCCTTCGTGGCCTTTTCCATCGGTGAATTCTTCCGCCTTTCCGTTTTACGGAAAAACGGGGGAAGGGTGCTGGTCATCGCCTTGCTGGAGTCCACCTTGGCATCCGGCCTGGTTTTTGTTCTTTTGTACTTCGTGTTGGGGCTGAATCTGGCTTTTTCCATCGTTCTTGCCGCCTTGGCGGCGGTGACCGCCCCCACCTCCACCGCCGTGACCATCCGTCAGACCGGGGCAAAGGGGGAGTTTGTCAACACCCTGCTCCAATCCATGGCCCTGGATGACATCATCGGTCTGGTGGCCTACAGTGTGGCGGTGTCCTTGGCACTGTCCTTGCTGTCCCCCGGCGGGGACGTGGCCCTTTGGGACGTGCTGTTCCCCTTGATCGCCAATTTGGGAGCTTTATTGTTGGGCGGCTTGTTCGGCCTTTTAATGAAATGGCTCATGCCCACCAAACGCTCCACGGATAACCGCCTGATCATCTCCGTGTCCCTGCTGGCGGCCTTCTGCGGAGTGTGCGCCGTACTGAACATCTCGCCGCTTCTTGGCTGTATGTCTATGGGAACGGTGTACGTCAACACCACCGACGACAGTAAGCTGTTCAAGCAGCTTGGCTATTTCAGCCCGCCCATCCTGCTGATCTTCTTCGTGGGAAGCGGTCTCCGCTTTGACCTGGGAGCTTTGCTTTCCCCCGTGGGGGCTGTGGGAAGCATTTCTTTGCTGGTAGTGGGTATTCTGTATTTTCTCGTGCGCATCGCAGGGAAGTATCTGGGCGCTTTTTTGGGCTGTCAGTTGGTACGCACCTCAAAAAAGACCCGCAACTACTTAGGCCTTGCCCTGATCCCCCAGGCGGGGGTGGCCATCGGTCTTGCCGCCATCGGTGCCCGTACCATCGGCGGGGAAGTGGGGAGTGCTTTGCACACCGTGATCCTTGCGGCGGGCATCCTGTACGAGTTGGTTGGTCCTGCTCTGGCAAAGCTTGCTCTGTATCTTTCCGGCGCCTATTCCGAAAAGCTGGAGGATCTGATCCCCGCAGAGGAAGTAAGCCACGGGGAACAGCTTTCCGACGCAGAGCTTCTCATCCGCCGTATCCGCAAGATCCAGGAGACCCTGCCCCCTCCCCACGAGGAGGAGCAGGCCTTCACCGAAGCCGCCGAGGAGCACTGGGAGGCTTACCGTATCCGTCGCAGAAACTTCGGCAGACGCCGCTAACAAAGGAGGAATTACCAATGATCGTAGATCCTATTGCAGATCTCTTGGGGACTTGGGCCACGGAGATCAACATCTATTCCGTTTTGATCCGTGTGGCCGCTTCCGTGGTCATGGGGATGCTCATCGGCTGTGAGCGCTCCAGCAAGCGCCACGCCGCAGGACTTCGCACCTTTATGCTGGTTTCCCTGGCCAGCACCATTGCCATTTTGATGGACCTGTATCTGGGGAAGGAGCTGTTTTTGCTGTCTGCCGCCTCCGTCATCGGCATCGCCATCATCACCGTGAACTCCGTGTTGTTTACCTCCCGTAACCAGATCAAGGGGCTCACCACCTCCGTGGGGCTTTGGGCGTGCGGGATCTTAGGCCTTGCCATCGGTGCAGGGCTTTACACCATCACCCTGGTGGCGTTCCTGGCGCTTCTTTGCAGTCTCTCCCTGTTCCCCCACGTGGAAGGATACCTGAAAAACCGTTCCAACCACTTCGAGGTGCATTTGGAGCTGAAAAACATCGCTTATCTGCAGAACTTCGTGGCCACCATTCGTGAATTGGGGCTGACCATCGACGAGATCGAAGCCAACACCGCCTACCTGAATTCCGGCTTGGCGGTGTACTCCCTGGCGGTGACCATCACGGGGAAGGAGCTGCGGAAGTATAAAACTCACACCGAGATCATCAATGCTCTCGGCTCTCTGGAGTACGTGAACCACATAGAAGAGATCTGAAGCAAAACAAAAGCGACCTGCCAAAAGCAGGTCGCTTTTTTGTTTATGGAAACTGTTATACGTTGGTGAATACCGTGGAAAGGAAGCACATCATTGCCAACACGGAAACAACAACGCCGGGAAGATAGGTAAGAACCTTCTTATCCTTCTTGAGGATGTTGCTGGTAACGCCCAAGCCGGTGCTGACGAGACCCAATCCCAGAGAAACCAAAGCGTAGAACGCGGTGGTCAGCACGGGGATCACAAACTCCTGCTCGGTCCACTCGGTGGTAACCTCGCCGGTCTTTCTGTTGGTGACCTCTTCAAACCAGTGGTAGCTGAGGGAAGCGTAACCGTCCTTGGTGTTCATAGCGTTCTGCCCCAGCAGAGCGAACAGCAATGCAACGACGGCGATGATCCATGCAGCGGCAAAGAAAATGCTGTGGAGTTCTTTTTTATCCTTGGGTGCCTTGACCTTTTTGGGCTTATTCTCTTCGGGAAGGATCACCTTGGTCTCTTCCGCAACTGCCTCGGCAGCGACGTTATTATTCTTCATGGCAAAATAACTCCTTATGATCGTTTCCTATATGTTACCACATTTCCCGCAGGATGTCAACCGTTATTTTGTAGAAACAGATGTCAAAAAATTGTCGGATTTGACGGAAAACCCTGCTTATTTCCCTTTCAGCTCCACGCGGCGGATCTTGCCGGAGATGGTCTTGGGAAGTTCCTTTACAAATTCCACCACTCTGGGATATTTGTAAGGAGCGGTATGGGTCTTCACGTAATTCTGGATCTCCTTCACCAAGCCGTCACTTTCCTCCGTGCCGCCGGTGAGGACGATGGTGGCCTTCACCACCTGTCCGCGGACGGGATCGGGAACACCGGTTACCGCACATTCCAGTACGTAGGGAAGCTCCATGAGAACGCTTTCGATCTCAAAGGGCCCGATGCGGTAGCCGGAGGATTTGATCAGGTCGTCGGTTCTGCCCACGTACCAGTAGAAGCCATCTTCATCCTTCCAAGCGGTGTCGCCGGTGTGATACAGCCCGTCGTGCATAGCCGCCACAGTTTTGTCGGGATCTCTGTAATACCCCATGAACAGACCGTAGGGCTTGTTGCCCTCCTCGTAATGGATACAGATCTCGCCCACTTCACCCACGGCGCAGGGAGTGCCGTCCTCGTGAACGATGTCCACGTCGTAAGCGGGGGAGGGAACACCCATGGAACCGGGACGGGGTGTTTCGCCGTAAAGGTTGCCGATGGTGAGGGTGGTCTCCGTCTGCCCAAACGCCTCCATGATCTTCAAGCCCGTTGCCTCGTGGAACTTGTTCCATACCTCGGGGTTCAGAGCTTCACCCGCCGTGCAGGCGTAACGGATGGTGGAAAGATCGTACTTGGAAAGATCGCACTTGATCAGGAAGCGGTAGATAGTGGGCGGTGCGCAGAAGGTGGTCACCCCGCATTTTGCAAACAGGGGGAGCATCTTCTCGGGATCAAACCGCTCGTAGTTGTAAACGAACACGGCGCATTCGCAGAACCAACAGCCGTAAAGCTTGCCCCACAGCGCCTTGCCCCATCCGGTGTCGGAGGCGGTGAAATGCAGTCCCTCGGGATCCACGCAATGCCACCAGCGGGCGGTGATGAGGTGACCGAGCGCGTAGCCGTGATCGTGGGTGGCGATACGGGGATAGCCCGTAGTACCGGAGGTAAACAGCTGGATCATGGGCTCTTCCAGCTTGGTATCCACTCTGTCGAACCGCTTGGAGAAGCGGCGTACCTCGGTGTCGTAATCGTGCCAGCCCTCGCGGCTGCCGTTGACCAGCACCAGGGTCTTCACCGTCTCGCACTTGGCGGCGGCTTTTTCCGCCTCTTCGGCTACCTTGCCGTCGGCAGTACAGCAGATGGCGGAGACCCCTGCCGCATCAAAGCGGTAAACAAAGTCCTTTTCCACCAGCTGATTGGTGGCGGGGATGGCAACGGCACCCAGCTTGTGAAGCGCCAGGATGGCAAACCAGAACTGATAGTGCCGCTTCAGCACCAGCATCACGCGGTCGCCTTTCTTGACACCAAGGGAAGCGAAGTAGTTGGCGGTACGGTTGACCTCGTCCTGCAGTTCCTTAAAGGTAAAGTCTCTTTGGGTAAGGTCGTCGTCCACCCAGACCATGGCACGCTTGGAGGGATTCTTCTCCGCCAAAGCGTCCATCACGTCGTAGGCAAAGTTGAAGTTTTCGGGCGGGGTGAAGCGGATGCTCTTCAGCCTGCCGTTTTCGTCGATGTCTTCCTCTACGAACTTCTTATAGATGCAGTTTTCGTATCTCTTGTTATAGGCCACGGGATCCGCAAAGGAATCCACCTCTTTTGCCACGAAGGGAGTCTCCTGCAAAACGGGCTGGTTCTCGGGAGTCTCGCCCTCCTTGTGAACGATGGCAAGGAACTTACAGTCCCTCCCGCCCATGGCCACCATACCGTGAGCGTGCTCGGATTCGTAGAAGATGCTGTCTCCCTCGTTGAGGATGAACACGTGATCGTCCAGCTGGATCTTTAACTGCCCCTCCAAAACCATGTCGAACTCCTGCCCGGGGTGGGTGGCAAGCTCGATGGGAGAGGTCTCCTTGACGGCGTCGTACACCGCGGTGACCACGAAGGGCTCGGAAAGACGGTTCTTCAAAAAGGGCGCTACGTGACGGTAATGGAAGCCGTCTCCCTTACGGATGGGCATACCGCCCCCTGCGCGGGTGAGGGTAAAGAAGCCAAGCTTGGGGTCCGTACCGGAGACCAGCTCGGAAAGGTCCATCTGCAAGGTCAATGCGCAGTTATACAAAAAGTTAAAGTAAAAATCCTTTTCCCCTTTTTCCAGCTCCAGATATTCCTCTACGGTGACACCGCAGGCGGAGGCAAGGGTCTCGGGGGAGACGTCGGCGTTGATACGCGCCCATTTCAATCGTTGGGCGATGAGTTTGGTCTGCTGTTCCATTTCTTTTGTTCCTTTCTGTTCCGAAAAATTTTTTCCTGTGCTTGCCGTTGTCTTTGAGAGGAAAAAAGAAAGACTTTATCTGCAACGAGATAAAGTCTTTGAACCCAAAAGTACTTTACAACCACTCATTTGACACGTCAACCAACGCTTTTCCCTTTCTACGGCGGAAACTCCGTCAACACCTGACCCTGCCGTTCAAGGCTCGGCATTGCGGCTCGGAGGTGATAAGCGAACGTAGCGGCTCCTGCCTCGCACCAAACGGCAGGTCTCTGAAAACCGGATAAACGAACACCCTTGTCCTCGTCACAGCTTTTATGAAGTTGTAGGGATTATAGCACGGCGATCACGATTTGTCAATAGCTTTTCGTGATTTTTCTATCATTTTTCTCTTATTCAAAAGCGCCTAACCATGCATCCATGGCGGCAAGGCGGTCTTGAATATAGTCTTTCAGTGTCTCCACCTTTACTGCGTTCTGAGAAAGAGAGGGGAGCAGATTCTTTTCCATCTCCAAAAGCTCTGCTTCTGCCGCCGCTTGCTGATGCAGAACGCTTCTGTACAGAGCCGTGGGGGAATGAAGCGCCGAGGCGCGGAGCCGGGTGTAACGAACTCTCAATTCTTCACCGAATACGTTGCAAAGCCGTTGCCACAGAAGGTTGTCCCCTTCGTAAGCTATGGAGGCGCTCTCAACGGGAATGGGGATCCCCAAGGCGGCAGAGGTCTGCTTGCCATCCTCTGTCAAGCCGTAGGCCGTGTGGAGGGGAGAGAAGGAAGGTAGCCAATGCACCCCGTCCGCCGTGGACCAGAGGGTCCCTTCCGTGTCGCCGTTGCCGGAACCGAAAAGAACGGTGAGCAAGAAGTGATCCATCAGTGCCGTAAGATCGGTATACTCGGAGAGCTTTTCCTTAAAGTCCCCGTCGGAGGATTTTCGTACAAAGTTTATAAAGGCTTCAAAGCTTTCTTTTGCCCACTCTCCGTTTTCGGTGGAGCAATACTGCAGGGCAAAGCCTTCTTCGTCGTACACGGGGGAGGTGAGGAACAGACATTCCGCACTGTGCTTGCTTCCGCGGAAGACGGCCGTAGGGCCGACCTGAGACGCGGCGTAAGCCCATCCGCCCATGGGAGGCGTCAAACGGTAGATCCCCAAATAGTCGTCATCGTGATAGACCTGAACGAGATATCCGCCGCCTACGGGATACAGGCGGGACACGGGAGCCTCGGAAGCATTCTCCCGAAGCTTTGTGCAAGCATCCCAAAGTGCTTCCGCCGCAGAGGCGCGGGCGTAAGTCAGATCGGGGGTGCAGGGATCCAGGCGGTAAGCGCTCTGCTCGCCCCATCCCAGATCCACGGGGAATAAACTGCCGTTTTTGGTGAACAACAGCTGGATCTCCGGCTTGCCTTCCCCCACCAGGGAGTTGCTGTCGCAGGTGAAATGCAGTTCTCCGTGGGAATAGAAAACACTGCCCTCGGAGGAAAGATAGACCTTGGGCAACACGGAGGCGTTTTGCGTGTTACGGGTCTGCAAATATCCGCAGGTCTTGCAGAGGCGGTACTCCTCGCCGCCTTCCGTCAAGGTAGCTGTGACCCCTGCGATCCAGTCCCCAAAGGAATGGGTGGCGGTGGTGCGGTAGTCGGAAAAATACGTCTCGCCGCACCCGCAGCTATGGACGGTGTAGCCCATTTCCGTGCAGGTGGGAGGGACTACGGTATCGGTATATTTGTGTTCGTGGGCGTTACAGCCTGCAAACAAGAGAGCACAGCAAGCTGTCATACAGATCAGTTTTTTCAAAGGCATCACCCTTTCATCAGCTATCAAACTTACGCCTTCTTGCGGAAGGTACGCACCACCCACACCAGCAGGAAGATCACCAGCCCAAAGGCCACGCAGGCCAGGATGTAAAAGGTGACCCCGCCCGTGGGGGCTTGAGGATCTGCAGGGCTTTCCTTGGAGATGATGTCCGCAATGGACTGAGCGGTGTCCTCATCCTCTTCGGCGTAAAGGTATTCCAAGCCGCCGATAACGATGCTGTCTCCCTTTTGTTCAAAGGAGAATGCGTCCGCCCTGCCGCCACCTACGGCGATGTAGATATTCCCCTCGTAAACGCCGTAGCGGATGGGGTTCACCGTACTGCCGATGAACTGATACCCGCCCCCGTCGGGGAAGAAGTTGTAGCCTACGTTCAGCCCGATGGTCTCATCGGAAAAATACCAAGCCCCCTCCAGATAGGTCTCCCCCTCGTTGATGGGGCCGGGGGCACAGCCGCAAAGAAAGAGCAGGGCAAAAACGGCAAGAACTGCCGAAACAAGGAATCGTTTCATTTTCTTCTGTACTCCTGCAGGAAGGGATTGTGAGCGATCTCGTCGGAAAGGGTGGTCTTCTCATCGTGACCGGGGTAAACGGTGTAATCCCCGGGAAGCTTGCAAAGCATCCGCAGGGTGTTTGCCATATCGTAAGCATCCCCGCCGAAGTTCAGCGTGCCGATGCCTCCCTTGAACAGGGTGTCCCCGGTGAACAGGTTGTCGTCAAACAAATAACAAACGCTTCCCTTGGTGTGGCCGGGGGTGGGGATCACGTAGAAGGTAAAGCCGCCAACGGTGTAGCTTGCTTCCCTGTCAAACACGTAATCCGCCGCCTCAAAGGGGCGGGGATCGTATGGGATCATGTTGGAGAACATATCCCGCTGTGTGAGCATATGTGCGTCCGATTTGTGAATGCAAACGGGAGCACGGTCACTGCGCAGGTCTCCCACCGCCAAAATGTGGTCAAAGTGACCGTGGGTCAACAGAATGAGCCGACATTTTGCGTCCATACGGTGAAGCAGATCCTGGATCAGCGTCAGATTGTCGCCGGGGTCGATGACGCAGGCATCCCCCGTCTCTTTGTTTTTCACCACGTAGCAGTTGGTGCTCAGATCGCCCACCGCCACTCTGCCGATCTCGAATCCGCTCATAAAAGACATTCCTTTCCCATTCCTGTATATCTTTCCCAAAACAAGGCAAAGATAGATACAGAACACTTTACTTCCTTAGTTTACCACAAAGGAAGCGGGGATGTAAAGAGGTTTTTGTAAATATTTTCAAAGGAGGACACTTCATGAGCGAAAAAGAACTGCTGTATCTGGAGGACGCCCTGGGGCACGAGCAATTTCTCATGACCCAATGCACCGAGTGCGCCGCCAAGCTGACCGACCCCCAGCTGAAAAACTTCGTCAGCGGCCTTGCCGCAGGCCACGGAGAGTTGTTTAACACCCTCTACAACGTACTGTAACATTTCAACGGAAAGGAACACACATGGACGACAAAAACCTCATGGAGAGCCTTCTCCTCACCACCAAGGGGGTAGGAGACCTCTACCTCCACGGATCTATCGAATCCTCCACCGCCAAGGTGCGAAACGTTTTCGATTCTTCTCTCACCCGTACTCTGCAGATGCAGAAGGAGATCTACGACAAAATGAAGGAAAAGGGCTGGTACCCCACCCAAAACGTGGAGCAGTCCAAGATCAACCAAACCAAGCAGAAATACGCAAGCAATTAAAGAGAACGCAAGAGGCTGAGTCTTTCGACCCAGCCTCGTTTTTAATTCAAAAGCGAAGGAACCTCATCCGCCTACGGCGTGCGCAAAAAGCGTTCAATCGTGCACAGCCATAAATCATGGCGAGAGAATAGACGATCTTAGTTCCGCCCCGCAGGGGCATACGACAATTTCCAACTCCCGAAAGGGAGTTTTTGCCTTCCCCTCTGGGGAAGGAGGACCGTTGCGGGGAGTATAAAGCAGGAAAAGAACCTTCTTCATCCCCCGCAAACGGTGGATGAGGTTCCTATTGATAAAAGCCGAGGCAATGAAAGTGAGATTGCACCGGCTTTTTCATTTCCCCCGAAAACGACAGTTTTCGGCAATGAGGTTTCTTTGGAGATTGTTAAGAACCTTTCTTTTCAAAGAAAGGTTCTTAACGCCCCGTACCTTCTTGCCCCGTATTCTTACTCCTTATACCCCGGATGGATGGTGACCACCTCGCCGCCCTTGGAGGAGTCCACCCCCTCGTGGGTGACGGTGAACCGATCCTCATAGGGCGCACCGATGGCGGCCCGTCTGTCCTCGCTCATGGGAACACGGTAAAGCGTACCGTCGATCTCGCGGTAAAGATAAGTCTCGTGCCAGATCACGTCCTTCACCAAGGTCTCGGTGGCAATGGCCGTACCGCCCTCGTTGCCGGACTGGTCAATGGCACATACCCGCTTGAACTCCGCATCCATTCCCGTTCCCTGCCCGGGAGAGGTGAAGATGGGGCTCAAGAAATCCGCAGGGGCGTTCCAGCCGTACTTCTCGCGGATCTCCACGGAGGAGGGCAGGGTGGAAACTGCCAAAACATCGATCTGCAGCTGCATCTTCCCGGGCTCGGGAGAGAACACGATGATCCTCAGCTGATCCCCGGGGAGGTAATAGTACTCGGTGTATTTCCAATGATAATTGGCAATGCAGTTGTTTCCGTTGGCGGAAACGGCGTACTCACCGCCGTGGGCGTCGTAACCGCCCACGTCCTGATCCTCATCGGTGATGTACCGCCAGAAGGGACGGAAGGCGATGTTCCCGGTGCTGAGAGTGCCGGACTTCACGTCCGTAAGCGCTCTGGAGAAGGAAAGCCCCACGTCGGATTCTGTCTGTGCGTGACCGCCAAGGTAAACGGAGGGGTTGTCCAGATTCTTGGCGCCCGGATCTGCGGCAAGGCTGTCGTCGTAACTGCCGTTGTAGCGGTTGATATCGATCTCGGGCAGGGTCACGGTGGCTTCAATGCCCACCCACTTGTCCTTGGAGGAGACCACCTTGTAGTACCAGGCGCCGCCGAACAAAGCGGGCTTGGCGGGATTCTTCTTTTCTCCTTCGATCACACCCTCCCAAAGCGGAGGAGCGGCCATGGCCTCCGTCTCCATCACGGTGATGGTGCGGAATACCGCCTCCGCCGCATTGCCCGCAGAGTCGGCAACGAAATAGCCGATGGTGTATACCCCGGGAACGTTGGGGTCGAACCCGCCGTCGTTGATCTCCACACGGTCCTCGATCTTGCCGTCCACGTTATCCTTGGCGGTAACGCCTTGCATCAGATCGAACGTAGCACCCTTCTTGATGGTCACCTCGCGAACGCTCTTGTTGATCCGCAACACGGGAGGCTCGGTATCCGGCTCGGTGCTTACGGGAGGCTCCGAGGAGGCGCCCCCGTTGCTTTCTGTGGGTGCAGGCGCCGCTTCTCCGCAGGCGGATAACAGCAAAACTGCCGAAAGTAGAAACAAAAACCATTTTTTCATACGGACTCTCCTTTATTCCAGCACCAGCGTTCCGCCGATGGGGTAAATGTTTTGTTGGTTCAAAGCCAACGCACCGCTGACGTAGTCGGAGGAGAAGAGGGACTGGATCAGGAAGGTGCGGCAGAGGACTGCCCCGGGGTTGCCCACGAAGGCCAGCTGCCCGCCGTTGGGGATGATGCTGTCCAGCTCTGCTGCAAGCCCTTTGAACATACCGCCGCCGGAGGTGGCGTCGATGGAGTTGGTCCAGGAAAGACCGGAGGTCTTCACGGAGTTGTCTGCATTGATTTGAATGGTCTCACCGCAGGCGATGCGTACCTGTACGATCAGTCCGTTTTCATCGGTGATGACGATGACGCCGTTGGGGAAGAAGGGAACGGTGCCGTTGTTGGTATGTTCTGCCTTGTGAGCGTTGTATTCTTCCAGGAAGAAGTCCTTGTCCATCACCTGGATCACGTCCGCCGTGCGGAAGGAGGTGCCGGAGGAGGTGTACACCAAAGCGGAGGTATCGTTGAGACGATAGGGGATCTCCCCGCCCAGGGTGAGGGTGATCTTTTCGTATACGGGGCGCACGGTGACCTCAACAGTGGCCTCTGCCTTGTTGCCCGCTTCGTCGGTGACGGCAACGGTGACGGTATAAGTGCCGGGAATATCGGGATCATACCCGCCCTCGTTCGTGATGGCGATCTGCAAGTCCTCGGCGGCGGTGACGTTATCCATCGCCTCCACGCCTTCCAGCAGATCCACAGCACTTCCCGCATCGTGGGAGACGGAAGGAAGCTTGCCGTTCTTGGCGTTCACAAAAGCGGGAGGAATGGTATCCCCGCCTGCGCTCTCCTCGGTGGAGGATTCTGCCACGGAGCTTTCCAAAGAGTTTTCCGCAGAACTTTCGTTGGGTGCAGGTGCCGCTTCCCCGCAGGAAGCAAGCAAAAGAACGGTGGCAAGGAGTAAAAGAAGAATGCGTTTCATGGTTTTATTCCTTTCATTTTTGATAACTAAAATTACCATTGGATCCCTTCGTCTTCATCATCGTCGTCTTGGGGACGAGGCTCGGGCTTTTCCTTTTTTGCGGGAGGCTCCACACGGAAGGCAGGGTTCTTTCTTTGGGGGTCCAGCCAGACCTTGTCCGCACGGTAAAGGGCGGTGAGAATGAACCACCGCAACAACACCTCGGTGATGGACATGATGCCAAAACCGTGCTGGGTGATCTCCGGCAACGCAAACACCAGATACACCAAGCTGTCTGCGGCGTAAAGCCCAAAGGCCAAACGGAAGGCGGGGAGCTTTTCCTGCCTCAGCACCAAAATCTCACAGGCAAGGAAGCAGAAGAAAACGAGAATGGCGCCAACCACCCCCAGGGAAGCCCAGCTTCCACCGGTCTTCGCCCCCCACAGAATGAGGTCTCTGGGAATGCAGGCGGAAAAAGGGAAGTACAGCGACACGGAAAAAGCGGCCAATACAATATTAATGGCCGTCACCGCCAATACCCCCAATAAGGACCACTGTCCCGTCCTGAAGAGCTCGTAAGGCGATTTGTTTCTCATACACCGTTCCTCCCGTGGTTTTTCTCCTTTTCAGTATACCACGCATTTTCCATTCTGTCAAGAATTTCAATTGTAAACAAAAAAGCGGGAGCATTTCGCTCCCGCTGTGGCTTTAACCGTTTTTCAGCTCTTTTTCAAAACCTTTTTGCACCATCTGCGTTTGCCGCAGGAAGGACACTTCAGGTAACGGGTGGTGCCCATATGCATGGCGTTCAACGCCTGGGAATAGGTAGGCACGATCTCGTGGCCGCATTTCTTGCACTTGTAAGCGCCCACGCTGATCTCCAGCTTCAATGCGTAGAAGCAAGGGATCAGGAATACCACGCCGAGCCCTAAAACCGCCACGACCTGCCAGATTTCCTCGGGGATATAATACGCCACGGCCAGGCAGCCCGCCAGCAATGCCGCCATGCTGAGCCACAGAATGATCCACATGGATCTCCAGACCGTTTTGTTTTTTCGCTCCAGCTCCTGTGCCATTTCCATTAAATTGTTTTCCATTTTCTTGTCGTAGTTCTCCACAGATACTACCTCCCCTGTAAATAGATCGTTGATGGTGACGCCCAGAATATCGCACAGCGCGGGAATGGTGGCAACGTCGGGCATCGCCTTCCCGTTTTCCCATTTGGAAACCGCTCTGTCCGTGATGTTCAGCTTTTCCGCCAATTGCATCTGGGTCAAGTCGTTTTTCTTTCTTTGTTCTGCAATGAATTTACCGATCTTCAATTGATCCATTGTCTCGGCCTCCTTTCGCTATGCAGTATACCCGTCTTTTTCACCAAAGTCTACACACCGTAGGTTGAATAGGGGAGAACTCAACCGCAGGTGGAGTCTTATTTCTTCATTTCCATATAGGGCAAAAGGGTAAACCCGCCCTTTTTGTAGACGTGCAAAGCCCTCTCGTTGTCTTCTTCTACCTCCAAACGCAACAAAGCGTCGGGGTAAGCCGTTTCTGCAAACCGCAAAAACGCACTGCCCAAGCCCAGACCCCGAAAGGCTTCCTTCACGTACAGATCCTCGATCCAGATGCATCTCTTTCCGAACTCGGTGGAAAAGCTTTTTGCCAGCATCCCGTAGCCTGCCACCTCGCCCGCCTGCAAGAACACGTATCCCTCCAGATAAGGAGAGCCTTCTACACAGCAGTCGATGTCCGTTTGGAAGATCTCCTCCGATCCGTTTGTGGAAACGGCAGGGGAGGCGTAAAACATGCGCATCATCTCCAGTACGCTTTGCCTGTCTTGTTCTTCCATTTTTCTGATGATGGGCGTCTCTGTCATTGGTCTGTACTCTCTTTCCGTTGCTTTCTTGATCATACCACAAAAAGGGGAAAAAGTAAAGAGGAAAAATTCGTCCTTATCCGGGCGATTCGTGAATCGCCCCTACAAAAAACAGCACCCGCTTTTCACGGATGCTGTCAAAGCCTTTTTTCAAAGCCACTGCACGAAGGCCGTCTTGTCCTCGGAATTGTACCCTGCACGGCGGTAGAAATCCAGCGTGGAATCCTCCTTGGAGCCGGTGAGCAACATCATTTTGTAGCACCCTGCCGCCTCTGCGAGCTTTTTTGCGTAGGCCAAACACTCCGTGGCGTAGCCCTTGCCGCGGAAATCTCCGTGGGTCACCACGTTTTCCACAAAGGCGTAAGGACACACACCCCTGGTCAGATTGGGGATCACCACGCAAACGCAGGAGGAAACGAGCTTTCCATCCGCTTCCTTCACGATGATATGATGGTTGGGATCCGCCAGAATGGCCTCCCAGGTCTCCCGCAGACGGTCCGTCATCTCCGGCACCTCCGTCTCGTGCAAGAACAAATACAATTCCAACAGGGCCTGCAATTCATTTTCTCTGATCTCTCTGACCATACTTGGCCTCCCGTGCTTTACTTCATGATCCTTTCGCTGGCGAAGACGTGCTTGTGGTCGCCGCAACCGCCGCTATCCGCTTCATCCTCGGAGCCGTCGAAGTAAACGATCTCCTCGGAAGCCAGGCAAAGATAGCCCTCTCTGTCCGTTTCCAAATAGAAATAGGGGGAATCGGTGTATTTCGCCATCTCTTGGCTTATTTTTTCCTCCGCCGCCCGCAACAGCTCGTCGTCCAGCCAAGCAAGGCGGGGAACTTCGGTGTCTCTCACCCTCAGCTCTACCCCGGAAATGGGCAGTATCACAAAATACTCGTCGCCCTCCTGCTTCACGCAAGAGGAGGTGATCTCCGCTGCCTCCACCACCAGAACGAAGATGTTCTGGTAACAGCAGACCTCGTAGCCCCCCTGGCTGTTGGGGCGGTATTCCTTCCGCTGGGTAAAGGTCACCACGTATTCACCGGGGGTAAGGGTGTGCAAGGTCTCCCAGCAGATCCCGTAGAAATAGACCTCCCGGAACTGCATATCGTATATGGAAGGGCGCGTGTTCTGTTCCGTCCCTTGGGGCTGGATCAACGTCAAGGCTTCCGAGGTGGTGATCCTGGGGAAGTCGGCAACGTCGGTGGCGGGATCGTTCAGGATCTTGTACGCCCCTCCCGGATCCTCAAACCGTTTCCCGTCGGGAGCTTCCTTGTCTGCGGTCTCCCGCCACAAAATCGTCTGAATGGGGCGGATGACCTGCTCTCCCGCGCGGATCTCCGAGTCGCTGTATGTGTATGGGGAGCCCTGAGGCTCGGCGGATGGTTCCCCCGTGGAGCGCTCCGATTGCGTCTGCCCGCACCCCGCCAAAGCAGTGATCCCCAGCAGAAGGGCAAGTAGGAAAGATATGATCTTCTTCATAAAAACACCCTCTTTTCCGTTTTCGTCTACCCATTATACAACCGAAAAGCGGAAATTCCTCACAAAAAAGCGAGAAATTCTTTTTCAACCCATGACGGTGTATCGCTGTGCATGGTATTAAGCTATACGCCCGCTCGGAATGAGGTCTCTTCAGCTAATATCGGCCGGATTGTAGTGCGAGTGGATCTTAACGTTGGGATTACAGTGCTTGCGAACCTCTTCGGCATCCTTTTCCAAAAAATAGATCTCTTCAAGCTTTGTCAGTCCCGTTAGATCCGGGATAAACTCCACTTTCTTTTGGTTGGAGATAATGACCCTCTTCAAATTGGGGAACTGAAGCAAAAAGCTCAGATCGGTCAAACTCTTGTTCATCCACAGACTGACTTCTTCAATGGTTTCGTTGATCCCAAACGTATCAAAGTACGCGGCGTTCTGAAAGCTGAGATATATTTTTTTGACATTCATTTCTCTTAAAAAGCCATACTCTTTTATGCCGATCGATCTCAGATATAGCGCTTTGAGATTTTCGAATTTGCCGATTTGATCAAGACCTTTCTTTACGTTTCGAATGGCCAAGGATTCAAGCTCCGTCATATGGAGAATGTGGTTGATGTCCATCCTGTAAGTCTTGTCTTCCAAATCGATTGTCAATCCTTTGATGGACGAGCTTACGTTTCGCAAAAATTCATAGTCCTTCAGATGAAAGCAATGCAATGATAGGTAATCCAAATTCAGCTTCTCTATAACGTCAAGGTTTTCTATTTCGCTGTATATATCCAAGTAAAGCGATTTCAAATGCGTTAGCTTCGCTAAATACGCAACGTCAACGCTTTTGAAGGATAAGCTGTACTCTCTGAAAGCGATATTCGGATTGCGTTTGAATATTTCATTCAAAATTTTCAATTCATTTTCCGAAGGAGTTTTTGTGGTCTGAATATGGCTCAAATTGGCATTTGCCAACGCTTCAATGATCGTTTCATCCTTGTCCGTCGGCGCAAACGCATTCTTGTGCAGAATACTTCTGAATGGCAACTCAAAAGATCTGCCCGTGCTTACGTATGTTCCCATAACGCTCCTCCTTAGTATTTGTATTGTAATTGTACCATGCTTTTCTCAAAAAGTAAAGAGAAAATTCATCTTGTTCCCCACGCGGGCGATTCGTGAATCGCCCCTACAAAAAGGGGAACCCTTTGCTCCTCGACAAAGCCGTGGGTGCAAAAGACCGAAAGCACGTTCCGCTCCCGAAGGGAGCATCTCCCGCAGGGAGCTTCGCCTTTCCCAAGTCGTGCCCGTAGGGGCGATTCACGAATCGCCCGTAAAAAAACAGCACCCACAAACGTGAGTGCCGCTTGTCAAATTGGACTTTGTTAGGTAGTGAAACTTCTGAAATAGATTATATTTCTATCGGGATCGTAAAAACTCATATTCGTCGCTCCCCAAGGTCGCTTAGTGGGTTTTTCAATGATCTCAACGCCGAGTGTCAGGAGCTTTTGGTATTCTGCGTGGATATCGTCTACAGTAAATGCTAATCTGATATTCTGATTATTGTTATTCTTGCGGGAACCATCATTGTAAATTGTAAACGACGTTCCCTCGGATATGATAACCTGATGCACGGTATCGTTGCTTTGATTATCAATATCGAACAGTTGCTTATAGAAATTTGCCAAGGTTACCACGTCATTCGTATATAAACTTACTTCTCCGATTGTCATCTGCGATACCTCCGTCAACTTCAAATTCCTCTAACGATTACACATTCCCACACTGCTGAACGTCTTGATTAAAAATTGTTGCCGCACCGTAATGACGATCGGCGTCTGTGATTTGCAGATCAAACTTGTGCCAAGGAATATCGCGCCCACTTGTTTCAACCTGGATCAGGTATGCGGACAATTCAAGACCTTCCGTAAGCTCCTTAACCGGATTCGTATGGATAACGGGTCTTTCCTGCCCGTCGATGCTTGCTTTGATCACAAGGTTCTCCGGCGCAATATCTTGCAACCCTTGCCGGAATTTAGGCAAACTCATGGGTCTGAAATATGCCATCAGGCTATTACCGGCGCCTTTGACAGAAAATACGTGCAATCCGTAGATCTCCAATTTGTCGAAGCTCACGTTCAACGACATGTCAGCTTGCAGGGAAATATTCTGGCACCAGTATTCCAAATAGTTGATTCCGTAGTCCTTCACTGCTGTCAAAAAAGGGTATCGACCTGCCGGGATGTCCAGCATGTAATAGCCGTCTTCGTTGCTTTCCGTGCTGAAAAGCGTATCGAAGGATTCTCCTTTTATTTCAACCAGCGCATTTGCTATGGGCGCACCGCTTCCGTCTGTTACGCAGCCATCTATTTTCATTTCTTATACCCTCGTTTGCTCTCAAGTTGGTCGATACGAATTTGTATCATCATACCACACATTTTGCTAAAAGTAAAGAGGGATTGTTTACAATTCCATGCCCTTTTTGTCACGAAAAAATATCCTTGCGTCGCCAAAACTCGTTATCTTCGGCTTCGGGTTGCCGTGGACGTCAACCCCTACGAAAACGCAAGATGTATGGGCTAAAATGAAACCGCATTTTCGCGCAACGAGGTAGGCATAAAACGTGTTTTTTACCGTCCTCCATGCGGGAAATCCAGGTCTGTTTTTTACCCTCCCTCTGTTCGGCTTCGTAGGGGCTGACGTCCTTCGGCAGCCCGTTTGCGTTGAAGGGCAAAACGACTTTACACCATATCCCATGCGTGCCGGCCACTTATCGACACGTCGAAACGAAAAAACAGCACCCACAAACGTGAGTGCTGAATTTTCCAATAAAAACCGCTTATCTCTTGGAGTTTTAAGAACACCGTTTGATATCGTGAATATCGTGAGTATCGTCGCATAAAGTGTTGCACCAAATTTGCACCAAAATCACACCAACATTCAACGCCTATTAAGCTCGACAAATTGGAATTTGTCACTTCCACATCATCATTTGGCAGAATTGATAAGTTATCACGAGTGATATCAAAAGCATACCTACTATATACAGAACTCTGAACCACATCTTTTCTTTCGGTATTCTTTTTGATAAAAACACCGAAATTGCAACCACACAAACAGAGATAACTAACCAAAATAATGCCGTGAAATCATTAGCGTTAAAGTTGTTTTCAACCATATTGCCCGCTTCATCTATTACAGGGCAGCCACAGCCCAGCCAATCGACAATAAAGTGTTGATTAGCTAAATTATAAGGAATAAACAAGATAGCGAATAATAAAAGCGGTGTTAGTAGAATAGCTATAGTTTTCATCGATTTCATACAATCATACTCCTTTTCCAAATTCAAGTTTATCTATTAGTTGTATTATACCATAAAAACGGTGAAAAGTAAATAGGACGGCTCAATTCTATACAAATTGAACCGCCCTTTTTGATCAAAGCAAATCGTGCTCGATAGATTCAGCCATCTTGGCTTTGTATTCTTTGAAAATGTGAACGTAGATATTAGAGGTGATTTCGGTGTTGCAATGACCGAGGTGCTTGAAAACAAAAAAGCTCCGCAGATGCAGAGCTTTTTGTATATCGAAATAATTGCCGTAAGGCTGTAATTATCTCTTGGAGAACTGAGAAGCGCGACGAGCAGCCTTCAAGCCGTACTTCTTTCTTTCCTTCATACGAGGGTCACGGGTCAAGAGGCCTGCCTTCTTGAGGACGGGACGATAAGCATCGTCAGCCTGGAGAAGAGCTCTTGCAATACCGTGGCGAACAGCGCCTGCCTGACCGGAGAGGCCGCCGCCCTTAACGGTGCAGATCACGTCGAACTTGCCTTCGGTACCGGTGGTGGTGAAGGGCTGGTTGACGATGAGCATCAGAGTGTCAAGACCGAAATATTCCTTTGCGGCCTTGCCGTTAACGGTGATAGAACCGGTACCAACCATAACGCGAACGCGAGCTACGGAAGTCTTTCTTCTGCCGGTGCCGTAAAAATAAGGAACTGCGGGTGTGTAAGTCATGTTCATTTACCTCCTTATTTCTTAGAGTTCAACAGGGATGGGCATCTGGGCAGCCTGCTGATGTTCAGCGCCGGCATAGACCTTCAGACGGCCAAAGCTGTTGTCACCGATGGTGTTCTTGGGAAGCATACCCTTAACGGCCAGTTCAACTGCCATTTCGGGCTTGGTAGCCATCAGAGTGCGATACTTGACAGCCTTCATGCCACCGATATAACCGGTGTGGTGGTAGTGGATCTTCTGATCCAGCTTCTTACCGGTGAGAACGACCTTACCGGCGTTGATCACGATCACGCATTCGCCGCAATCCACGTGAGGAGTGTATTCGGGGCGGTGCTTACCGTTCAGGATCGTTGCAGCAGCGACAGCAACCTTACCCAGGGTCTTACCTGCGGCGTCGATTACGTACCACTTGCGCTCAACGGTCTCTTTTTTGAGCATCGTAGTAGACATATGCATAGTCCTTTCATAAATCCATATTTTCTTAAGCCTTTGCAATTATAGCACAGAAAACGGATTTGTCAAGAGGTTTTTCAAACTTTTTTGAATTTTTTTCGATTTTCTTTGATTTTCTTTCATTTTCTTTGATTTTTGAAAGAAATCAATCTTCCTCGGACACCTCTTCCTCCTCCGGAAGGTTGAAGTCGGTGATGATATACACCGATTCCTCCAGCAGGTAGGGGAGTGCTGTGTAGGTGATGCCGAAGTAGGGGCACTTCTTTTTGGGGAAGGAGAAGTACAGTTCATTGCCCTTCAATTCCACGTTGGGGTATTCCGCCTTGATCAGCTGGTAATACTCCGTCTCCGCCTTTTCCCGTGATGGGTAGATCAGCTTCGCTACGGCGTTGAATACCCTGCCTTCCTCGTCAAAGCAGTAGGTGTATTCGTAGAAGATCCCGTCGGACTTCACGTTTGCGGTGATGTAATACTCGTAAAGCAAAACCAGAACCTGCTTTTCCGGCAGGCTTTCTTCCTCGGAGGATTCCTCCGAGATCTCACTTTCCTCCACGGAGGATTCTCCCCCCTCGGAAACCGCGGGGGAGGGAGGCTGTTCACACCCCGCCAGCAGGCACACCGCCAAAAGCAGTAAAAACAGTTTTTTCATATCAGAAATAATACGCATTGTTGTACTTGGTGGGCAGACCCTCGGCGTAAACGTGGGAGTCGTTGGAAAGGGTCAGTACCTCGGGAATGACAAAGCCATCCCGTTCCTGGAATTTGATCACCGTCATACCGCTGGTGGAGAGATTGAAATGGGTGCAGAATACGTTGTAGGGGATATCCAAAAGACTGCTCAGCACGCACATCCCCGCGCCGTAATGGGCAAACAGCGCCACTCTCTTATCGTTGGGGGCGGTGGGGAGATAAATATGGTTTTCTCTGTCGTGTTCGTAGCCCAAAGAGGCGATAAACGCATCCACGTCCCGGTTGATGGCGGCAAGCCCCGGTGTAAAATCGTGAAGAGCCATCACGTCGGGGTGGGTGTACCACTTCTCGCCCAAGGCCATGACGTCGGGACGCATAAACAAACGGGCGTTATCTGCACAGGCAATGGGCCAGGAACGGCCGCCTTTTCCGTTGGGCATGGCGGTGTATTCCCACGCCTTGCCCTCGTGACACCAATCCACCTTGTGGATCTCCTTCTTCAAAAGCTCCGCCGTGGGGGTACCCGTCAGCACCGCGCGGTTGGAGGAAGAGGAATAGATCTCGTCAATGCCGTAGCGGCACAACCGCTTGGCAAGGGCTTCCGCCTGCTTGTGGCCCAAGGGGGTCAGGGAATCGGGATCGTAGATAGGGTCGCCGTGGCGAACGTAAAACAATAACATACAGAAAGAACCTCCGCGTTTCATTCATCCAAGTATAGCACACAAATCCCCCAAATGCAAGAGAAAACCGCTTTTTTTCCAAAGGAAAAGGAGCCGCGTGAAGACACGGCTCCTGTCCATATTACTTCTTTCTCAAAATCACGATGGCCACTGCCATGGCAACCAAAATCGCAATGACAACGATCCATATCTTGGGGAACTCTCCGTCGGACTCTTCCGTTTCACTCACCGTCTCGCCGGAGGCGGAGGATACCTGTTCCTCCACGCTTGCTTCGGCGCTTTCTTCTTCGGACACTTCCTCGGAAACCTCTTCGGAAACTTCCTCCGAGACCTCTTCACTCACTTCCTCGCTTACCTCCGGCGGGTCAACCGGCTCAACGGGAGGCTCAACGGGTTCTTCCTCGTTCACGCCCCAAACGATTTGGGCGGCGGGGAGCGCAGCGTACCACCGCAAAGACCATCCGGCAGGCTGTTCCTTGGGCGCACATTCCACCACCTTCAATTCACGGCAATAGGAGACTGCATCGGTGCCGACCACGTCCGCATCGGGCAAATAAACATATTCCAGGCTGTTACAGCTGAACAATGCGTCTCTGCCGATGTATTCCACGCCGTCCGGGAAGACCAGCTCCTTAAGGGAGGAGCAGTATTGGAATGCTTGGTCGCCCACGCGCTTCAAGGTGTCCGGCAGTTTAATGGAAACCAAAGCCTGCTGTTCCGTGAATGCGCCGTTTCCTAATTGGATCACAGGCAATCCGCCCAGCTCCGGGGGAATCGTGATCTCCGTTGCTTCGCCCAGATAGGCGCGGATGCTGACGCCGTCTCCTACGATATCGTAGAGGTAGTCGCCGCTACGCAGGAAGTTGTCATCGGGAATTCCCGTTGCTCCCCATACCACGGTTCCCTTGAAGTCACCGTCCCAACTGGCCCAGAAGGAGGGGCGTTCCGCAGGCTCTGCGTAGATCGTGGCCAAACAAGAACAAAGCTCAAATACGTCATAGTCCAGCGATTGGATGGTAGCAGGCAGGAAGATGCTTTTGATCTCCGCACGGGAGAAGGCGCACTGCCCGATTTCTTTCAAGCTTCGGGGTAGGTCGATCCTGTTCACGGCGGCGCTGTAGAAAGCGTGCTCCTCAATGGTGACCACACCCTCGGGAACGGTAAACACGTCCCAGCCGGAGCAGTTGTAGAAGGCGTATCCGCCAATGGTGGTGATCCCCTCGGGCAGCTCCCCATAAGCAAAGGCACGCACCAAGGTACCGTCTTTGTTCATCAGGAAGGGACCTTCTGTATACAAAACGGGATTGCCTTCCGCAACCGTCAGCTCCTTCAGATTGGGAATGGCTCCGAAGGAGTCGCCTTCCACGTTTACCAGGGTGGAGGGCAAATGCAGCTTCTCCAGCTTCTCCAAATTGCTTAAAGCAAAGCGATCGATGGAGGTAATTCCTTCGGGAAGCGCCAGCTCCTTCAAATTGGAGCAACCGGAAAGCAAGCTTTCCCCCAGATCGGGCAGACCGGCGGGGAGCCGCAGAGTTTCCAGATTCTTACAGCCGTAAAAAACTTCCGTACCCAAGCTTGTGATGGTATCCGGCAGGATGGCGGAGGTGATGCCGGAATTGTTGAACGCACTTCTTCCCAGCTCCTCCAAAGCGGGAGGGAAGTCTACGTGGGACAGCTCCTTGCACTTGTGGAAAGCAAAGGAACCGATCTTTGTAACGGTGGAAGGCATCCGGAATTCCGCCAGAGACGTGCAGCTTTGAAAGGTCTGGGATTCAATTGCAGTGATCCCTTCCGGAAGGCTGACCTTGGTCAGGTTCTCACAACCCAAAAACGCCCAGGTTCCCACGGAGGTGACCTCATCCCCCAAAATGGCTTCCGTCAGCCAGTCGGCGTAGCAGAAAGCGTAAGCACCGATGGCGGTGATCCCCTCGGCGGGGACGGAACTGCCCTCGTAGCCTTGCAACAGTACGCCGTCGGCGGTGATCAGACAGTTGTTTTCCATCCGTAGGTACTCATTCCCGGGGGCAAAAGTCAGCTCTTCAAACTTTTCACAGCGCACCACAGGGGCGTGGGTCATGTGCTTCACCGTGGAGGGGATCTCCACCGATTTTGCGTTGGCGCAGTCGTAGAAGATGATCCCTGTGATTTCTTCCAGCCCCTCGGGGAGAAGTACGGTTTCCACGTAGGGACATTCAATGAACAAGCCGCCCACTTTTTTCAGGGTAGAGGGCAGAACCACTTCCTTCAGCTTTTCGCAATAAGAGAAAGCCGTTCCGTGCATTTCCTCCACGCCCTCGGGGATCACCATCTTCTCTACGGCATCACAGCCGTCAAACCCGCCGTGGATGACCCGCAGAGTGGAGGGCAGGGTGATCTCTCTTAAATCAAATCCGTTGTAGAAATAGAACCCGCCGATCTCTTTCACACCCTCCGGGATCACAAGGGTCTCCGGGACGGTGTAGGCAAAAGCCATGGAATCAATTTCCACGATGGGATAGCCGCCCACTTCCGCCTCTATAACGATGTCTTTTTCCCATCCGTAATATTCCAGCAGGGTAGCCTCGCCGTCCTTGATGGCAAGGCGGTAGTCTCCAAACTCTTCTATTGCGTATCCGTCTTCGCGGTATCTGTCACCCCAATCGTCTCCCTCGCACGCCACGGCTTCTTCGGTGAAAAAGACGGGACACACCACCGAAAGCAAAGCAAGGCAAAGAACCAAACATAACGTCTTCTTCACAAAAGACACCCCTTTCTATCTTAATAAAGTTTCTTTATTTCTTTTTTCTGATAACCAAGATCACCGCCACAGCGGCAACCAATACCACGGCGATCCCCACGGGAATCCAGGGGAAGCTGCCCTTTGCAGGCTCTTCCGTCTCGCTTTCCGCGATGCTTTCGGCAGAGGACGTCTGTTCCTCCTCGCTTGCCGCAGATTCTTCTTCGGAGACCGCTTCGGATTCTTCCTCGGAAACTTCCACAGATTCTTCCTCGGAAACTTCCTCCGAAACTTCTTCCGAAACCTCTTCGGAAACCTCTTCGCTCACTTCCTCCGAAACCTCCGGCGGATCAATCGGCTCCACGGGCGGATCCACAGGATCCTCCTCATTGGGATGGGGAACGCCCCAAACGATCTCGATCTCGGAAACGTAACCGTGCCAGCGATCGTCCCAAGAAGCAGGTTGTTTTGTGGGCGCACACTCCACCTTTTTCAGGTTAGTGCAATAGTCAATGGCTTGGGATCCCACCGTTGTCACATTGGGGATATATACGTATTCCAAGCTTTCGCAGTCCCAAATGGCACAGTGTTTCAGAGTCTTTACGCTGTTGGGAAGAATCAGCTCCTTTAAGGAAGCGCAACCATCAATGGAATTCCTTTCGAGAGTATGGATGGTGTTCGGCAAGGTGATGGAAGTAAGCTTAGCTTGATCTTCCAATGCTTTCATTCCCAATACCGTTACCTTGTAGCCGTCGATGGTCTCGGGGATCACCAACTCGGTGGCATCGCCCAGATACTCTACGATATGAGCTTCGCCATCTACTATCTCGTATCGGAAATCACCGCTGACCTTATAGATGTCTGTGCGGCGGGAGTTTACGTTCCAGACAACTCGTCCGCCAAAGCTCAGCGTCATTCTGTCCTCCCATCCGTCGGGTTTTTTCTCATATCCCATATCCACCTGACGTAGGTAGAAGCAGCCCTGACACAGATTATATCCCATATCCTCTACCGTGGCGGGAATGTAAAGGCTTTCGATATTTGCATAATAAAACGCATAATCATCAATTATTTTCAACGAGGCGGGCAAAACGATCTCAGGTACGTCCGCTTGGTCGAAAGCCTGCGATGCCAAGCGTTCCACGCCTTCGGGAAGGAACAGGGGCTCATGTTGAACAAAGTGCCGGAAGGCTTGCTTGCCGATAACCTTCGTCTCTTTCGGGATATCGCCACCTGAGAGCGCCGCCAAAAGCGTGCCGTCTCTACTCATCAGGCAGAAGCCGTTCAAATAGAAGTTGGGATTGCTCTCGTCCAGCTCCGCTTTCTGCAGATTGGGCATATAGCTGAACGAACCCGGCTCGTAGGTTTCCAAGCCGGCAGGTAATACCAGCTCCTTCACATTTGTGCATCCTGAGGTGAGCAGCCAAGGCAGGCTCTTCAGCCCTGCGGGAAGATGAAGGACTTCCAACTGCTCGCAATCTCTTAACGCTTGTTCTCCCAGAAATTCCAGTGTTTCGGGGAAGATGGCGGAGGTAATGGCTGTGTTTCTGAATGCGCTTTCCCCCACAGACTTCAAGCCGGCCGGCATCTTCAGATCCAGCTGCTTACAGCCGGTGAAGGCAGTGTCTCCAATGCTTTCAACGCTGTCGGGAAGCGCGACCTCTTTCAAAGCCTTACAGCCGGAGAATGCGGATACTCCTATCTGTGTAAGCCCCCGGGGCAGAACTACCTTGGTCAAGTTATTACATCCGATAAAAGCACCTGCGCCGATGGATGTCACGCCGTGGGGAATGGTGATCTCTTCCAGCCAATCTGCGTGGTAGAAGGCACTGCCGCCAATGGCAGCCAACCCCTCCGTGGGGATCACACATCCCGAGAAGCCTTGCACCAACACTCCCTCGGAGGTGATGAGGCATCCGTTTTCCAGCTTTACGTTTTCATTTCCCGGGGCTACAGACAACGATTCAAAGCTGTCGCAGCCTACCACGGGAGCGTAGCTCATAGAACGTACCGTGGAAGGAATGATAAGAGATTTTGCGCTGTCGCACAAATAGAAAACGTAGCCGTCCATGACTTCCAAGCCTTCCGGCAACACCACAGTCTCTATGGAAGGACAATTGCTGAACAGATTTACAACGCTTTTCAGCGTGGAAGGCAGGGTCACTTCCTTCAGCTTCTCGCAGTTGGAGAACACCGTGTCGTACAGTTCCTCCACACCCTCGGGGATCACGATTTTCTCAATCTGATCCATGTTGGTGAATGCACCGTGAATGACCCGCAAGCTGTTCGGGAGAACGATCTCTTCCACAGAGCTTTGTTCAAATACCCCATCGCCCATTTCCACTACGCCCTCGGGAATCACCACCCGCTTGGCGCCGCAACCCTCAAAGGCGTTGTCGGCGATCTCAACCAGCTTGTAGGGACCGATATTGGCATCCACAACGATCTCCGTTTGGCCAAAGACGCCCTTGTAATGCAGCAGAACCGCCTCGTCTCCCTTAACGGCACAGGAATATCTGCCGTTTTCATACTCTTCATACCCTTGTTCGTAATACGATTCCCCCGGGTACGGTCCGCACGCCACGGCTTCTTCGGTGAAAAAGACGGGACACACCACCGAAAGCAAAGCAAGGCAAAGAACCAAAGATAACGTCTTCTTCACAAAAGACACTCCTTTCAAGTCATTTTTTCTTTATTTTACCATAGAAAATGTGAAGAAACAAGAAACAAAGCATGAAAAAATGTCCTGTGGACAAATTTCTGCATTTTTGACATGGGTCGACCGTTTTTTTGTGCAATGTGTACAAAAAGCAAAAACCCCTTGACAAGGGGGAATTTTTGTGCTATACTCCATTTACCGAACAAGAACAGATGTTCGTTGTTTGAAAAAGAAGGACGCC
This sequence comes from Eubacteriales bacterium, assembly GCA_045544855.1. GTDB lineage: Bacteria > Bacillota > Clostridia > Oscillospirales > CAG-382 > Coliplasma. Next base: position 38,959 of record JAZPZV010000020.1, on the reverse strand, counting down.
GCCACGGTTACGCTCCATCCGTGACGGCGATGAGATGACAGACAGGTTTATGAGAAGAAAGGAAACAAAATGGACAGCTACACCAAAATTGCCGAAAAAATGCTGGCGCGAAAGTCCTTGGTGGAGATCGCCCGGGAGACTCTTGAGGACGAGATCCGTTTTCTGGAAGGGGAGCTGGCAGACCCCACCATTGGGGAATGCCCCCGCAGAGAACGGCTGAACACCAAGGCACAGGACGTAAGGCATCGCCTCCGCGCCCTGTACGAGGAATCCGAGCGGATGGAACGGGGGTACGCCGTGCTGACGGAATACCAAAAGGATCTGCTGGATCTGTTTTTCGTCCACCGCACCAAGGACTGTGTGGAAGAGCTTTCGGAACGCCACCAAAAGGAACGCTCCGCCATCTACCGTGACCGCAAGAGGGCTCTGGAGACCTTCACCATGGCGGTGTACGGCACGCTTTAACGGCTTAGCATGGCACGCTCTGCCGCCATGAAATCCTCTTCCGTAAGCCCCGTGAGGGCGAGGATCTTTTCGGAATAGGGGATCCGCTTTTCGTAAGACTCCACGGTGTGGGAGTCGCTGCCCCAATACAGAATATTCCCCACCTCTTTGGCAATGCGGAAGAAGCGCAGATATTCAAAGCTTTCCAATTCGCCGTCCGGCACAGAGCCGAATTCGGAAAGGTTCAGTTCCATCCACAGCCCCGCCTCCTTGGCCCCCGTCAAGGCGTCCTTCAGTTGGGCGTCGGTGATGTACTTGTAGGCTTCGTTTTTGAATTCCCAGGGCATACAGCAGGGGATCATGGGGTGGCAAAGCCCTACGAACAGCCCTCTTTTCGGGTGCTTGCAAAGGGCTTCAAAGCTTTCCAGCAGGAATTTCGCCACGTCCTTGGCGCTTGTTTTGTCCGCAGGGATCACGAAGCCCTTCATGTGGACGTGGTCGTGGGGGATGATGATATAATCGGCGTACTGCGCCGCCTCCTCGTCCAAGCCAAGCAAGAAGTTTGCGTATTCTCCCTCTGCGCCCTGGAACACCTTTACGGTAGAGGGATGCTCCGCCAGGTAGAATTCGATCTCCTTTTTCTGTGCCGCCAGCCGCTCATAGGGCTGCTTTTGGTACCAGGAAGAGGCCCCGGGGACACCCTTGCCCCAGCTGTGGTCGGTGAAGCCCAGAACGGTTTGGTTGGCTTTTTCCGCCGCGGCGATATAGCGGTGGAACAAGGCGTCCTTGGCCGCACAATCGGAAAGGTGGGTGTGTACGTGCAGATCGTAATGCATAAGTTACCTCCAATGTGTTAACCCCGCAATGTGAATACGTTCGATCATTTTCCGAAAACGTCAGTTTTCGGCATTAAAAGTTCTTTGAATGATTCTATACCTCGCTAAAGCGAGGTTGCGCCCCCCCTTGTAGCAAAAACGGGAACGCCGTAAAGCGTCCCCGTTCTTTTGTTTATTGGTTGGGGACCGTCCCGGGGTCGAACTCCGTCAGCCCCATCAGGGTCTGATAAAGGGCGGCGGCAGAGGGATACACGGATTCCATCTGTTGGATCAGCGTATCCATATTCGTCTCGGTGACCTTCAGATCGGCCTGGGGTGCCTTAACCTCGGGGGTGCCGGGGATAAAGACGTTCTCACCGGAAACGGCGAGTTCCAGCAGTCCGGACACGGAAGCGGACAGGGCGAAGGTGGTCTTGACTTCGTTTTCCGTATCGTGATAAGTACCGCTGACAGCGATGGGGACAGCAAGGGTCATCCCCTCCGCCACGTAAGAGGTGTTGATGTCCCCCTTGAAGGTGAGCTTCTTGACCTCGTCTGCGGAAACGGTGAGATCCGCAGTGGTGGTGTTGCCGTTTTCCACCATCTCGGCCTCCATTTTCAGATTGTTGGCCGCCACGGTGAAGGTACAGCTTGTGCGGGAGACCTCCGTCTCTCCTTCGGTGACGGTGTACTGCAGGGTGGTCACCGCGCCGTTCACGGAAATGGTGAAATATGCAACGGAAACGGCAGTACCGTTATCCATGGTGGAAAGCTTCAGCTGATAGTTCTTGCCTTCCGCCACGTTCAGAACCAGCACCTTGGTCAGCTCTGAAGTGCCGCCGGACACCTCAATGCCCTCGTTGTTGGTCAAGTCCCCGGTGCCGAACAGACCGTCCATGCCGCTTTCCTTCATGTTTTCTTCCAGAATAGCGTCAAAAGCCTTGGCGGTCTCGGGATCCATGGTGATGGTGTAGGTATCCACCACGTCGCTCTTGGCGATCAGGATCATCTCGTCGGTGAACAGCTCCTTCACAGCCGTTTCCAAAGAATCCAAAAGTCCGTCGGGAACCAGATTCATGTCCATGCTCAGCATGGAGCTAAGCCCGCCGCCGGAGGTCAGGGCGTAAGGATCCGCCTGCACCTCGGGGAGGAGGAAATACTCCAGATCCTCGTTTGCCAGCTCCTCGAACAGGATCTCCTCCCCTGCGGCATACCAGGTGCCGGAGGTGTTGATCAAATTCCCCAAGGTCTTGGTCACCGCTTCCTTGCGAACGGGCTGATCTCCCAGCAGATTCACGTTCATGGCGGCGATCTTCTCGATGTTCAAAATCTCCGTCTCGGTGCCGTCCTCAGAGCCCGTCAGAATGGTGAACAGGGGCATCCCGAAGGTGGCCTCCATGGGACCGAAATAGTCCCCCACGGTGCACACCGCCTCCCAGAACAGCTCTGCATGGGTGGGGGGCGCAATGCTTTCCGTACTGCTTGTGCTCTCCGGGCTTTCCGTTTCGCAGGAAGCCAGCAAGCAGGGCAGGCAGAGCAAAACCACCGCCGTCAGCAGAGAGAAGATCCTTTTTGCTTTCATGGTGTTTTTCATTTCATTTCCTCCGTATTTTTGTGGGTAACCTTGTTTTTGTCCTTCCTTTTGCGGAAATACCCCCAAAGTGCCAGACAGCCAAAGGCGAACAACAGCCCCGTCACAGCGCCTGCGCTGTCGATGAGCACGTCCGTCAGCCTGCCTGCCCGTCCTGCGGAAAGGAGTTGGATCCCTTCATCCGCAAAGGCGGTAAGCACCGCGTATCCCAAAGGCAAGGTCAAAAACAACCCTTTCTTTTCCGTAAATCGCCGTGCCGTAAAACAGCACAGACAGCCAAGCAGGGCAAACTCCAAAAAGTGTGCCGCCTTCCGCACGAAGCGCACGATGTTCTGCTCCGTGGGCTCTACCTTCACGACGGGCAAAAGCTGTTCCACAGGGGGCTTTACCAGCTCCACCACGATACCGCTTTGCTTGGCGGATTCTTCTCCGTCCCGCAGGGAGTTGGAGAAGATAAAGATCTGACATCCCAGGGTGGCAAGGATCAACAGCCAGGTGAACACCTGCTTTTTGTGGGTCTTCAACCAAGTCATGCCCCACCGTCCAGCAGTTCCTCTGCCGCCTTCCGAACGGTATCCGTCACCTGCAGACCGCCCATAATGCGGGCAAGCTCCCCGATCCGTTCTTCTCTGTTCAGAAGCAGGACCTCCGTCTGGGTTCTGCCGTTTTCTTCCTTCTTGGAAATGCGGTACTGATGGGAAGCGCAAGCCGCCAGCTGTGCCGCATGGGTGACGCAGATCACCTGGGTGTTGCCGCCGGAGGCGATCTGTGCCATCATCCGCCCGATCTTTTCGTTGGTCTTGCCGGAAATACCGGTGTCGATCTCGTCAAAGATCATGGTGGGGGTCTCCATCACGTCTGCCAAAACGCATTGCAGACAGAGCATAATACGGGAAAGCTCACCACCCGAGGCGATCTTTCCGATGGGACGGGGCGCTTCTCCCGCATTGGCGCTGACGGAGAAGTCAATGGCATCCATACCGTCGGGGGTGGCAGCTCCTTCTTCCACGGAGATCACGAACCGCACCTTGGGCATATCCAGCTCTGCCAAAGCTTCCTGCACCCGCTCCGAAAGAAGCTTCCCTCCGCGGATACGGGCCTGCCGTAAGGCCGCACCCGCCTCCTTCAGAAGGGCTTCCTTTTCCTTAAGCGCCTTTTCCAATTGCAGGCAATCCTCCCCGCAGTTTTCCAAAAGTGCCAGGTCTGCGGAGGCCTTTTTCAGCTTTTCCGCCAGCCCCGCTTCGTCGGTCCTGTATTTCCGTTCCAATGCGGAAAGCTTTTCCAAGCGGTTTTCCACCACCGTCAACCGTTCCGCCGTGTTTTCCATGTGGTCGGCGTAGGGCAACAGACTTTCCGCAATGTCCGTCAGCTCTGCCTTCACGTCCTCCATCCGTGCAAAGTATTCCTTGCACTCGGGCAGAATGGAAGCCAACCGCTTCACCGCCTGCATGGAGGTCTTCAGCTGTGCCATGGCGGAAAGATCATTGCCGTACAAAGCACCGTAGGCCTCGTGGGCGTTTTCCGTCACCTTTTCGCTGTTGGCAAGCAGAGCGTGCTCCGCCGTCAGCTCCGCCTCTTCACCGGGGCGGATCTTGGCCTGCTTCAGCTCTCTTACCTGATATTCCAGAAGATCTCTGCGTTCCGCCAGATCCTCCGCTTTTTCTTTTCTTTCCTTCAATTCTCTCTGCAGGGCACGGCATTCTCCGTAAATTCTGCCGTACTCCTCCAACAGGCCTTCGTTTCCGCAGAACAGATCCAAAAGCACCCTCTGCTTTTCCTCGGAGGCAAGGCTTTGGGTGTCCTGCTGACCGTGGATGTTCAAAAGCAACGCCGCAACCTCTCTCAGCTTGGCGAGAGGCACCGTTCTGCCGTTGATCTTGGCGGTGCTTCTGCCGTCGGCCGTCAGCCTGCGGCTTAAAAACAGCAGCCCGTCCTCCTCGGGGGTAACGTCCAGCTCCTCCAAGGCCTTTTCCATGCGGACGGGACAATCGAATACCCCCTCCACCAAAGCGGATTCCTCTCCCGAACGGATCAGCTCCCGCTCTCCTCTGGCACCGCAAAGAAGACCGATGGCATCGATCAGAATGCTTTTGCCCGCACCGGTTTCCCCCGTAAAGGCGCAAAACCCCGCCGCGGGCTCAAGATCAAGCCTACGGATCAGGGCGATGTTTTCGATATGAAGGGATGTCAGCATGGAGACTCCACGCTCCTTTCGTGTCGGGCGGTCAATCGTGGTCGGAGAAGATCATTCTGCACAGGTCGTTGCAGATCCTCTCTGCACCTTCGGGTGTTTTGGCGATGATCAGCAGGGTGTCGTCCCCCGCCAGCGTGCCCACGCATTCGGGGATGGCAATGGCATCCAGGGCTGCACCCACGGCGTTGCCCATGCCGTTACGGGTCTTGACCACCACCAGATTGCCGGCGGCTTCCGCCCCGGTGGCGGCGTGGCGCAGAATGGGAATGTAGGTGTCGGAGATCATCTGCCGCTCTTTCCTGGGGGAGACTTGGGCACGGTATTTATACACCCCGTCCTCTCCGATGGATTTCACCAGATTCAGCTCTCGGATATCTCTGGAAACGGTGGCCTGGGTCACGGAAAAGCCCCTTGCCGCCAGCATTTCCTGCAAAAGCTCCTGGGTGTCCACCACGTTATTCTCGATCAGCTCCAGAATGGCTGCTTGTCGTTTGTTTTTCATAAAGCTCTCTCTTTATTGACCTTACGTCAGTTTCTTCATCAGCGCTTCGTAAAAGCCTGCGTTTTTCAGCTTCAAAAGCTTCACCTTGTCCTCGCTCTGCTTCACCGTAAGGCGGCTCTTGCCCTTCAAAACAGGGAAGAGGTTGCTGTCCACCGCCACGGAGGCATCTCCTTCGATCTCCACCGTAAGCACGGAGTCCGGGGAGAACACCATGGGACGCATGGCCGCCAGGGTGTGGGGCGCCAGGGGAGACACGCAAAAAGCGTTCAGCTTGGGATCGATGATGGGCCCGCCTGCGGAAAGGTTGTATGCGCTGGAGCCTGTGGGGGTGGAAACGATCATCCCGTCCCCGCGGTAAGAGCAGACCTCGTTGCCGTCGCAGAACAGCCGCAAACGGATCAGCGTACCGGGAACGGCACGGCAGACCGCCGCCTCGTTCAACCCCGTCATGGTCTGCAGGGGAACGCCTTCCCCTTCCACGGTGGCATCCAAAAGCATACGCTCCTCGATGCCCGCTTCCTCCAGCCCTGCCAGCAGGTGGCATTCCGAAATTTCCAATTCCGCCATATAGCCCAAAGTGCCGAAGTTGATGCCCACCAAGGGGATCCCCGTCTTTCTTGCCAGACGTGCGGCGGCAAGCATGGTGCCGTCACCGCCCAACACCACCACCGCATCACAGCCGGAGTAGGCGGCGTGGGTGGGGAGATAACGGATCTCATCGGTGGCAAAGGAGCTGTCCGAGGTGAACAGGGTGTACCCCATGCCCGACAGCAGGGAAGCTACCTTCTCAAAGTCACGCCGATCCACCGGTCTGCTTTGATTGGGATACAGCAGTATGGTTTTGTACAGCATGGGACTTCACTCCTTCCGCCAATAGGCCAGGTATTCCCGATTGCCGTCCCCGCCCAAAATGGGGGAGTCGGTGTATGATAAAAGCTTTAATCCGTGATTGCTTCCCTCAAGCTTCAACGCCTCCAGCAGATTGCAAAACAGCTTTCCACGGGGATCACGGACGATGCCGCCCTTTCCCACGTGCTGTTTTCCCACCTCGAACTGGGGCTTGATCAGGGAGATAAAGAGCCCGCCCACAGGGAGAATGTCCCCCACGGCGGGGTATAAAAGTCTTTGGGAGATAAAGGAAACGTCCGTCACCACAATGTCCACGGGACGGGCAAAATCTTCCTTTTTCAAGTACCGTGCGTTGGTTTTTTCCATATTTTTTACACGGGCATCACACAGCAGCTTTTCGTCCAGCTGGCTGTGTCCCACGTCCACGGCGTACACGTAGGAGGCGCCTCTTTGCAACAGACAATCGGTAAAGCCCCCGGTGGAAGCACCCAGGTCCACGGCGGTCATGCCGGAAACGTCTACGCCAAAGGCCTTCAGCGCCCCTTCCAGCTTGTACCCCGCACGGGAGACGAAGCCTTCCTCCTCCGTTTCCAGAAGCGTCACTTCCATGCCGTCCTCCACAAGGAAAGAGGGCTTTTCCACAGGCTTGCCGCCTACCAGAACACGGCCTTCCTTAATGGCTTCCGCAGCCTTGGAGCGGCTTTTGCAATAGCCGTTTTCCGCAAGAAACAGATCAATGCGCAAAACTGCCCACCATCCCTTCCGCCTCTGCGGCCATCTGCTCTGCGGTCATGCCCAGATCGGCAAACAGCTCCTTGGTGGTGCCATGGGTGGGGAATTGCCCCGCAATGGCACGGATGAACACACGGGTATTTCTGCAAAGACCGGCTTCCGCAAAGGCAGACACCAAGGTCTCCCCAACGCCGCCTTCCCGAATGCCTTCCTCCGCCACGTACACAAGGCTTGCACCCTCTGCGTAGGCCGCCAAGCGGGAAACCTCCAAGGGCTTCACGCGGATCAGTCTCACCACTCTTGCGGAAATGCCCTTGCCTGCAAGGGTCTCGGCCGCCTGCCGCACCTCTGCGGAAAAACGGCCGTAGGTATAGAACACCACGGCGGGATCACTGCCGTAATCGTACACCGCCAGGGAATCGTCTGCATAAACGGCTTCCTGCGTGCAGGTGGCTTCCTTCCCCCTGGGATAACGTACCGCCGCGGGAGAGGGGAGCGCAACAGCCTTTTTCAGACAGACCTCCAATTCCCCGTAGGTTTCGGGGGAATACACCGTGAACCCGGGGATCTGATTCAAAAACGCCACGTCGAAAATACCGTGGTGCGTGGGACCGTCCTCGCCCACCAGACCTGCGCGGTCCAAAGCGATGACGATGGGCAGATTCTGCAACGCCCCGTCGTGGATCAGCTGGTCGTAGGCTCTCTGTGCGAAGGTGGAATACACCGCAAATACGGGCTTCATGCCCTGCCGCGCCAGACCGCAGGCAAAGGTCACCGCGTGCTCCTCTGCGATGCCTACGTCAAAGAACCGGTCCGGGAAGATCTCCGCAAAATCCGCAAGCCCCGTGCCGTCGGGCATGGCGGCGGAAATGGCGCAGATCCGCTTGTCCTCCTTGGCAAGCCTGCAAAGGGCGTTGCCGAAGGCGGCGGAGAAATTGCCCCCGCCGGAGGAATAAGGCTCACCGGTGGCGGGATCAAACCTGCCGATGCCGTGGAACAGGTCGGGACGCGCCTCTGCGTAGGAATAGCCCTTGCCCTTCTGGGTGAGGATATGCACCACACTGCAGTGCCCGTCCTCCTTAGCCTCGTTCAAAACCGTTTCCAGCAAAGCCTCGTCGTTTCCGTCCAGAGGGCCGTAATAGGAAAGCCCCATGTGTTCAAAGAAATTTTCCCGCACCAGCAGATGCTTCAGCCGGTTCTTCACCCATGTGGCCAGCTTCACCAGTCCTTTTCCCACCAAGGGAATGCAACGGAAAAAGCTCTTCACACGGCTCTTCAAACGGAAATACTTTCCGCTGTTGCGGAAGCGGTTGAGGTATGTATCCATTGCCCCCACGTTGCGGGCGATGGACATGGTATTGTCGTTAAGAATGACGATCAGCTTGTTATTTCCCGCGCAGTTGTTCAAAGCCTCGTAGGCCATGCCTCCGGTAAAAGCACCGTCTCCGATGACTGCCACCGTGTAGCTTTCGTCCCCGGAAAGCCGCTTTGCCGCGGCAATACCGATGGCGGCGGAAATGGAGGTGGAGCTGTGCCCGCACCCAAAGGCGTCGTATTCCGATTCGCTGATCTTGGGGAAGCCGGAAAGCCCCCCATGCTTCCGCAGGGTGGCAAACTGCTCCCGTCTCCCGGTCAAAAGCTTGTGGACGTAGGCCTGATGTCCCACGTCAAAGATGATGCTGTCCGTCGGGCAGTCGAACACACGGTGTAATGCCACCGTAAGCTCCACCACGCCCAGATTGGCGGCAAGATGGCCGCCGTTTTCCGACACCACCCGCACCAGCTCTTCCCGTATTTCGTTGGTCAAATTTAAAAGCTCGTCCCTTGGGATCTTTTTCAGATCTTCGGGGGAGTGGATGGATTCCAGCATACTCTTTCCCGCCCTTCGGGGCAGGTCTCCTTATTTTCTGAACAAACACATAGCCTTTGCCACCAGCATGACGATGTTTTCGCTGTGCTTCATGGCAAAGTTCTTGCAGGCCGCCTTGCCTCCTACCGTGATGGCGGAGATCAGGGAGGTCACCGCCAGGGAGTACCAAAACGCCCCGTCGGCAAACAGCTTGGCAACGATGGCGGCACCCGCCGCACCCGTCACGACGCCGCAGATATCACCCACGATGTCGTTACACACCGAGGACACCTTGTCGGAGTTGGCCACCAGCCAAACACCCTTTTTCCCCGCACGGAGCTTTCTTGCCGCCATGGAGTGGAAGGGGGAGGCATCCGCCGTTGCCACGGCAAGTCCCACTACGTCAAACAAAATACCCAGCGCAATAAAGAAAAGCAGCAGTAAAATGGCAACGACAATGTTGGCGTTCGCCGTGACCTCTCCCATAGTTACCGAAAACACGGCAGAGATGACAAAGCTCACAAGAAATGCCGTTACGACCCATCTTACCCTGCTCTTTTTTTTCGCATCCTTTTTACTGGGAGGCTCTTTCCCCGATTCGTTGTTTTTCTTCAATATAGACATTTTGATAATCCTTTTCTTCAGACCCTTTCTTAAGAACCTTTTTTGAAAAAAAGGTCCTTAAAAACTCCAAAAAACTTTCCCTGCCGAAAACTACCGTTTTCGGGAAGTCCCTTAACGCGCGTAGCGCATATAAATAATTGCGTCGCTTGCCCGAATTCATTTCGGGCAAAAAGACACCGATAACAGTTTTTCTCGCCGTGGTTAACGAGCGAGAAAAATTCGCACGTAGTGCGAACCCCGTAAGGGGCCCGCCCTGCGCGGAAGCAGGGCGAAAATCACTGCGAAGCCGTGCGCTTCGCAGTGAGAGCGAAGCGATAATAATTGCGTCGCTTGCCCGAATTCATTTCGGGCAAAAAGACACCGATAACAGTTTTTCTCGCCGTGGCTAACGAGCGAGAAAAATTCGCAACTTGTTGCGAACCCCGTGAGGGGCTCACGTCCCGCGGAAGGGACGTGTAAATCACTGCGAAGCCGTGCGCTTCGCAGTGAGAGCGAAGCGATAATAATTGCGTCGCTCATGCGGATTCATTCCGCATGAAAAGACACCGATAACAGTTTTTCTCGCCGTGGCTAACGAGCGAGAAAAATTCGCAACTTGTTGCGAACCCCGTGAGGGGCCCGCCCTGCGCGGAAGCAGGGCGAAAATCACTGCGAAGCCGTGTGCTTCGCAGTGAGAGCGAAGCGACATTGATGGCGACGCGAAGCGTAAACTTTGCGGCATACGGTCAAGCAGGTTTTCCCCGATGCGGTTACCTTCCGTTACCGAAAGGCGGTTCCCCATTAAAACCGACGCCGGTACATTACTGTATCCGGGGCTTGATTGCCTAAGAGAGTCCGCACTGCAATCCGCTTCGCGCCTGTGATTTTCAGCCTAGGAGATTTCCTCAATAACCTCGCGCCGCCTAATCCTTTTTTGCAACTACAATTTCAGAAATTCCCCAAAGAGGGAAGATCATCCGCTGCACTCACTCAAGGCGGGCTACACCATCCACAGCGTCGAAAACATCGCACCGCGTAATGGGTTTAATCTTTAGACTGTAGGTGAAACGGTCAATTCCGTGCCCACAGAAAAAAGCCTCCAAAGCCGTTGGGACCTTGTATCGCATGCCATTGCGAGCGGCCCACCGGCCCATTTCTCCCAGCACCCACCCCAGACTGGGCGTAAGAAGCAAGCACAAGGAGCTTCATCGATTTGCCGTTTCGTGCGTTTTTAGGCACACGTTCGACGGTACTTGGTTAACTAGGATACTGCGCCATCTTTTCAGGTTTATGATCAGGCAGGTCACCCTGCGTAGATCTGCGTCAATAAGTTCTTGTGATGATGTAATCACAATAGGCACACAGCGATTCCTTTGCCTCGCTGTCGCCAAAGCCGTCCAACAGCTCCTTTGCTTTCTTGCAAAGGGTGGACGCATAGTCGTAAGCCTCCGCTTCCCCCAAAAGGGAAACGAAGGTGGATTTCCCGCTTTCCGCATCCTTCCCGGGAGTCTTTCCCAAAGTGGATATATCTGCACGGAGATCCAAAAGATCGTCTGCGATCTGGAAAGCCAGCCCGGTGGTCAAACCGAACCGATTTGCCAATTCCCGCCGCTTTTCGTCATTGCCGGCGGCAATGCACCCCAGCTCGCAGGCGGCGGCAAAAAGCGCACCCGTCTTTTTGTTTACCAGAGCCTCTAACTCTTCCATGGAGATCTGCTTGTTTTCGCTTTGCAGATCGATCTGCTGTCCTCCGCACATCCCAAAGCATCCGGCATAGGAAGCCAACAGCTTCACCGCCGCAAGATTCTCGGCATCGTTGCAGGACGGATTGTTTGCCACCGTCTCCAATGCCAGCAGGGACAAAGCGTCTCCCGCCAAAAGGGCGGTGGATTCGCCGTATACCACGTGGTTGGTGGGCTTTCCTCTCCGCAGGGTATCGTTATCCATGCAGGGGAGATCGTCGTGGATCAAAGAGAATGCGTGCATCATCTCAATGCCTGCGGCGTAGGGGAGACAAGCCTCCCTATTGCCGCCGCAAAGCTCGCAGAATTCCATCACCAGATGGGCCCTAAGCCGCTTTCCGCCGTTTTCAACGGAATAGGCCATGGCCTCCCGCAGGATCTTATCGTACCCGTCCTCACGGGAGGGCAACAGCGTTGCCAGGGCTTTGTTGGCCAAGGCCGCGTGGTCGGACAACCGTGTAGCAAACAAGCTCATTGTCCTTCAAACGCCTCCTCGGTGACGGTGCCGTTCTTCATCTGCACCAGGCGTACCTTCTGCTCGGCGGCGGTGATCTTCTCCGTACAAGCCTTTACCAGGGTAGTGCCTTCGTCGTAAAGGCGCATGAGATCATCCAACGGAACGTTACCGCCTTCCAGTTCTTTTACGATCTGCTCCAGCCTTGCCAGAGCCTGCTCGAAGGTCATTTCTTCCATGTATCTTTCCCTCGTTCGTGAGTTTTAATAAGCCTTTTCGTTCTTCGTCCGTCAAGTGGCGATAAGCGCCGTATTCCAGAGTACCCAACCGCAGATTTCCCATCTGCACCCTGCGCAGCTGCATAACGGAAAGCCCCACAGCCTCGCACATCCTGCGGATCTGACGGTTCTTTCCCTCGGAGAGAACGAACCGCACCTTGCTGGCGTTATCGCTCCGCTCCATCAGCTCCACCTCAACGGGATTGATGGGCTCGCCCTCCAGCACCCGCATGGCACGGAGAGAATCCAATTGGTTGTTTTCGATCCTGCCCGCCACCATCACGTAATATACCTTTTTGATCCCGCCGGAAGGGTGGGAAATGCGGTTGGCAAACTCCCCGTCGTCGGTCATGAGAAGCAATCCCTCGCTGTCCTTATCCAGCCTGCCCACGGGGTACACCCGTTTGCCCGGCAGGTCGATCAGCTCCGATACGGTCTTTCTGCCCAACTCATCCTGCATGGTAGTCACCACTCCCGCAGGCTTGTTGAGAAGCAGATACACCTTTTTGCCGCTCTTCTTCAGCACCTCGCCTCGGTAAGTGACCTTGTCCTTGCCGGGCTCCACACGGTCCCCCAGCTTGGCCTTTACCCCGTTGATGGCAAAATGCCCTTCTTCAATTTCCCGTTCCGCCGCCCTGCGGGACATGAGCCCGCAGTCGGAAACGTACTTTTGCAGTTTTACGTCCATCGTTTTATCCAAACCATTTCTCCCAAAGGGAGATCTTCTTCACAGGCACCGTTTCCGCCGTGACCATGGGCGCACTGCCCACCTCCACGCCGTCCCACAGGAAGACAGCCCTCCCGCAGTACGTGCCTTTTGCAACCCCTGCGTACACAAAGGGCAGGGTCTCTATTCTCACACCCGTCTCTCCGCCCTTGGGCAGGGTCACGGTGAGCGTTTCCGCCTCTGCTTGCAAAAAGGAGGCTTCTCCTCCCACCACGGGCAATTGCAAGGGCGTCTCCACCGTCAGGGTGCGTTTTTCAAAATGTTCAAAGCCATAGTCCAACAGCTTCCTGTGAGTAGCGGAAATTCCCGTATCTCCCAGAGTCACCGCAATGAGGGTCATCCCCTCCCGCTTTGCCGCACTGACGAAGCACTTGCCGTCTGCGGTGGTCCACCCCGTCTTGACACCGATCATACCCTCGTAGCCTTTCAGCAGGGGATTGTGGTTGGTGAGATACCGCCCGCCCTCGATGCCCTCGTAGGGAATACGGGTCTGATAGGTGGCAACGATCTCCCCGAAGGTCTCGTTCTGCAAGGCCTCCGCCGTGAGCAACGCCAGCTCTCTCGCCGTGGTGTAATGCCCCTCTGCAGAAAGCCCGTGAGGGTTGGCAAACCGCGTGTTTTCAAGTCCCAGCTCCGCCGCAGTCTCGTTCATCCGCTTGGCGAACGCATCCACACTGCCGTCGCAGGCAACGGCAAGGGCAACGGCGCTGTCGTTCCCGCTTTCCAAAAGCAGACCGTACAGCAATTCCTCCACCGTCAGCTTTTCTCCCGCCTTTAAGTACAGGGAGCTGCCTTCTATCCCCGTCATTTCCGGGGTGATCTCCACCACAGTCTCCGGGGATAATCGGTTCAGGATCACATATGCCGTCATGATCTTGGTGGTGCTGGCCATGCCCCGTTTTTCGTCGGGATTCTTGGCGTACAGCACACTGCCGCTGTCCCCGTCAATGAGGATGGCGCTTTCCGCTCCCACGGCAAGATCCCCCGGGTGAAATTCCACGGGAAAGGTCCCCGTCTCCAAAGGAGCATCGGAAGCAGGGAAGCAAGGAGAGACCAAGGGCATAGCCAAGGCGGTTACCCCTGCCGCAAGCAGAAAGACCAAGGCGCTGAGGATCAAAAGCGTTTTCTTCAATGTCATCACCCACAAAAGTATATGCGGGCGGAATTTTATTCAGAAGGTATTATACATCAAATCCCCCCCAAAGTCAAGTCTTTTGCACAAAAAGTACGTCGTTCCACGCCTGCCTTTCTACCAAAAAACTTCCCGCCGCCACTTGCTTTTTCCCGAAAGCTGTGATAAAATAAAGCTATCAATCGGCAAGGGAGTTGTTTCTATGCGTATTTTGGTTACCGGCGGAACGGGTTACATCGGTTCTCACACCTGTGTCCAACTGCTTGAGCAGGGGGACGAAGTGGTGATCGTGGATAACCTTTCCAATTCTAAGGCGTCTGTTGTCTCCGCCATCGAGAAGATCACCGGGAAGAAGCCCACCTTCTACCGCGCGGATATTCTGGACAGAGAGGCTCTGGACACCATTTTCTACACCCATAAGATCGATGCGGTGATCCATTTTGCAGGACTGAAGGCTGTGGGCGAATCTGTCTCCAAGCCTTTGGAGTATTACCACAACAACATCACCGGCACTTTGACTCTGCTGGACGTGATGCGTGAGCACGGATGCTTCAAGATCGTGTTCTCCTCCTCCGCCACGGTGTACGGTACTCCCGCCTCCGTGCCCATCCGCGAGGATTTTCCCACAGGCGGCACCACCAACCCCTACGGCACCACCAAGCTGTATCTGGAGCGGATCCTTTCCGACCTGTACGTTTCCGATCGGCGCTGGAGCGTTGTCCTCCTGCGTTACTTCAACCCCATCGGCGCTCACGAAAGCTGCCTCATCGGGGATAACCCCAACGGCATCCCCAACAACCTGATGCCCTACGTCACCCGCGTGGCAAAGGGCGTCCTGCCCAAGCTGTGCATCTACGGCAACGATTATCCCACCCACGACGGCACCGGCGTCCGTGACTTCATCCACGTGGAGGATCTTGCCGCAGGCCACATCGCCGTGGTGAACAAGATGGCCGATTCCGGCGTAAAGGTGTATAACCTGGGCACCGGCGTGGGCTACAGCGTGTTGGATCTGGTGAAGGCCTTTGAGCGCTCCACCGGGATCAAGATCCCCTACGAGATCACCGACCGCCGCCCCGGCGACATTGCCGAGTGTTGGTCCGACCCCGCCAAGGCAGAGCGTGAATTGGGCTGGAGAGCCAAGCACACCTTGGAAGAGATGTGCCGTTCCGCATGGAACTTTGAGAAGGCGAACTGATCCATGTCCTCCGCTATGGTCCATCTGACCTGTGCCAAGCTGTACGATCCGGGCGCACCCACCCTGTTTTATACCGGGAACATCGTCCCCGACCTGCTTTCCGCAAGAGAAGCCAAGGATATCACCCATTTCCGCCACCTTCCCACGGAACGGCGGATGGATGCTCTGCTGCGTTTCGGGGAGACCTTGGATCTTTCCGACCCCTTGGAAAAAGGGGTGCTCCTCCACCTGTTTCTGGATCTTCATTGGGACAAGGCGGGCTACGAGCCCTACCGTAAGGCCCACGAAAGCGAAGAGGGCTGGTTTGCCCGCTACAGGCAGGAGATCTTCCTGGCAAGCGCACATCTGTACCACCATACCCCCGGGGCAAGGGAGCTGTTCTTTGAGATGAACCGCACCTTCCTTCCCATAGGGAAGACCTATCCCTGCGGCATCACCCGCGAGGGCGCTCAGGCCTTCGTCTCCGGCACCTGGTACCGCCTGCTCAACGCCACGGAGGCTGTCTCCACCGCCTTCCCCCCGTCCTTCACCCTGCCCTTTGCCCGGGACGCGGCAGAAGCCTTCCGCAAACAATTTTCATAAAACACAAAAGAAGTCCGCCTTCCATAGCGAACTTCTTTTTTTCGTTTGTTTACGTGTCTTCTCTCTGTAATTCCGACGGGATCCCCAGTTGATAGTCCTCGAACTGATCCAGCTTTTCTTTTACGTTCAGAACGCAGACGGCCGCCCCAAGCACCAAAAAACCGATGACGTAGGGGAGGAGACGGCTTTCCCAAGCTGGATTGCTCACAAGCATGATCAGCGATACACCGTTTCCCGCGCTGCAGAGAAGCGATCCGTTCCTGATCAGGAACGCCCGAAGCCCATGCCTCTTTAAGCCCAGAATTTCGGGGAACGTAGAGCTGATTGCCATACAGAAGGAGAGGTGTACCATGAGCGGAAGCCAAAAGGCGAGGAGGCCAAAGTTGTCGTTCAAAACGCAACGGATCCCGATCAGTGTAAAAACGAAGCAGGCGTTCAGCACGCATACCACGCCGTAACGAATATACTTTGCGGTCAGATACTGCCGTTTGCTCACGGGAAACATCCCTTGCAGAGCCAGCCAGCCGCTTTTTTCGTCCGCACGCGTGGTGTCACTCACACCTTTTGAAACGTGGACAGAAGCCAAGGCAAAGTAGAAACCGTAGTACGCTTCCCAATCCAATGCGTAGAAAGCGAGGAGCATGACCGCGACGTATACCAACCACCACACGGAAATCATCTTTTTCAGCTCGTATTTGATAAGCCCTTTCATAAACGGCTCCTTTCGTGTTTCTTACTTGCTTGGGAACTTGATCTGTAATTCCCGGGGGATCCCCAGCTGATAACCTTCAAACAGCTCGGCTTTATTTTTCACCGTTGCGAATGTATGGACCAGACAGGCGCTGATCTGCAGAAGCAACAGTACCCAATACAGCAATTCGTTCGGTGATTGGATCAATAGATGGGCCAGAAGAATGTTCCCTAAGGGTAGCACAAAAGAAATGATCGTGAGGACAGTCCACAGTCTTCGGTTTTTTCCTGCGTAGATGGGGGGAGGAAGACAGTCGGCCACGGTGTTTACGGCTTTGGAAAGCAATGCGAGATACATGGGGATCAGTCCAAGAGGAGTCAGATCGTCGTCGGTGCAGAATCGTATGGCGAGAGAGATCCATTGGGGCAGGAGCACAAGGGACACGGCAACCGCAGCGCCAATGCTTTTGGCCTTGAAATACTGCTCTTTGCTCACGGGAAGGACACCGATCCACCCCAACCAACCGTTGCCGGCATCTGTGGATGAGCCTCCCACCGCCCAGGTGTAACTGATAGAAGACAGACAGCCGTAAGATATGGCGGAAGAGAGGTCTTTTTCAAAATTCAATAAAAGAAAAGTGAGACTTGTGATGAGAATTCCGAACATGGGCACGACCGTAAAAACACGCAGACTCCGCAATTCTTTTTTGATAAGCCCTTTCATAAGCGGCTCCTTTCTTAATTTTTACGGCAACGGACGCTTCTCCCACAGGGAAATAGCCCACTCTGCGGCGATGAAATACAGTAAGATCCCCGCGGCAAGCAGAAGGCAGATCTGCAACGCCTCCGGGCGAAAGCTTCCTTGGAAGAAGGCTCCCAAGGGGAAGGCACCTCCCAAAAGGGAAGTCGCGATGAGCATTACCCGAGGCATGGGATGGGTGGCTCCGCTGACCTTGGCGGTCAAAACCATACAGACCGCGCCGGGGAGGAAGAGCAAGAGACCTTCCAGGCAGAGGAACCCCGCCAAGCGGACACCCTCAAAGCGACCTACGGTCAACAGCCCGCCTGAAAATCCCAGCCCGGTGGCGAGGAGAAACCCCAAACGGTAGATCAGACGGTAAAGCTGTTTTCCGTAGACCTTCTGCCTGGGGGAGAGGGGAAGGGTCTCGGTGAAACGGATGTATTCCGGGGAGACGCTCAGCTCCCCGTCGGCAAGATACAGGGCGACAAGAGAGCAGGAGCAAAGCAGAGCGGCCATGATAGCCCCCTGTCCATCTCCTCTGCCCCCGAAATACGCCCCCAAAAAGGCGGTAAACAGGGTGATGAGGCAGACCACCCGCCAGGTGTCGGAAAGGTCTCTATGCTCCTTGCGCATCACCCGCTTCATACCTCCCGCGCCTCCTTCACCATGGCCACGAACAGCTCCTCCACCGTCACGGGGAGGGGCGTTACCCCTGCGGGAAGCTCCTCGCGGAGAAGAATGGCTTCCACGCCGTTGTGGCTTTCCCGCAGATGCACGGGGGAAAGGTCACCCAAGGCGGCGTATTCCTCTGCGGAAAGCTGGAGCCCGCCGTACCGCGCCAGGAGAGCGTCCTTCTCGTCGCAAACCAGAACGCGGCCCTTGTCCAAGAAGGTGACGTAATCGCAGATCCGCTCTAAATCGCTGACGATGTGGGAGGAGATCAGCACGGAATGCTCCTCGTCCCTGGTGAACTCCGTCAAAAGCTCCAACACCTGATCCCTGGCAAAGGGATCCAAGCCGTTGGTGGGCTCGTCCAGCAAAAGCAGCTTGGGACGGTGGGACAGAGCCACCGCCAGGTTCAGCTTCATCTTCATGCCCGTGGAAAGCTCTCCATAGGCCTTGGTGTAGGGGATGCCAAACCTTTCCAGCAGACTGCGGTAGGTGTCCTGCTCCCAGTTTTTGTAGATGTCCTTCAAAAGGGAGCCGATATACTTCGGGGTGAACCCCACGGGGAAGCCCATGCCGTCCAGAACGATGCCCATGTCTTCCTTGGCGGAAGGCAGATCCTCCTTGTGATCCTTTCCGAACAGCTTCACCACGCCGCCGTCCTTGTTCAGCATATCCAGCACCAGCTTGATGGTGGTGCTTTTGCCCGCGCCGTTGGTGCCGATCAAGCCCATGACGCAGCCCTTGGGCAGGGAAAAGCTTACGTCCAGGGAAAAGCCCTCGAACTTCTTTTGCAGGTTTTGGATCTCCAATGCGTACATTTTTCAAATCTCCCTTCTATGCTTTGTCTTCCATGCAGAAATCCAGCATGGCCTTCAGATCTTCCTTGGTGAGGTTGCAGGAGGCGGCCAGGACGGCGATCTGCTCCATGTGGGATTCGATCTTCTTCAGATTCTCCTCCCGCAAAAGCTCCAGGTTTTTGGGGGCGACAAAGCACCCCTTCCCGGGAACGGTGTAGAGAAAGCCTTCCTTCTCCAGCTCGTCGTAGGCGTGCTTGGTGGTGATGAAGCTGATCCGCAGATCCTTTGCCAGACCGCGGATGGAGGGCAACATCTCGTCCTCCTTCAAGCTGCCGTTTATGATCTGCGATTTGATCTGGGTGTAGATCTGATCGTAGATGGGCGTTCCGCTTTTGTTGTCTATGAATACGTGCATCCCGTTACCTCGCATCAACTGTATATGCTCATTATATACAGTTATAACGGTTTTGTCAATAGGAAAATACAAAAAATAAAAAATTCCCCATACCGTAAAAACGGTACGGGGAAGCTTTTACAGTCCCAATTCCTTCATCATATCGGCGGTGACTTCGGAAGCCTCGTAGGAGATCTCCCGATTTGCCTTCATTTCGCCTGCGGCGTGCTTCAGCCTGCCGCGGAAGATGGTCTCCACCCACCTGCGAAGCTGATACCATGGGATCAGCAGGGCAGACTTTTTCATGTTGGGATACCGCATGTTCAGTTGCTTTCTTGGCATCCAAATGCGTCTTACGGCGTAGCGGAGCTTTCCTCCCGCACGCTGACGCTCCAGCGCCACGTGGTTTTCCGTAGAGCCGTAGACCCCGCCCCGTAGCAAATAAGCCTCCATCTTGGCGGTGAGTTCCGTGTGGGAAGCGCCTCCGAACCAAACCTCCCCCAGCAAAAGGGCGCTTCTGTAAAACGCCTCCAGCTCCGCCTTGCGGCAAAGGGCAAGAAACGCTTCCCGATCAAAGACCGCCTTTTGCTCCAACAGCCGCAGATCCATAAACGGCCGAATACCGCACCCCCCGTGGGAGAAGTGGTACGCCATGTGAGCCACGGTGTGGAACAGCAAGAATGCCCCGTCCTGCACGTAGGTCATCCCTTCCCGCAACACGGCGTGGTCCCAAACCGTGTCCAGAACGTCGTCCATGGGAGTGCAATGCTCCTTCAAGCTGAAATGAAGCTCCAAATGCACCCCGTTTTTGGAATGCAGGGAAAGATCGTGGAAGGCGGGATCTTTTTCCGCCACGTAGCCAAGAGAAGCCGTCAACACCTCCGCCGCCCTTGTAAGATCCTCTTTTTTCACCAGCAGATCGATGTCACAGCTGGTGCGGAGGTAGGGCTGAGGATACAGGTCACGGATCACCGAGCCCTTCAGCAGCATATGGGGGATGGCCGCCTCCGTCAGCACACGGCAAATGGAAGCCAGCTCGTGACGGCTGAGCTCGTAGCGGTAAATGGCGGTCATCTGTTGCTTTTGGATACCGCCGTGGGAGAGACTGCGCTGTTCCAAAGCGGGCGCCATCAGGTGCGCAAGATCGTGGGTCTTGGCAAGGCTGTAAAGCCCGTCCAAGGCTTCCAACGGGATGCTTTCGGCGTACTCTGCACCGAACACCGTTTCGTTCAGCAAGGCGAACAACAGCTTTTTCGTCTCCATGGCGCTTCTCCTTTCGGCGTTTTTTTCATGATACCACAAAAAATCGCCGCCGTCAAGAGTCACACCTTCTTCAAAAGCTCCTTTAGCCTGGCCATGGTCTTTTTCTCCAAGCGGGAAATATAGCTTTGGGAGATGCCCAAAAGATCCGCCACCTCTTTTTGGGTCTTTTCCTGTCCGCCGCTTCCCGGGGCAAGGCCGAACCGAAGCTCAATAATGGTCTTTTCCCTGGGGGAAAGGCACTCCAGTGCCTTCCGCACCATGGAACGCTCCTCCTTCACCTCCAGCTCCTTGCATACCTCGTCCACCTCCGTGCCCAGCATATCTCCCAGCAGAAGCTCGTTGCCGTCGTAATCTACGTTCAAGGGCTCGTCCAAAGAAAGCTCCGCCTTCACCCCCGCATTCTTCCGCAGGAACATCAAAATCTCGTTCTCGATACACCTGGATGCGTAGGTAGCCAGCTTGATCTGCCTGTCGGGACGGAAGGTGTTCACCGCCTTCATCAGCCCGATAGTGCCGATGGAGATCAGATCCTCGATCCCCACGGCGGAGCTTTCAAACTTCTTGGCGATGTACACCACCAACCGCAGGTTTCGTTCCACCAGAATGTTCCGCGCTCCTTCGTCGATGGCAAGGCGGTCGATCAGCTCCGCCTCCTCCTCGTGGGAGAGGGGCGGCGGCAGGGTCTGGGGGCCGTTGATGTAGTACACCTCCCCCCGCGGGAGGAGCTTCTCCAAAAACCTCCGCAGAGGGTCGTGCTTTAAAATACCAATGCTCATGAAATCCTTCCTTTCCAGACGTTAAGGGGGACGCTTAAACCTTTTTCTTTTTTAAAGAAAAAGGTTTAAGAATCCAAAAAGAAAATCCAATGCCGAAAACTGTCGTTTTCGGTTGCGAATCAAAGCTTTTTTCTCCAAAAACGATAGTTTTTGGCAGTGAGGTTTCTTTGGAGATTCTTAAGAACCTTTCTTTTTCGAAAGAAAGGTTCTTAAGCCCCTTAATCGCTCTCACCCTTACAACAGCGCGCCCGGTAACAGACCGTCCAGCCCTGCGAAGTCGGAGTTGTCCGTGTCGATGCCGATCACCGCCTCCACCCGCTTCCGCTTCTCAAAGGGCGGGCAAAGGGTGATCTTATCGGGAATAAACCCGTACAGCAACCCCAGCCCCGTCTCGGTGCGAATGGGGATCGCCCGCAAGGGCACGGGGCTGTTCCCCGGGGTGGGCTTGTTCAATGGCTCGGGGAGCACCGCCGAGGAGAGGATCACCACGGGGAGTGCGGAAAAGGGCTCCGTCACCAGATTCCCGCTGTCCACCAAAAGGTCCGCCTTCACGGACTTGCCGCCAAATTCGATCTCGATCTTCATGTTTTTCTCGTAAACCTTCTTTCTGCAGTGAACACCGTAAACCACCGCGGGGAGACAGCACAAGATTGCCGTCACAATAACCCCCACTGCGGTGACCTTCCGTTGTCCTATGTAATACGCCCCGCTGACAAGACCGCCCAAGCAAGAGCAGGACATCAAAAACATACCCCAGGTTTTCAAAAACACCTTCCCGCTTCCCCACGGGAATGCGATGATACACAACAGGGCGGAGGCGGCAAGATGGATCGGCAGCTCCCACGGACGGGGAACAAAAACCGCCGCAACGCTATACACCGCCCCGAACAGCGCCGCGAAAACCACCCGCCAGCCGATGAACCGACGGGAACCTACCTTGGCGGCGGCGCAAAGACAGAGAAAGTCCATGGCGAAGTTCAAAAACACCAGAACGTCTGCATATAGTATCAATACCTCTTCTCCCTGCTCCATGGAACGCCCCTCCTTCTATGCTTCTATTGTAGATCGTCAAGGGTGCAAAACCTGTCGCAATCTGCGGGGAAACAATCTTTTTCGGAAAGGCCGTGTTCTATCCCGTGAAGAAACCCTTTCTCCTGTTTCGCAAGGTGAAAAACGAGTGGCTGTTGTGGCTGATCTTATTGCTGTTTTTGTTTTGCTGTCTCCGCCTGTTCTGGTTGGAAAACCGGTCTGCTCAAACCATGACGGGGGAGAGCTCCTATATCCCCCAAAGCCTCATGGACACTTTGCGGAAGCTGTTGGAGGACTGAATGTACGCCGTCTTCCCACGTCTCAAATTGCGATTGAACCTGTTCGCCCTCCCCGCCGCCTTCCTCACCTTGTATCTGGAAGGCTTTTTGCCGACTCTGCTGTTGCTTGCTTCCGCCCTTCTCCACGAAGGGGGACATCTGCTGGCCATGAAAGCCTTTGCCGTTCCCGTGCGGCGGGTGGACCTCAACCCCATGGGTGCGGTGATCCTCTACGACGACAGCCTCTGCTCCCTTGCCGCCTCGGGGTGGATCGCTTTCGCGGGGGCGGGGGCGAACCTGACGGCTCTGCTGATCTGCCTCCCCCGGGCGCTGAAAAGCCCCTATTTGCTGTTTTTTGCCATGTCCAACGGATTCCTTGCCTTTTTGAATCTGCTCCCCTGGAAGGCTCTGGACGGCGGAAAACTGCTGTTTTGCATAGCCGCCCGCCATCTTTCTGCGGAAAGGGCGGAAAAGCTTTGCGGGGCGATCTCCCGTCTGACCGCTTTGCTCCTTGCCGCGTTGCTTTTTGGGGTGGGGAGAGCCTCCGAGTTTCCCTTGTGGTATCTCATTCTGTCGGCGGCGTTGCTTGCTACGGGATTTTGTTAAAAGACTTTGAATAAATCCCCACGCCTCTTGCTTTTTCGGCAAAAACAGGCTATTCTATAAAGGAATGAAACGAAAAAGGACGTAACACCCATGTCAAAGATCACCACCGTATTGTTCGATCTGGACGGCACCCTCCTCCCCATGGATCAGGACGTGTTTGTAAACGCATACTTCGGCCTGTTGGCCAAAAAGCTTGCCCCCTACGGCTATGACGGGGAAAAGCTGATCGCCGCCATCTGGCAGGGCACCGCCGCCATGGTGAAGAACGACGGCAGCGTTACCAACGAGGAAGCCTTTTGGGCCTCCTTTGCCACCGTGTTCGGAGAGGACGTGCGGAAGGACGAGCCCATCTTTGAACAGTACTACCGCAACGAGTTCGCACAGGTGCAAAAGTCTTGCGGCTTTACCCCCAAAGCGGCCGAGGTGATCGCTTACCTCAAGGAAAGAGGCTTCCGACTGGCGCTGGCAACCAACCCCATTTTCCCCGCCGTGGCTACGGAAAGCCGTATCCGCTGGGCAGGGCTGAACAGGGAAGACTTCGCCCTGGTCACCACCTACGAGAATTCCCGCCGGTGCAAGCCCAACCCCGGGTATTATCGGGACGTGCTGGAGGCCCTTGGCTGTACCCCCGAGGAATGCGTGATGATCGGCAACGATGCCACCGAGGATCTTGCCGCCGCCACCCTGGGCATCCCCGTGTTCTTAGTCACCGATTGCCTCATCAACAAAAAAGAAACAGACCTCTCTGCCATCCCTCACGGCGGCTTCGACGATCTGTTTGCTTATTTGAAAACGTTGTAAATACGTAACAAGGCCGAGTCACACGACTCGGCCTTGCGTTTTGTTTTATTCTTTTTCTTCTGCTTCTTCGATGACCACGGTGATCAGAGTGCCGGGGTCATTTTTGTTGTTGGCGTCGCGAAGAATGAAGGTATCCGTACCCACAAACCCTTCTGCGGGGTAGTAGTAAACACGTCCGTTGGTGGAAAGACGCAAAGCACCGTACTTGGGCGCCGCCACCAGAGCGGGCGTGACCGCGGTGTTGTCCTTGGTATCCAGGAAGATGGCAAAGGACTTGTCCTTCGTTCCGTGGAATTCATAGGCTTCCAGCTCGGGAATGCCGTAGGTCAACGTTCCCTTGGCGTAGCGGTAGGTCTCATCGTAAACCGAGTGATAATAAGGATCGGTGGACTTGTACGCATTGTAGTACACCCCGGCATCCTGATAATACATCTTAATGGAATGCATATACCCGGTTTCCACGCCTACACGGAGGTAGTCTCTGTACTTCTCGCGCTTGTCGGGATTGGAGACTACGCCGTAATCAGCCTCGATCTCAACGCCCAGCCCCAGCTGCTTGGTGTATTCCGCGTTGTCGTAAAGACGGGATTCGGGGACGTTGTCGTTGAACATATAGTTGGGCTGCATCACTGCCGCGTCAAAGCCGAAGCTCTTCCAGTTGGTGAAGCCGGTGGACTGATAGTAGGGGATCCAGATGAAGTAGAAGCCCTTGGAGTGGAGATAATCTGCGGTGAACTTTACCAGCTCGATCTCGTGGGGGTCGGAGGTCTCAATGGCCTCATGATACCAGTAGAAGCCCTTGAGTGCCAGGTTTTCGTAGCCGCCCTGTTCAAAGCGTGCCGTCTGATGATCGATCCACCAAGCGATGACCTTCTTGCGGTCCTCGATCTTGGTGAAGTCTACGCCGTTGACCTCGCCCTCGATATCACCAAAGCCCTTGTCGCCGTATACAGTGGAGAAGATGGAGAAGAATATGGGCATTTCCGTATTCGTGCCCAACGCCTTGTTCATGTCGGCCACCGCCTCGTTCAAAGCGGGAACGTTGGCATCCTCGTGGAACAGATCGTTTTCGTAATCAAGCCAGTCGGAAGCGCGGGAGGGATGTGCGGAGTCGTAATACAAATGTCCGCCGGTGGGGGTGGTGGTACTGCAGGGCAGGTACAGGAAGGCATCGAAGAAGGTATCCACCATCTCGCCCTGGCTGTTGTGGTAAGCCGCGTAGACCAGCTGTTTTTCCTTGGAGTTCAATCCGGCGGAGGGGTTTTCGGTTTTGTAGTTGTACATCAGAATGATGTTTTCAATACCGCCCAGAGCATCGGGAGAAAGGTACTTGTTGGGGAATACCGTTTCTTCCTCCTTGGTCTCCAGCTCCTTGGCATCGCTTACGTCCTTGGTACCGATCACGGTGATCTCATCCATCCAAAGATGGCTGTTGACACCGGTCTTGATGGCTACGAAGCGGACGGCGGTCTTCTCAAAATCCAGGATAAAGGAAACGCGGTGGGCACCGTTTTTCGTGGTGGTGGGAGTTCCCGTCGCCAATTCGCCCCAATGGATACCGTCCATAGAGCCAACCACGGACACAGACTCGGGGATGGTGATGCCGGGTCCCGCGTCCATCAAGAACCCAACGGTGGCAGAGGAGATACCGCTGACCTTCTCCAGATCGAAGATGATGGTACGGCCCAGGAAACGGGTGAAATGGAAGTAGGCGCCGTCGCTGTAGCTGCTGCCGCCGGTTCTGCCGTCGGTAAGAGCCTTGTTGGTGATGGGGGAGTTGTAGTAATCCGTCTGGAACTGCTCGTCCACGCGGAAGGTAGACTTGATGCGGTAGCTCTTGCCGGCAACCAGATTCTGCTTCTTGGTGTAATCGGCATCGCTCTTGTCCCAGAAGAGATCCTCCGTTACCTCGGGCATGGGAGGATTGTTGTAGTAGGGATCGTACGCCCCGTCCTCTTCCGTCTCTTCCGGCGCTTCGCCGTAGCTGTAAACGAAGAACTCGTCCAGATAAGAGTTATCGGAAAGGAAGGCATCTGCCTCGATCACCGCCTTCACGTAGCGGGCGGAGATCATGCTCTGCAAGGGCAGGCTAACGGCGTTGGAGGCATCGTTTTCCACTTCTGCGTCACGGTAAGCCGTGCCCACCAGCAGATAGTTCTCGCCGTCGTCGGAAACGTAATACTTTACGTACTTGGGAACGCTTGCCTTCTTATTGGGGGCGTAAAGGAAGTTCAGCCCCAGATCGCAGATGTTATCCTTCGTTTCGCCCAGGTCCAGTGTGAGCGACAGCTCGTCCTTACCCTCGAACTTCACCAACTCCTTGTCGGCAGAGGTGTAGAAGACGTCGTTGGTGAGAAGTGCAAGATCGCCGCTTTCCTTGCGGGAGGCCGTTACGGTACAGCCCTTGGAAAGGGAGATGGGAGCTTTGCCCAAACGGTTGATCTCATCACCGTAAAGTGCATTCAGCCGGTGAACGCGGTCCTGCCAAGCGGGCAGCTCCTCCGGGAGAACGGAGCTTTCCCCGCCGGTAGAGGCGTTTTCGGTAGCGCCTGCACAGCCTGCCAACAGCATGGCAAGCAACAGCAGGGCGGAAAGAAGTCTTTTTTTCATGGATAAAGTCCTTTCTTACGTTTGAAAAGGAAAGATCCCCTTAGTGTAGGGTGTTCCTGCGCTAAGAGGATCTTCAAAACGAATGATTATTCAGCGGGGGTCTGGGATTCTTCCAGTGCTGCGCTTGCCGCGTCTTCCTTAGCGTTGATCTCTCTCCAGTTCTTGAGAGTGGCATCGATGAAGGAGAAGCTGCCGAAGTAGTCGGCGTCGCCAATGCTCTTCAGACTGCCGCTTGCCACGTAGTGGGTGGTGTGGTAGTAGAGCATGGTAGCGGGGCAGAGCTCAACCAGCTTTGCCTCTGCGGCATGGAGTGCCTCCGCACGCTTAGCGGGATCTGCGGTGTAAGCCGCCTTGTCGATCAATGCGTCGTACTCTGCATCCTCCAGGTTGGTGTAACCGGGGGTGTAGGACTTGGCATCCAGGCTGATGGAAACGGTACGGCCGCTGTACATGGTGGCGAAGGGTGCCAGATATGCCAGAGCGTCGGTGGAGTCCATGATCACGTTGTAGCCGATGATGTCGAAGTCGCCGTTCTTCAGAGCCTTCATGTAATCGTCGTAGGTCAGACCGGTAGCGGTGACCTTAATACCGATCTCGCCCCACTTTGCCACGGCGTAGTTGGCGATCTCTGCATATACGTTGTAATCGTTGACGGAGTCGCGGATATCGTAGTAGTTGGAATAACGCTTGATATCATCGGGGATCAGATAGATCAGCTTGTAAGACTTAGCGCCGTTTGCCCAGGACTTTGCATTGTCCATGGTATAGTTGGCGTACAGGTCGCCGCCCACACCGCGGAAGTCCGTGCCGCTTGCGGTGTCGTAAACACCTGCGGGAACGTAACCGGTAGCGGCGATCTCACCGGTAGCGGTGATGTTGGAAACGATCTCGTTGCGGTTCAGCGCAGCGGAAAGTGCCTTACGGATATTGGCGTCGGTGATGGTCTTGGTGTTGAACAGGTAAGCGTAGCCGTTGGTGGTGGAAGCGGATTCCATATCATCGGCAAACTGACCGTAGTTGTCCTTGTTGAAGGCGGAAAGCAGGAAGATCTCGCCCTTGTTGTAACGCTCGGTCTGATACTGCTCCTGGGTCAGGTTGGGAGCTGCACCGTAATCCAGCTGACCCTCGTAGTAGTAGATGGTCAGACGGTAAGGAGTAACGTGCTTATCCAGCGCCATTTCCTCTTCCAGACGGTAGTAGTTGTTACGCTCCAGAACCAGCTTTCTGCCGATCTCGTATGCCTGCACCTTGAAGGGGCCGTTGGATACGATGGAAGCTGCGGAATAGTCGCCCCACTGATAGATACGGTCGTCGCCGTCTACCTTGTGGTTGGTGTAACGCTTAACAACGTCTTCCTTAACGGGAGAGAGGTGAACGTTGGCAACGGTCTCCGCAAAACGCTCACAAGCTGCCTCGTGGGTAGCCTCGTCGTAAACGTAGGGATAGATGCCGTATTCCTTCTGCTCCTCTTCGGAGAAGTCCTTGGCATCCTCAAAAACCACCTTCAGCAGAGTGTCATCCTCGGCGGTAATGCCCAAGTCGTCGGAAGTCATGAGGCCCGCCTTAACGGCCTTTGCGTTCTTAATGCAGTACAGCAAAGAAGCATAGGGGCTTTCGGTAGCGGGGGAGAGGATACGCTTCCAAGCATAGATCACGTCGTCTGCGGTGACCTGGTTGCTGTTGGACCAGAAGGTCTCTTCCAGCTCAAAATAGATGGCGTATTCTTCGTTGACATAGTCGTAGCTGCCGTACCAGTCGCTTGCCAGAGCACCGGTAACGTCGCCATCCTCGTCGATGGTGGTCAGCGGCTCAAACAGCAGGCTGAGCAGCTGGGTCACGTCAGCGTTGGCGTGGACCAAAGCAGGGTCCAGAGTCTGGGGGAAGTTCGCCAGATACATCTGAATGCTGGGGCCCTTCTCGTCGTCGCCCAGACCGCAAGAGGTCAGAACGGCCAGACAGAGGCAAAGGCACAGTGTCAATGCGATAATCTTTTTCATCATATGTCCTCCTGATGATTCCCGACGGGTTGCCGCTTACGGGGGAGACCCCCATTTCCGACAATCAGGGATTTTTATACTGTTATAGTATACCATGTTGTTTCAAAATAATCAAGTGGATTTTTCGATTTTTGCCTTTGCACAAAAACGGCGAAAAAAATTGGGGAAATTGCCCAAAAAACCCACCGAAAGCGGGAAAACGCACCCCGATAAGCTTCCGAAAAGCGGGAAAAACCGCCTTCTCTCGGGGCACCGGCATATCTTTAGATATGAAGGAGTGCCGCACCGTTCTTCCAAAGAACGGCTTCCCGTTCCTCCGGAGTCAGACCCCATTCGTCCATGAACGCCAGGATCTCGGAAGGCCTTGCCCAGGGCATATCCGACCCGAACAGAATGTTCTTTGCTCCGTGGGCGGACACCAGAGCCCTGCCCATGGCGGGGGTCATACCCGTTCGACGGCTGCACATGGCGGTGTCGAAGTACACCTTCCGTCCGCAAAGCTCCTCCAGAACCTCCTCCCACAACGTCATGCCTCCCATGTGAGCGCAGATCAGGATCAGCTCCGGAAACTCTGCCAGCACCCTTCGGATGGCCTTGGGGGTGGCGTGGATCTTCCCGGGGGAGACCGGGTCAAACCCTGCGTGGATCACCACGGGGATCTGTAAGTCGCTTGCCAGCTTCAAAATCGGACGGTAGGAAGGGTCATCAAAGGGAATGCCCAGATAATCCGGGTGGAGCTTCAGCCCCCGCAGACCTGCGTCGTAAAGCCTTTGCAAGGTCCCCACAGGATCTTCTCCCAGCGGGTGGACCGAACCGAAAACGGAGAGGGCGGGGTGGTTCTTTGCGGTCTCAAGGGCAAAAAGATTGACCTTTTCCACCTGACGGGTGTTGGTGACGGTGTTCAATACCACGGCGCGGTCAATGCCGTCCTCTGCCATTACCTCCAGTTGCCCGGAAACGGTGAGATCGGAAAACATGGGAAATCCCGCCGTGGCGGAAAGGCTTGCCCCCGCCTTGGGTGCCAAGGCGTCGGGAAAAACGTGGGTGTGGAAATCAATGATCATGGAAAATACCTTCTTGGATAACGTTGCTTACGTTCACAGTATACCACGGTTTTCTCACGGAATCAAGACTGATTTTCTAAAACTTCCCCCGCCCCGCAAAACAAAAAGCCTGCCGAGGAAGCCTCGGCAGGCAATTGCTTGTAAAGGGGAATTACTTCGCGATAACGTCGTACAGGTTGTAGGAAGCGAAAGCCGCACCCATAACCAGAGCCAGGTTGGACATGATCTTGATCAGAATATCCAAGCAGGGACCAACGGTGTCCTTCAGGGGGTCACCGACGGTGTCACCAACGACGCCTGCGTCGTGGGTAGCGGAGCCCTTGCCGTTCTCTTCGCCGAGAACGCCGGTCTCGATGTACTTCTTACCGTTGTCCCATGCGCCGCCTGCGTTGCCGCAGAAGATAGCCAGCATGATAGCGGACAGGGTAGCACCGACCAGAATACCGCCAACGAATTCAGCACCGAAGATAAAGCCGCAAGCAACGGGGAATGCGATAGCCAGAACTGCGGGAGCGGTCATTTCCTTGATAGCGCCCTGAGTGGAGATCTGGATACAGGTCTTGGTGTCGGGACGAGCGGTGCCCTGCAGAAGGCCGGGGATCTCCTTGAACTGACGGCGAACCTCGTCAACCATGCGCTGCGCAGCCTTAGCAACTGCGTTGATCAGCATACCGGAGAAGAGGAAGGGCATTGCTGCGCCGAAGATGGCGCCGGTCAGACCCAAGGGGTTGATAACGTTCAGCACAACGCCGTCGAACATCTGGGAGATGTTGAAGTCGGGGTTGTTCACGCCAACGTGGTTGAAGGAGAACATGTAGGAGGTCATCATACACAGAACTGCCATAGCAGCAGAACCGATGGCGAAGCCCTTACCGATAGCGGCGGTGGTGTTACCAACGGAGTCCAGCGTATCGGTGATATCGCGAACC
Organism: Eubacteriales bacterium; assembly: GCA_045544855.1. Taxonomy (GTDB): domain Bacteria; phylum Bacillota; class Clostridia; order Oscillospirales; family CAG-382; genus Coliplasma. The sequence continues at coordinate 8,622 of JAZPZV010000020.1, read as the reverse complement.
TCCTCGGGCAGGTAAGACATCTCTGCGATACCGCCTGCGTTGTCGGAGATGGGACCGTAAGCGTCAACGGAAACGGTGGTAGCAACGAAGGACAGCATACCCATAGCAGCTGCGGCTACGCCGTAGGGACCTGCGATGATGAAGGAGATGAAGATGGAGAGACCCAGAACGATACAGGGCCACATACAGGAGATCATACCAACTGCCAGACCCTGGGTAACGGTCAGAGCGGGACCCTGAACGGAGGACTGAGCGATGCCCTGGGTGGGCTTGTAGTCAGCGGAGGTGTAGTACTCGGCCAGCTTACCGATGACGATACCGGCAACGATACCGATAGCGGCACCGATCATGGGAGAGACCCAACCGAAGCGGAAGCCGATCTCGTTTGCAAGAGTGGAAGCCTGGCCGTTTGCGTCAACAACGTTCAAGCTGCCGAAAATGAAGTAAGAAGCAACGAAGCCAACGATCATGGTGATGCCGGCGGAAACCCAGGTAGCTGCGTTCAGCTCCTTGTGGGGGTTGGAGGAGAGCTTCTTGCGGATGAACAGGGAAGCGATGCCAAGTACACAGCCGATCAGACCGATACCTGCCAGTGCCAAGGGGAAGTAGATCAGAGCCTTGAGAAGTGCGGAGTCGTGGAACAGCAGGTTGGTGAACAGCTCGATGGCCATGATGGTACCGGACAGCATTGCGCCAACGAAGCTCTCCAGAAGGTCGGAGCCCAGACCTGCAACGTCGCCTACGTTGTCACCAACGTTGTCGGCGATGGTAGCGGGGTTACGGGGGTCATCCTCGGGAAGGTGAGCCTCGGTCTTACCAACCAGGTCAGCGCCCATGTCAGCGGCCTTGGTATAGATACCGCCGCCCATACGGTTGAACAGAGCGATGATGGAGCAGCCCAGAGCGTAGGAGGACAGGGTCATGGTGAAGGAGCCGCCCAGGTTCAGGTCGGTGAACATACCGGCGATGGACTTGAAGGATACGTTGGTTGCATCCTTAGCGATAGCGGAGTCGATCTGACCGAAGCCGATACCGAACAGGATGAAGGTGATGAACACACCCAGCAGAGCGAAGCCTGCAACACACAGACCCATAACGGAGCCGCCCTTGAAGGCAACCTTCAAAGTCTCTGCCAGAGACTTAGAGGTCAGAGCCTTGTTGGTTACACGGACGTTTGCGTAGGTAGCGATCTTCATGCCGATGTAACCTGCGATGGCAGACATCACAGCACCGGTAAGGAAGGCTACTGCGGAGGACCAGGAGATCAAAGCCGCCAGAACGACGACGATGATGGCCGCTACAACGGCAACCACGCGGTATTCGTAGTTGATGAAGGTGATAGCACCCAAACGGATTTCGCCGGCAATTTCCTGCATTCTCTCGTTGCCCTCGGGGAGCTTCTTAACGGAGAAGAAGTTGAATGCGGCGTAAGCGAGTCCTGCCAATGCGGCAACAATGACAAGACCGAGTACGAGTTCGATTCCCATACTGTTTTCCTTTCTTTTGCGGTAATTCCGCTTTTTTTGATTCATGTTGATGGACGAAATACGAAGGAATCCTCCGAAACCCCGCATTTCGCACGCTACCTATTATATTTATTATTTGCAATCCTGTCAAGAGAAAATTTACTATTTCTTAACCAAAAAGTCATTTTTGGCTTTTTAGACAAAAAACTGCAAGCGGGGCAACCCGGGTGGAGGAATTTTACCAAATCTTAACCGAAGGCCATTCCCTCGCTTTTTTTGGCAAAAAACGGATTTCGGGTTGACTTTTCCTTCCCGTTATGGTAAAAAGGAAGTGAACAAAAATTGCTATAAGGAGAAACGTATATGCTTCATATGCTGATCCCCGCACCCAAGACGCTGAATCTGGGGAAGGGTACCACCAATCTGAAAAACTACAAGATCGTTTTAGGCTACACCTGCGATTACCGTATCTTCAAGGCGGCGCAGAAGCTGGCGGCAGAGCTTTCCGCAGAGACCCGCACCGAGATCGCCGTGACCAAGGTTCTGGGCGAGCCCGCTCTGGACGGCGCCGTGAATCTCATCGCAGGAGATTGCGATTGCGAGGGCTACACCCTTGCCGTCTGCCCCAAGTCCGTCACTGTCCGCGGTAACTCTCTTGCAGGCCTGTTCTACGGCATCCAGACCCTGCGCCAGCTCATCAAGGATACCAAGGGCGTTATCCCCGTGCTGGACATCGAGGATGCTCCCGACATGAAGTCCCGCGGCTTCTACCAGGACATCTCCCGCGGCAGAGTTCCCACCGTGGAATCCACCAAGCGGATCATCGATATGCTGGCTTATTATAAGGAAAACGCCTTCCAGCTGTATATCGAGCATACCTTCCTCTTTGACGAATACGTAGGCATCGCCCGCCCCGAAAACGCCATGACCGCGGCGGAGATCATGGAGCTGGATCAGTATTGCTACGATAACTTCATCGACTTCGTTCCCTCTCTTTCCACCTTCGGCCACCTGTACCGTCTGCTGGAAAGCCCCAAGTGGAAGCAGTACTGCGAGCTGGAGACCTACGAGCCCTCCGGCAACAAGTGGTACGACGCCATGATCCACCATACCATCGACCCCTCCAACCCCGAAAGCATCAATATCATCGGCAGCATGATCGACCAGTACATCCCCCTGTTCCGCAGTCAGTACTTCAACATCTGCTGTGACGAGACCTTCGACCTGGGCAAGGGCAGAAATGCAGGGAAGGACAGCGGCGCTCTGTATCTGGAGTTCACCCGCAAGATCATCGACCACGTCACCTCTCGGGGCAAGACCGTTATGATGTGGGGGGATATCATTCTCCACCATCCCGAGATCATGGACAGCTTCCCCAAGGACGTTGTCATGCTGAACTGGAGCTACGACGCCAACCCCTACCTGGAAAACACCGTGAAGTTCCGCGAGGCAGGCTATCCCCAGATCCTCTGCCCCGGCACCTCCTGCTGGAACCAGATGAGCGAGGTTGCCAACTACGCCGAGCAGAACATCGTCAAGATGATCCGTTCCGGCCACGAAAACGGCGCCATGGGCTCTCTGAACACCGCCTGGGGCGACTACGGCCACACCGCCGCCATCAACACCACCCTGTACGGCATCGTGCTGGCCGCCGCCTTCTCCTGGAACAAGGACGAAAACGTTCCCTCCAAGGAGTTCGACAACCGTGTTTCCTACCTGGTATACGGCGATAAGACCGGCAAGGCCATGGAATACGTCCGCGAGCTTGGCGACTGCTGTCAGATCCTGAACTGGGCAGTTCTCTGCGTCAAGTATTTCGGCGGCTCCACCTGGATGCAGTCCAGCTCCGATCCCAAGGAATTGGTGGCAGGTGCCAACAAGGCGTTGAAGCTGGCCGATAAGTTCCGCTCCCTGCCCGTGCAGAACGAGATCATCGAGGATCTCATCATTGCCGCAGAGGGTGAGTACCTGATGTGCATGTCCGCCGCAAGATACAACGGCGGTAAGAAGCAGACCCCCGCAGGCTTCACCGAGGATTGGTGCAAGCGCTACGCCGCTTCCTGGAGAAGAGACAACAAGGAGTCCGAGCTCTACCGTATCCTGGAAGTGTTCCTGAACATGAAATAAGAGGACGTTTTTGGGGCGCTTTTTGCGAAAAAAGCACCCCAAGCCCCAAAAAACGCATTGCAAAAACCCGCCAAAACGGCGGGTTTTTGGTTTTGCGAACAAGGCGATTTTTGAACAAAAGGTAAAAAATATCAAAAAACATCTTGACAAATTTGTATGCTTTTGCTACACTGAAACTGTAAAGATGCCCAAAACCATAAGGAGGGGAGTCCGATGGCTCATTTTTCTGTTTCGTAAAGCAGAATGAATAATACGTTCTGCTTCCGCATGGATGGATTTTCCCATCCCACCCGAAAGGAGAACTACGTGAAAAGGATCTTATCCGTTTTGCTTGCCATCTGCACGGTGTTGACCACACTTTGCATCCCTCCTGCGCCCGTCACGGCGTAAAGTACGGAAACGGCGGAGACGCCTGTTTCCGATCAAATTGACAAAACCGCAACCCTCCCCGTGGAGGAAGAACCCATTACCCTTGAAACGCTGACGGAGGATTGCAAGATCCTGCAGTACGTGGACGAAGAAGCCTTCGAGGCTGCCGGCCACGCATTCCGTCTTCCCGAGCTGGAAGAGTTGGATACCTACGTGTTCCAAAATGAGGACGGCACCCGCAGTATCTACTACCTGTACGAAAACGTAAAATATATCGACGAGCAGGGGAATATCCGTGAAAAGGACAATACCCTGAAACGGGAGACCAAGGGCTTCCGTATCACGGAGAACGAGTTTGACCTGTTGCTCCCCCACGCCGTCACCGACGGGGTGGAGCTGACCTACCAAGGCTACGACGTGAAGCTGATCCCCGCTACGGAGGGGAAACTTACCGCAACTGCACCCGGCACCCTGCGGGAGAATTCTGTGGTGTACGAAAGCTTCTTCGGCGCGGGAACCTCCTTGGTGTATACCCCCTTGCTTTCCGGGGTGAAGGAAGAGATTATTCTGGAAGAATACCTCCCGAACAAATCCTTTTCCTTCCTGCTGTATACCGACGGTCTGTTCTTGAACAATACCGACGGCAGCTATATCCTTACCGAGAGCAAAGCTTCTGCGGAAGCGGTGCTGTACTTAGGCGATATCGTGGTGTACGATGCCATCGGCAGACCCAGCCTGGGTAACCTCACCGTGGAAACGGTAAAGGACGGAAATATTTACGCCCTGACCGTTTCGGCAGACGAGGCTTTTCTTTCCGATCCCGCTACGGTATACCCTGTTACTATCGACCCGGACATCACCATTTCCGATACCGACAACGGCTCCGGCGCCATCGAAGATACTACCTTGTTCAGCGGCACCCCAAACCTCAACACCGGAGACTGGGTATATAACACCGCCGGCTACGTGGACGAAACCTACGGCGCAGGACGTATCCTTGTGCGTTTGCCGGGATTGTATAACGATGAAGTCTATCAAGGTCTTACCGCAGACCGTATTCTGTCTGCAACCTTTTATACCACCAAATCCTCCTCCAAGACACCGGATTACGTAAATCTGTATCGTTGTACCGATACTGCATGGAGTGAAAACTCCGTTACTTGGAACTACCACGCAAATCTATATACCAACAGCACGAATTGGGGAACCTCTTCCGTTTCCTCTTCTGCGGTGACCTTTAATATCACATCGCTTGTGAAAGCTTGGCGGAGCGGTACCTATTCTGCACAAGCGGGCTTCATGCTGATTAACCAGAATGAAACGGATGTTACCAAAAAGTTCGGGATCTATTCCTCTGAACACAGCAACACCGAGAAGAGACCGTATTTTGTGTTGAATTACGAAGCGGACATTGTGCTGGATAAGGCGGAATTGGAAGTGAAACTCGGAACCTTTGGGACCCTGAATGCTACTACAAGTCCGGCTAACCAACAGGTTTCTTGGCGTTCCGGCAACGAAGCGGTGGCTTCTGTTACCCCGTCGGGAGTTGTTGTACCGCATCATGCGGGTACGACTACCATCACCGCTTGGTTTACGGATAGTGATGGAGTTGATCATGAGGCACAATGTACCGTTTACGTAGCATTGGAAGACGGCATTTATTGCTTTGACAACGAATACGCGTCCTACCGCGTTGGCTTGGTGAGTCCTGCCGCTTATCAAGCGGGTGCGGCGCTTTACGAAACGCCGGGAATCTCTTCTTTGCCTACGGAAAGACACCAGTTCTTCAAGGTGACCTATTTGGGTGCGGGACTTTATAGTATCCGCTCTATGCTTGACGTTACCTTGGGCTGGGAGCACGGAGGGTACAATCCCGCTTGCGAAGAGATCGGAACCTCTAAGACAATGGTTCCCTTGGATGCACAGTGGTATATCAGTTACGATTCCGGCGGCGATTGCTACAGCATTTACGGCAATACGGGCTTGGGCGTCGGTGATATGTCCCGTACGTTGACCTGTACAGGAAATGTGGAGCTGATCCCGCATCCCAGACTTCAGGGATATTCTTCTTCTAATGCCATGCAGGATTGGCAGATCACCAAACTGACCTATTCCGGAAGCGGCATTGAGCTTCGCAGAAAAACTTCGTATTTGGCGGTTGGAGATTCTTTTACCTTTACTGCAACGGTATATTCCTCCCATCCGGATGAATTTGGGCAAGGCGTAATCACTTGGTCTGTGGTGAATGGGTCAGTACACGCTTCAATTTCGGTTGATGGAGTACTGGAAGTTATTTCAGTCGGGACCGCATCAGTAAAAGCAGCCTATGTGTGTAGCACGGGAGCGCCGGTTTCGACTGGAAAAACAGTTTATATAATCCCGTTTCCCGATGGAATATATTTCCTAAACAATCGAGAGAAAGGCGGATATATTCAGCCGGATAATAATGCTGCCAATTATTCTGTGAGCGGAACTCATTTGGAACATCATGAATTTGACGGGGAAGACTATCAAAAATGGAGATTGGTTTCCCTAAACAATGGGTATTATAAGATCCTTTCTGTGGAAAGCGGGCTCGCCTTATCGGTGGAGTCGGGGGATGAAGCGAGTATGGATGTCGATTTGGTTCAGGAGCCGTATGTCGGAGCAGCTCGACAGCAGTGGCAGTTTATTGCCACTTCCGCCAATGCTTATAAAATCAAAGCAAAATCGGCAGATGGCTCCAACCCGGAACTTGTTATTTGTGCGAACGCAGGAACAGATAGCGGAACAAATATTCAACAGGATGATTATGAGATTAATACGAGATATAAGGACGAGTGGTTGCTGATCTCTGCCAAAGATATGTCCTTAATAGCATTACCGGAAGACTACGATAGATCGAGTTATTTTGAAAGCATTCTTTCATCTTTTGCGGCGGTAGGTTATACCGATAGTTACGATAATCATAGTATCATTTCTTCCGGGGTGACGCAAGGCGAGCTACTTGCCAGAATGGCGAATTCCAGAATCGTATTAATAAGGACGCATGGGAGTAAAAAATCAATAACGACATCTGATGGCTCACTAACGCGTGGCGAAATCCTTGATCTTTCGGAGAACGCTTTTGAATATACAGAGTTGATCATTTATGGTGCGTGTAGTACAGGGTTAGGAAAAGAAGGGGCCGACAACCTTGTGAATGCTACATACGATAGGGGAGCTTCGATCGTTGTAGGTTTTGAAAAAAGTGTTTGGTCAACAGAGGTGAACTGGTGGTGCGAAGAATTCTTAAAAGCACTGGCGACAGGGAAAACGGTATACGAGGCATCTGAAGTGGCCGACGATTATATTTCGTATAAATGGCCTAAGTTTTATGATACCAACCAGAATCCAATATCAACAGATTCGCACTACATAGTTGGAGATATAAATACTGTGTATACACAGTAAGGAGGATTAAGCATGAAGAAAATATGTATGATTATACTCGCCGTTTTGTTGTTCACGTCATGTGGCACAGGCGATCAAGTATATTTGGTTCAAATGACGAGTGCTGCGGAAGACAATTTTTTTAATGGGATATTAATTGCCGATGAAAATGCGCTCTTAGAACATACAAAGTATGACAAGCCCTTTGAAGAAAAGATTCAAATCGGAACGCAAAGCCTTATGGTCCAAAAAACGGAAATGTACGTTTATCACGATGGAAATCGGGCAAACGTTTTTCAAAGCCTTGATGGCACTGTAACTTACACGATTCATGATGCGAAAAATAAAATTTGGATTAACTCCAATGAACTTGTGACTTTGCAGCCTTTTCCGCAAGAAACACTTTCGGAACAAAGTCTTGTTCTCCATGTAACGGATTACGCGCAGAACTTGTTTCCTGATTTTGCTTTTGAAGAAGCTGTATACAGTTGTGTTACAGCGGTTTACGTCTGCAGAGAGAATGCGAGTTGGAGGGAGGATCGTGATGAATTTGTTGCGCCTGACTCCATAAGCGAAGGCGAAGAGATCTCTTCCTATACAATTTCATTTGCGATCTGTACGGAATTTTGCGCTACTGAAGATCGGATTGAAATATCATGCGATCAATCAGGCAATATAGAAAGCGTATATCATTGCAATAGTGGATGTGATTGGGGGGCTGTAAGTATAGACCAAGAAAAACTTTCAAAAAGCATTTTGCAGTATTTACAGAAAAATTTAAAATCCGTTTATGAACTAACGGGCTACACCATTGAAAAGCAAACTTTGATCAGCGACGACGAGGGGATTCGACTTGCAGTAGTTGCGGAGGTCATGCTTGATGTCAACGGAGATGAGTATCCTTTGCTTTGTTCGCTTTCGGTGAGCATTGGTTAGTTGAGCGAGAATCTGATGACGTTCACTACTTTTTCCGAAGGTGATCTTATTCAAATTCAGCAAGCAACGACACAAATAACAACGGAGGAAGGAGTTTCGCTTTGCAGATCGGGTGATGAATCTGCCGAATTGTGCGAATAGTATGAAAAAGAGAAACATTGTTATCCTGCTCGGCTATTCGGTTCATTTGATCTTTGCTTTGACAATGTGGATTGCCGATATTTATATGGATGGTTGGTATTGGCCGAGAAATGGTCTTGTTTTGATTTTGGCTTATGTTTTGTATTTGCCTCTTGTCACAGGCATCCTGTCT
>JAZPZV010000019.1:0-30821 GCA_045544855.1 Eubacteriales bacterium | reverse complement strand
TCGCAGTCAACTGCGTTCCATAAGTTGGTGTCTTTAACAGCGAGGGTCCACCCGTTCCCATTCCGAACACGGAAGTTAAGCTCGTCTGTGCCCACAATACTTGGCTGGAAGCGGCCCGGGAAGATAGGTCGATGCCAACACCCAAACCGTACTCGTAAAGCGGAGTACGGTTTGGGAACCCAACATGGGCCATTAGCTCAGTTGGTTAGAGCTACCGGCTCATAACCGGTTGGTCCGGGGTTCGAGTCCCTGATGGCCCACCAACAGCTTTATGGCTTTCACAATTGTATATGCACCTCTAGCTCAGTCGGTAGAGCAACTGACTCTTAATCAGTGGGCCCAGGGTTCGAGTCCCTGGAGGTGCACCATGTGAAAAGCTTCAAATCCTTGAGGCTTTTCGCACTTATAGGGGTATAGCTCAGTTGGTAGAGTCGCGGTCTCCAAAACCGTTGGTCGTGGGTTCAAGTCCTACTGCCCCTGCCAAAAAATTCCGAGAACAATGTTCTCGGAATTTTTTTATCCAATCCGAAGGATTGGCATATCATCGCCGCGCGAAGAGCGGCGTATATCATCAGCCCCTGCGGGGCTGTATCTCATCACGCGCCAGCGTGCATTTTCCTGCGGCTTGATGAGATACAGCACTGCGTGTTGATGATATACCGCAACAAGTTGCGGATGATATACAAGGCTTACGCCTTGATTTGTTTACAAAAGTGTGGTATAATATAACTAATGAACCAGAATATTACGGAGGTTAGTAATATGGCAGACTACATTCTCTCTGAAGAAAATGTGCAAAAATTATTTGCATATTTGGAAGATCAATTGGATGCTTGTGGTTGTGATAACACTCTACGCTACACAGAACAATGGCTTAAAGACAATATTTCATCGGAACTGCATGAAAGTGTAATTGCCGAAATTACTGATATGGGTGGCTATTGCGACTGCGAAGTATTGCTCAATTGCTATGAAGATTATGATATAGAATAAGTAATATTCAAATTCCCGTAATGAATACACAAACGAAAATCGCACACCTTTTGTTCGTTTTTGCCACCGTTTAGACACCTTTTCACTCGTTTATCGCAAAAAGTTCCGAGAACAATGTTCTCGGAATTTTTTTATCCAATCTGAAGGATTGGCATGTAATCAACGAGCTTTCGCGTTGTATGGAATTGCGACGAAGTCGTACATGGCATCACGAAACGGCGTGTATCCTCCTTCAGTTTGATGTTATGGAATAATTCTACGCCGAAAATCGGAGTTGCAATCAACTGTTGCTCGACAAATCGGAAAGTATATGTTATAATCAGACCGGAAACGAGGTGCAGTTATGTTTGATATCACAAAATTCGGCGGTTATCTGTCCCGCCTTCGCAAGAATGCCGATATGACCCAATCCGAGCTTGCGGACAAGCTTAACGTAACCCATCAGGCGGTTTCGAGATACGAGAAAGGACATTGTTTCCCAGACGTTTCCATTCTCGTTTTACTTGCCGAAATATTCGGCGTCACCCTTGACGAGCTGATCAACTCCGGCGAACCTACGAAAGGGGAGTCAATGATCCTCGGTAACGTGGCAGTTGGAAACCATGACGTTGTTTTGGATGATTTTCAAGATATGGTTAACCTTGCACCGATCTTAAAGCCCAGCGTTTTGGCCAAGCTTTCCGAAACCTGCAAAAAGCAAGGTGTTGATATTACAAGCATCGTTGAGCTCGCAGAATACCTCAACGACGAAACGGTAGTTTCGCTGATGGAAATGGCAGATTTTCAATCCATTGACCCGGCCCTTTTGCAAAAACTTCTGCCCTTGCTTGATATCAAATCGAAATCCATGATTTTCGAAAAGATCCTGGATGGCGAGATGGATTGGCACTTGATAGAAATTCTCTTGCCTTACGCGGAATACCTTACCTCCCAAATCGAAGCCGCGGTGATCGAGGGTGCCTTGCCTAACGAAGCTCTTGACCTTCTCTACCGTCACTATTGGGACGAGAATGGGTACAAAAACAGGAGTTAAACTATGTTCGTCTGTTCAAAATGCAGGTCCGTTTTTTCATTGCCGCGGTGCAAATGCGGGTATACCGTAAGGCAACTTCATAACGTTTGGCAGTTGTCCGACGCGCCCGATATGGTCACAAGCGGAAACGGAGATCAATATATCGGCTACGAGTATATTGGGGAAGCATATTCCGGCAGCAGAAAATACCTGATCGAAGAATCCGACGTGATCTTTGCGAAGGAAATATCTGTGTTAACCGGAGAAGGTATTTTTCTCGACCTCGCTTGCGGCGACGGCTGCCTCGCCGTACCCTGCGCAGCAAACGGAACGAGAACGATTGCAGGCGATATCTCCAACAGTATGCTAAGGATCCTCCGGGAGAAGGCCGCACACAATCAAATCAGCCTTGAGAACGTGACACTATGCCGTATGAACGCTCTTGAGATTCCCCTTGCCGACGAAAGCGTGGACACGGTTGTTGCAAACAGTGTTTTGCACCTTATTTCCAATCCCGAAAGGGTAGTGCGGGAAATATACCGCGTTCTCAAAAAAGGCGGTTCCTTCGTTTGCAGAGATGACGCACCGGGGAAAACTCCCGAAGCAACGTTTGATAATTCCCTTTATTTTGAGATCGTAAATTCCCTGTATCGTGAATATTGGGAGAAGCTAAACCAACGCGGCATCTACGCAAAGAAGTACAGCTGGAAATTCCATAGGGAAGACCTTTGCAATCGCTTGTTCAGCCGTCGAGCCGAAAAATCGATTGAGAGAAAACAACAATACGTAAGACTGCTCAAAGAATGCTTCCTGCCCAGATTCACGTCCCGCGGCTTTTCGGACCAGGTGGACGTGCCAAAAGAGCTGCACGATGAAATCGTAGCGGAGCTTTTGCAAACGTTTGCCGCGAAATACGGAGAGAACTTCCCGGAATTTTCCCTAAAAGGCACCGAAGCGGATATAGTGATCACAACGTATTATAAATGAGAATTGTGATCCGCGTAAAATAAAGTATCAACAAATTTTAAACATCCCAAGATAACGATTCTTACGCATATCTCAAAACCCCGAGAATTTAAAGTCTCTCGGGGTCATTCAATGATCTGTTGCTCGACATACCGCATTTAATGTGGTACAATATAGAAGAAAATATTTGAAAGGCAAAGACGATGGGGAACGAAAAGTACTTTGATGAAAACGTGGTTATGTACGACAAACACAGACCGAAATACGTTGCGGAGCTTTACAGCGATATTATTGAGTACGCCGATATTGGCAAAAACAGCAATCTTCTCGAAATAGGTTGCGGTACGGGTAATGCAACCTTGCCGTTTGTTAAAACAGGCGCAAAGGTAACGGCTGTCGAGCTTGGTGAAAATCTTGCAGAATACACCAAACAAAAGCTTTCCAAACATGATAATTTCAAGATCGTTAACGTAAAGTTTGAAGACTATTGCACCGATGAAAAATATGATTTGATCTTTGCCGCCACGGCTTTCCATTGGATAAATCCCGAATACGCTTATGCAAGGTGCAAAGAACTCCTTGCGCCAAGCGGCGTCCTTGCAACCTTTTGGAATACACCCCGTATTTCACGTGATAACGCCGAGCTTTATTCTGAAATCCAAGCATTGTACGCTGAATACTTGCCGGACAGTAAAGAAGAGTCCGCATCGCTTACAGAAAGTAAATGGTACGTCTCTCGTTGTAATGGTTTAAGCAGGTATTATGAAACGTACGGTTATGTCGATTGCCTTTTCAAGCTATACCAAGGAAAACGCACGTTCAATGCAGACGATTATATAGGTTTATTGCATACTTATTCTGACCATATGGCGTTATGTGAAGAAAAACGAAAAGTGTTTTTCCATAAAATTCACTCCGCTATACAAAAATATGGTCAAATTGATTTGGTCGATACCATCGATCTTCATATTGGAAGGAAATAAAAAATCGCTATTACAATATCCAAAACAAAACAACTGCCGAGGAATAAGTCTCCTTTGCAGCTTCTCTTTGTCCGTAGCTCGCTAAGTTTATATACTATTAAACTTTAATATTATCTTGAAAAACGACTTATTCTATAATATTAAAAAAGACAAATGCACCCAAATCCAAAAAGGACACACTATCTGTATGGAAGGAGGCGAGAGAATGCAAAAAGCGGATGAAATGCGTGTGAAACTCATCAACGAATTTACTGAAAATTATATGGGCAAGCTGTTTTATTTCTGCCTGAAAAAGACAGGTAATCACGCAGAGGCCGAAGATCTGACGCAGGATATAGCATTGCAAATATTTTCGGCTTTGAACAAGGGCACTATACCCATAAACTTTTCGGCTTGGGTCTGGCAGATCGCGCGCAATCGTTATTCGGTATGGGCAAAGCAAAAGCATGAGCGAAATGAGTCGGTAACCGGTTCCGATATCGGAGATTTTGAGCTTCAAGACAATCATGCGAACGTCCTTGATGAAATGATACGTACAGAGCAAATGGCTCTGCTTCGACGAGAGTTGGCGTTCATCAAAAGTGATTACCGCAATATTGTCGTTGCCTACTATTTTGAAAACAGGACCGTTCGCGAGATCGCATTATCGTTCTCGATCCCCGTCAACACGGTGAAGTCCAAGCTCCTCCGTGCAAGAGATATTTTAAAGGAAGGTATGGAAATGGCAAGAGAATTTGGGAAACGCAGTTATAACCCCGAGCAGATTGCATTTGTGATGAACGGCAAGGACGGCGAACACGGCCAGCCCTGGTCCGTCATAACGCATTTGCTCTACAAGAATATTTTTCTGGAAACCTACGAGAATCCCCAGACCGCGGAGGAGCTGTCCCTTGAATTGGGGATCGCCCTGCCGTACATGGAAGATGAGCTGGAATATCTGGTTCGTGAGCAGCTGCTCCGCAAAGAGGGCAACCGCTATCAAACCGATTTTCGGATCGTCAGCCGCCAGGAGCAACGTGCGGTCTTCGATGCGAACAAGGGTATACAAAAACCGCTTACCGAGAAACTATGTGCTTTTATTGACGCATACATGCAGGAGGAGACCACCAAAGTCAACGTCCGATACGTGGGGTACGAGGTGGCCAAATGGGCGTTGCTCATCCGCGTGTTCGATTGGATGAAATACAGTTGCAAAAAGCGTGCCGGCATTGCAATGGAAGAATCTCATCCCAAACGTCCCCTGGGCGGTGCCTGGACTCTGACCGGATACGAAACCATCGATTGGCAAAAGCCTCCTTTCGTGGGACTCCACGGCTACCTTTCCCACGACGAAAACGGTGAAAAGTTTTATATCAATTTTGGCCAATGTAAGTTTTATTATAAAAACATTCAAGAAAAATCCCCCCTCCATCTTTCCTGGAACGAGGTCCATACCCTCTGGCTTGTATGTAACGGTAAAACCGAGGAATGCGAGGCAGGCTATCTGGAAAAGATGCTTGCATACGGTTATCTGAAGCGAGAAAACGGTGTTATCTTGCCCAATGTGGTGGTGTTTGAAAATTACGAAGAGCTCACCGGAAGGCTGTCGAAAATGAGGGATGAGATCTTCGATTTGATCCTTCAAGCTCCCGATATCGAGCGTGGCTACGTCGTCGAGCAGGCGTTGGAAAACGGATGGCTGACCTATCGCGAGGATATGCCCAAAACGATAGGAGCCTACATCGACCGCTGATCAACCTTTCAAATACAAAAAATGATCCCTTGCTTCTTTTGAGAGGCAAGGGATCTTTTTCTTGACGAAACGCAGAAAATAGTGTATACTCAAAGCAAGAAGGAGAACTTTCTCCAATCGGTTGTATATGGAAAGGAGATTTTCATGAAGCGCATTTGGATATTCACGACGGTCATATTGGCTGTTCTCTTGGCATTGTACGGATGCAATGTACCGCAGACCATGGAAGCGTCTCAAAATGATGAGCGTGTTTCCCTGGAAGAATCCGCTTTTTCTGTCGAGGATTCCTCGGAGGAGATATCTTTTTCCGAAAGCAACACCGACGAACAAAGTGCCCCGGACGATGAATCCTCTCGGGAAGAATCAACGCCCGAACCTCCAAAACAGCCTTCCGTGAGCGAACAGCTCTCTCTGTTCACCGAGGAGGCAGAGGCCTTTCTTCCCCAGACCATCGATGAGGAGACCAAAGCGGCGTTGCTTCATGAACTGGAAGCTGTGTTTGCGGAAAAGGAATACGGAGAACGAGCGGAAAACCTGATTCGTTCAAGCATGGAACGGATCATGGAAAATTACACCAATTTCCAATTTTTGTTCGGCTTCTTGCAGGTTCCGGACGCCCAAACCTATCTGCGAAACTATTACATCATGCCTTTGCGAAACATGGTGAATTCCGTAGTGATTCTCGAAAATGCAAGCAATGGAAGTGCCGACGATTATAATAAAATCATCACCATATGCGAAAGCGATCAGCCGGATCGGGATGCAGTGATTGTGGTCCACGAATTGTGGCACATGGCGGTCTCTTACGAGCATAGAACCATTTACAGCAATACTATGGAATTCTCCCTCAACGAAGGCGGCGCCTGCCTTGTGCAATTGACCCTTGCCGGAAGCAAATACTATAGGTGGAATTCACAGGTGCATACCGGCGGTTCCGGAGGCGTTGATCGGGACAATCTTGATAACTGCTTGTATATCAGCCATTTTGGGCGCTGGGATTATTCCGAGTATTTTGCTTTGTGGTATCGCCTGTTTACCCTGACCGATTTCGATACCATGGCATTGTATCTCAAGCCGAAAGGCGACCAGCTTATTCGGCAGGCATTGATCGAAAAATACGGGAAGGACGGCGAGACCTTCTACGACCTTTTGCTGCAGTACGATCAAAAGCAATTTACCAACGGCGCTTTTCCCGTGGTGGTTGCCTTTGAGTCTTTGTATCTTCGCTTGCTGAAAAGCAGGCTTGATGAGGTAGATTCCCCCGAGGAAATGATGGCATTTGCCCAGATGTACCGTGTCACCAGATTGGCGTTGGGATCGGAGTACGTTTGTACTTACGTCATTGAGACGGAAGATCGTGGAAGTATAGGGTATACGGAAACTTTGATCCATCCCGAATTGGACTACGTGGGCTTTGACAAGGCCGTTGCGGAAGCCATTTGCCGTTGGGGGATCCTCAATACGGGAGAGTTGACCGAAGAACAGGAATACGCCCTGGCTTACAGCTTCGTGGCTTATCCTCATAATTCCGGTGGTGAGGAATACAAGAAAACGTTCAACGCAGTCCAAGCGGAGCCTCTTGTGTTTGCCGATTGCCAATACGTCGCCACGGTCTACCCGGACGGAACGCTTAAGTTCGACTTTTACCATCCGGAGTCCTACGCATACGATCCTCCGCGGGAAGGCCAATATTTCCGCTCGGCCATCCGTTATTACGATCCCGCAACCGATACCTGTATCAATTTCTCCAAATGATTCCCCAAAAAGACAAGGCTCTCTACGAAAAGGAAGCATACGTATGAACAGACCCTACATAATATGCCACATGGTGACCTCCGTCGACGGGAAGGTTACCGGAGAATTTCTCCGCCGCCCCGAATGTGCCCCAGCCACGGAGGTCTACTACCAATTGAACAGAGACTACAAGGAGCAGGGCTCCGGTGGCTTCATCTGCGGGCGGGTGACTATGGAGGAAAGCTTCACCGGAATCTGGTATCCCGACCTTTCCGCCTACGAGCCTGCGGAACGGGAAGCGGGCGCTCTGACGAACTTTTGGACGGACGATGCCGTTAAAGGCACCTACTTCGCCATCGCATTCGACCCCAAAGGAAAGCTTGGCTGGAAATCCAACGTGATCCGCGACGAGGACCCCGGCTACGACGGCGCACGGATCATCGAGGTGGTGACCGAACAGGTGGATCCCCGCTACCTTACCTACCTTCGGGAGATGGAGATCCCATATATCGTAGCAGGGGAGAAGGAGATCGACGTCCCCCTTGCCTTGCTTGCGCTGCGCGAACACCTTTCCCCGTCGTTTTACGTGCTGGAGGGCGGTAGCATCATCAACGGGCATTTCCTCCGTGCTGATTGCGTGGACGAGATCTCCCTGGTGCAAGCCCCCGTCACCGCAGGCAAGGACGGCAAGCCCCTCTTTGCGGAAGGGGAGTGCCGCGCCTTCCGTCTTGTGGAAGCAATGCAGCAGGACGGCACCTTGGTTACCCGTTACAAAAAAGCATAAAGAGACCACGTCCAATACACCGCGATCTCCCTTATCAAAAAACACCGCCTCTCTTGGGCGGTGTTTTGGCTATTGCGTGATTTTATTCGGAAACGGCGTTTCGTTGCAATTTGGAAAGGATCCAAACGACCAGCAGACTGATAACGTCTGCGCAAAAAACGAATTGGCAGAACAACGCTACGGTAGAAAACGCCTCGTTGTTTTTCATGTTTTTTACCAATCCGAAAACAGAAAGGGAACTGCTGAGCAGTAAGACGATATAATCGAACACAACGTACATGATGATCAACGGAAGCGCCATGAAGAACATAAGCGAAGCAACTGCACCGTAAAAGAAGATCATGACGTAAGCAGGGATATGTATCAGCTTGACCAGAAGCGCCCCGCCCATCAGCTTGCGGGGATCCTCGTTTCTCGCTAAAACCATATAGAGCACGTTGCAGATCAAGGAAAGTGCCAAAAACAAACCACCGAAGATAAGGATCTCCTCCAATTGCAGATCGTCTTCAGACTCTCCCAAAACGAAAAAATAGGGGAAGAGCATGGTGGGAAGCAAAAGCAGTTTCTTCATTTTCCATCCTCCGTGTAGTTGGATACACTTCTTATGCTTTCAGTATACCACAGCATGTCGGAAATTGCAAGTCTCTCTTGCAGAAATGAAACGTTTATGCTATCATATCTACAAACCCGTTACACACTTTCGAAAAATTCGGTACTTCTATGATCGAAGGGCCCATAAAAAAAGTACCGGAAAGGAGGCAAGCTATGGAACTTCAAAAGCAAACGTCCCCGCGCACACCACTCCCCGACGAAGCCATCGTTACCCTGTATTGGAACCGCGACGAAACCGCCATCGAGGAAACGGACTTTAAGTACAAAAACTACCTGTTTTCCGTGATCCGCAACCTGCTGGCCGATCCCATGGACTGCGAGGAATGCTTGAACGACACCTACTTAGGCACGTGGAACGCCATCCCTCCCACCAAGCCCGCGGTGCTGAAGGCATTTCTGACCACCGTCGCCAGAAGAGCCGCCATCAAACGCTACCACAAGGCAAGAAAGAAGACCGCCATCCCCTCGGAGCTGACCGTGTCCCTTTCCGAATTGGAGGACTTTCTTTCCGACGGCGGGGATGCAGAGTCGGATCTTGACGCCGCCGCCCTGGGCAAAGTCATCAGCGAGTTTCTGTATTCCCTGGACAAACGGAAACGATATATCTTTATGAGCCGCTACTACGTTGCGGTTTCCATCGAAAAAATTGCCAGCGAACTGAAGGTCAGCCGCTCCACCGTCAACAAAGAGCTTGCCGCCATCCGCAAGTCCTTGAAAGCAAAACTTGAAAGTGAGGGTTACTGTCTATGAAGAAACAAGAATGGAACGAAGGTCTGAACCACTTGGACCCCGCCCTTGTGGAAGAATACGTCCTGCAAAAAGAATCCTTAAAGAAAAAATCCGAAAAGAAGAAAAAATGGCTCCCCATCGCCTCCTTGGCCGCCTGCTTTGCGCTGATCGTCAGTGTCTCATTTGTGATTCCCAAGCCACCCTCTGTTCCCACCTGGGGCAACGCTTTATATACTGCGGAAGAGATTGCAACATTCTTTGGCGCGATGCATTATGAAGGCGGGGCAACCAATTTTTATCGTGAAATATACGTGAACGATGAAAAATATTTATACGTTGACTCCCTTCCTGCAGACGAGTATCTGGGGATCTATCAATATAACCGTGAGGGGACAGAGTTAAATAACAGCGAGCTGGAAGCTTTTATCGAAAGGATTCTCCCCGGAATCTCCAATGCCGTGGGTATTGCAGTACCCCAATATGCAATCAAAGAGAAAGAGGATTATGGAAGCAGAAACAGCTTGCGAGCCGAAATTGATGAAAGCGATCATTCTTGGAGTTTTTCGCAAGATCATGTGAGTGAGCAATTCTTTCTCTACCGAGGCTTTAACAATGGAAAGCAAATTGCTTTGAACGGAGAGATCCTGAAGATTGATCAAAACCTCTCCGACAAAGAGATCATTGTTTCCCTTCAACCTGTTAAAAACAAGCTGTTTGAAATTTTCGGTGTTTCTTTCCCGGATGTGAAAATTCACCGTTGGTTTTCATATGCTGAGCAGGGAGCCGACCAGGTCACAGTATATTTTTACAATGCTAAGGATCCTGTGAATTCTATCCATGGTTTGAATACCCTTGCCTCAGATTATATTGCAATTCATTTTCAGGCTTTCGAGGACTTTCCCGAAGAGAACGCAGATGGCACCTTGTCAGCTCAATACGTTCGTTACCTTCGCAGGAGAACTCCCTCGGAAACACAATACGTTTTGATCGGTAGCGAAAAAAGGATCTCTTTGGAGGAGGCAGAGGCACTTTTATATAACGGTTATGTCTTCGGCGGCCATTCTTGTAAATTATGTATGGCGGAGCAGGAAAAGGTAAGCTTCGTGGGGTACGATTATGTGGATTTGGAATACGTGTGCGACTACGAAACAGGCTTGCCCAATATTGAGATCCCCTTCTACGCCTTCTATAAAAAGATCGGTACCGCACCAAACGGAAACCTGATCTACGCCAAGACCTACGTCCCCGCCATCCCCGTCAGCGGATATACCGAGTATTTCGAAAAGCAAAAGGAAAACCACGGGAAATAAACCTTCCCCGAAACGGAATACGAGCCATACCCGGGCTGAGCGAAAAATATGATGCAATCTTGTGATTCGGCTCCATCTACCCCGTTCGTTGTCATAACTGCACAGGAACTTACAAATCCCTTCTGCATTATTTTTCGCTCCTTGCTATGAAAAAATAGAAAATTGCTCTTTACTTTTGGAAGAAAATAGGGTATAATGACTCTGCATGTAAATAAAACCAAAACAAGGAGTGTCATTTCTATGAAACTTTCCCCTCTTCAGACAGCAAGATACCAGTACAACCCCAAGTTGCCCGGTATGCTGAGAAACGGTATTTCCGAGATCTGTGTTAAGAACGGCGGCGCTACCGAAAGCGTAGCAGACCAGGAGAAGATCCAAGCCCTGTTCCCCAACACCTACGGTAAGAACGAGATCACCTTCCAGAAGGGCACCAACACCGCTGAAGCAAAAACTCAGAAGGTGGGCGTGATCCTTTCCGGCGGCCAGGCTCCCGGCGGACACAACGTTATCTGCGGCCTGTACGACGCTTTGAAGGCTACCGATAAGAACAACGTTCTCTACGGCTTCAAGGGCGGCCCCAGCGGTCTGCTTGAAGACGACTATATCATCTTCGACGACGAGTATATCAACCGGTACCGCAACACCGGCGGCTTCGATATCATCGGCTCCGGCAGAACCAAGCTGGAGACCGAGGAGCAGTTTGCCATCGTTGCAGAGGTCTGCAAGAAGCACGGCATCAACGCCATCGTGATCATCGGCGGTGACGACTCCAACACCAACGCCGCAGTGCTGGCAGAGTACTTTGCCGCAAACAAGGCAGGCGTTCAGGTCATCGGCTGCCCCAAGACCATCGACGGCGACTTGAAGAACGAGGACATCGAGTGCTCCTTCGGCTTCGACACCGCTACCAAGACCTACAGCGAGATCATCGGTAACATCGAGCGCGACGCCAACTCCGCAAAGAAGTATTGGCATTTCGTGAAGGTCATGGGCCGTTCCGCTTCCCACGTGGCTCTGGAATGCGCTCTGCAGACCCGTCCCAACATCTGCCTGGTAGGCGAAGAGGTTGCCGCCAAGAAGATGTCTCTGGCAGAGATCACCGATTATATCGCAGACTCCGTTGCTACCCGCGCCGCAAAGGGCTGGAACTTCGGCGTTGCCATCATCCCCGAGGGCATCGTTGAGTTCGTTCCCGAGTTCTCCAAGCTGATCGCAGAGATCAACGAGCTGTTGGCAGGGGAGAAGACCGAGCAGTTCAACGCTCTTCCCACCTGGGAGGCTAAGTACGCCTTCATCGAGGCAGGCCTGACCAAGGAATCCATGGCAGTGTTCGCCATCCTTCCCCAGTCCATCCAGCAGCAGCTCTTCCTGGAGCGTGACCCCCACGGTAACGTGCAGGTGTCCCTCATCGAGTCCGAGAAGCTGTTCTCCGCAATGGTTGCCGCTAACCTGAAGGCACGTAAGGCCGCAGGCACCTACAACGGCAAGTTCTCCGCCCTCCATCACTTCCTGGGCTACGAAGGCCGTTGCGCATTCCCCTCCAACTTCGATGCTGACTACTGCTACTCCCTGGGCTACAACGCCTTCATGCTCATCCAGTACGGTTACACCGGCTACCTGTCTAAGGTTTCTAACCTGTCCAGCCCTGCTGAAGAGTGGGTTGCAGGCGGTATGCCCATGACCAAGATGATGAACATCGAGAGAAGAAACGGTAAGGACAAGCCTGTTATCCGCAAGGCTCTGGTAGAGCTGGACGGCGCTCCCTTCACCTACTTCGCCGCACACAGAGCAGAGTGGGCAGAGGAGACCTGCTTCGTTTACCCCGGTGCTATCCAGTACTTCGGGCCCAGCGAGGTTTGCGACGCTACCACCGTTACCTTGGCTCTGGAGCAGGGTAAATAATCGCTTTTTGCAAGTTCACCGCCGGGGATCTACCTCGGCGTTGTTTTCTATTGGTTTGCATAATTTTAAAAGAAAGGAGCAACACCTATGTTAAGCCCTACCCTTCAAACCGAAAGACTGATCCTGAGGCGCTATGCCGAATCCGACCTGGACGCCATGTACGAGATCATCACCGACAAAAGACTTTCCAAGTACATCAAATTCCCCTCCCTCACAAAGGAAGAAGAGTTGGAATGCATCCGCCGTTGGATGGCAAACGCGGAGGAATCCCAATACGAGCGCTGGGTCATGGAGCGTAAGTCCGATGGCGCCGTGGTGGGAAATATCGACGTCAACACCGTGGTGAAAAAGCATAACTATTGCAACGTGGGCTATACCGTCCGCTATGACTATTGGGGCAACGGCTACGCCCCGGAAGCCCTCACCGCCGTGGCTGACTATTTGCTGACCCAACGGGGCTACTACCTGGTGGAATGCTCTTGCAACGAGCGAAATACCCAATCCTCCTGCGTGATGGAAAAAGCCGGCTTCCAAAAGGACGGCCGCATCGCCTCCCGCCGTTTGAACGACGACGGCACCTATTCCGCCGTGGTGTATTACAGCAAGCGGAGAGAATAAAGATTCATCAACCGTTGGTTGATTTACAACTTTTGTATTCTGTGTTATAATAGCACACCATATCACACTCGGGAGGCTATATGTACATCGAAACAAAACGGCTGCTCTTACGCGACTTTTTACCCGGCGACGAGGAAGCCTTGCTTCGTATCAAATACGACCGTCAGATCCTTTACTACGCTCCCGACCTCTTTCAACTTGACCTCACCCCGGAAGACGCCGCAAAATTTATCGCATCCTTCAACCGTTACGAGGGAGAGGGAATGATCGACCCTTGGCGTTGCTACGCCATCGTAGAGCAAAGCTCCGACGCCATCGTCGGCTGTCTCTGCTTCGGCAAACACGATATGCTTTTTGAATATGAGCTGGGATGGATGATCCTGGAAGAATATTCCAAAAAGGGCTACGCCTCCGAAGCCGCCGCGGCATTTGCGGACTATATCTGTGAAACTCACCGGATCGACTACCTGATCGCCGTAATGGACGTAGACAACCCCGCTTCCTTCCGCACCGCCGAAAAGGCCGGCTTCAAGCTCTTTGAAAAAAGAACCGTCTACGACTATTCCTACAACCGCTACGGCGACGACTACTATTACCTGAGACGCTATACCGCCAAATGTACCCTCGCCGATAAATTCTACGGCGATTCTCCCTATGAAGGCAGATCGGTAAAAGGAGGGGAGTGAAGTGAATACGCAAAGAAAAATATACCACTTTGGCGACCAACTGTATTTAGCGGAATACGTCGCGGCACTTGACGCCGAGGCGAATTACCGTTGCTGGTTAGATCCCGAGACCCAAAAGGGCTACAATTACAAGCCTGATTTCACCTTGGAGGAATTCATTGCTTCTCCCGGTCGAAACAGATTCAGAGCCGTCATTATGCGAAAATCCGACGATACTCCCATCGGCGTTGTCTTCCTGTCCCCGGAGGGCTGCCTTCCCGACTTGGCGATTATGCTGTATCCCGGCTTCCGCGGGATGGGATACGGCACCCAAGCATTTCACTTGGCGTTGGAATATTGCTTCAAAGCCTTTGATTTTCCCGCAATCTACGCCGGCTGTTACGAATCCAATCAAATCAGCATGAAAATGCTCTCCGGCTGCGGCTTCGTTCCCCACCCGGAGGGAAACTGCAGCGAGACCCATTATTTGGACGGAACGCCCATCGTCCAATTGGACTTCGTAAAATACAGACCCTGACCCATAACGATAACCACCGCCATCTCTCGGCGGTGGTTTTGTCTATCCCTTCAGATTGTTCAGTACAACGGAGGTCGTGAAGGTGTCCTCGGTGCAGGAAAGAACCACCTCGCCGCCGTGTTTTGCCGCAAGCCGTCGCATGCTGAGGATCCCGAACCCATGGTAAGCGGTATCCCGTTTTCCGGTTGCCAATTTCTCCACGTCTACCTTTTTGTCAACGGAATTTTTCACCAAGATCACGATGTTATTGTTTTGCAACGCCACCAACAGCCGAACCGTCTTGTCTTGCAAGCCGGCGCAAGCTTCAATGGCATTGTCCAAAGCGTTCCCCAGGATCACCGCCAGATCCACGGAGGGGATGGCAAGCTTTTCCTGGGCACGGTATTCCAGATCAATGGTTACCCCCGCCGCCTCCGCTTCCTTTCGCTTAACTTCCACTACGGTATGAACGATATCCCCGTAGGGCTTGCTTTTTAAAAGTGCACATTCCCTTTCCAGGGCCGAAACTGCTTCCTCGGTGTTCCCTTGTTGCAGTGCGTTCAAAAGCCCAATGTAAAAGTTATGCTGATCGTGACGGATCCGAATCACGTCCCGATGATGCTCCTCCAACGCACGGTATCCCGCCGCCTGCTGTCCGATCAGCTCTTCCGCTACCATCAAACGGCTTTCGTTTTCATAATTGATCTTTTGCAGATCGATAAAGACGAACATCAAAATGCTTGCCGCCACCAACACGGTGAAACAGATCGCCACCACGATCAATAACGTCTGATCCTCCAAATGAAAATCGGGAAACACGTAGAATTGCAAGATCAAAATAGCGATGGCGAGGATCAAAAAGACGGGAACGAAGAAATAATACTTTTTTGCTCCCGCAAACCGATTGCTGACCTGTCTGACCCGTATAGCGGCCACTCCGGTAAAGACGAATGCCTTGGAAAGCAAAAGAGAAAACGCAAGCTGCAACAAATGCCCTTCCATGGTGTACTGCGCTTGGAAAATATGCATATGCTCTCCAACCACCTCCACCATGATCTCCGAAGCAAATAC
Organism: Eubacteriales bacterium; assembly: GCA_045544855.1. Taxonomy (GTDB): domain Bacteria; phylum Bacillota; class Clostridia; order Oscillospirales; family CAG-382; genus Coliplasma. Next base: position 15,193 of record JAZPZV010000019.1, on the reverse strand, counting down.
CGCCGCCAGGAACAAAAGCGGGAACAATCCCTTCTGCCACGGCCTCCCGCAGAACAACAACGTCACCCCAAGCAAGGGAAGACAGGCCGTCAGCTCTGCAAACAGCTTTTTGTCCGTAGAAAAGAATAACCACAGATAAGCGGCGCAAAGCACCCCAAGCAAAACCAGAGGGACGTGCGGTCGTCTTTTCTTTTCCCAAAAGGCGCTGAACATCCAATACCCCAAAAGCACGGTCAACGCCGTATCGGCGATCTCAATGATCTGTTCGTACCAATTCATTTAATGCACCTCAATATACCGTGCGTAGGCCGCCAGCACATCGCCCCGCTTCCGCACGCTCATGGGAACCCGACTGCCGTTTTCCAAAACCACGTCGTATCCCATGAAATGGCTGATCTTATCCATATTGACCAGATACCCCTGATGGATCTGATAAAATCCGCAAGGCTTTAATTCCTCGTAGACCTCTTTCAATCTCCCCACCGTTTCATAGCTTCCTTTTTCTGTGTGGAAGACCACGTGTCGCCCACAGCATTCCACGTAATAAAGCCCTGCCAGAGAAATGCGGATCGCCTCGTTTCTGTTCTTGATCACGTAATAACGATCTTTTTCGGCAAGCCTGCCGTAAAGCCTTCGGATCACGTCTTTTACTTTCTTGGCATCCACAGGCTTCAGCAAATAATGAAAGGCTTCACATTCAAATGCCTCCAAGGCGTACTGGGGATATCCCGTGACGAAAACCAACGCCGTGGAAGGGGAGAGGGCCTTTACACGTTTTCCGACGGTCAACCCATTCTTCCCGGGCATATCGATATCCATAAAGACCAGGTCAAATACAACCCCGCCTTTCATTGCCTCCAGCAAAGCGCCCCCTTCTGAAAACGCCGAAACCAAACGCACCTCGGCGCACCCCTTTAAGATCTCCAGCAAAAACTCTCTCGCTTCCCTGCGATCGTCACAGATCCCAACGTGCATCCCTTCTCCTCCTTTGCGTACATTTTTCCAAATGCAGTATACCATATCTTCCCCCGAAATGCAACCGACGATCATGCACTTCCGCCCCACGAACGTGTAAACTCCCTTGCGGGCTAATAACGACCTTGCTATAATCGTGTTTGAAAAGGAGGTGTTTTATCCATAAAAAGGATCTTACTTTCGTTTTTGCTGTTGGTCACGCTTCTCTACCCGGGATGTGAAGCATCCCCGCTTGCAGAACCCTCGGGAAGTGATGAACCTCTCTCTCGAGAGGAAGCGGCTCCGCCCCCGCTCTTTGCCCAGCCGGAAGACTTAGGCGTGCCATTGGCTCCCCGATACGCCAATGATCCTGCACAGCGGATCGCCATGACCCCAAGGGATCTTATCCTCTTTCGGGGGAACTTGTACGTAGGAAGCGGAGATTGGGGCGGCAACTTAGGCCCTGTGGAGATGTATTGCTACGATACTGCAAGGAATCGGTGGATTCACAGCGGAACCCTCCCCGACGAGGAGGTAAACGCTTTCTACGTGATAGAGAACACGCTGTTGACTCCCGGGATCGACCCCCGGGACGATTGGTCGTGGGGTAATCTGTATTTCCTGGAAGACGGCGATTGGCAAACCAAACGGACCATCCCCGGCGGGATCCATTGCTTTGACCTTGCCTATTTGGACGGCCTTCTTTTTGCCGCCGTAAAAACGGAAGGAGAGGTCTTGCAGGCGGCCCATTCTCCCGACCTGGGAGAGACCTTCACCCTCCTTCCGTTAAGGAAGAACGATGCCCCCGTTACAGACGTACGCTTCTACTTCGACCTGCTGACCATAGAAGAAAACGTATACGCTATTTGTGACAAAGAGCTGTATCGCTATAACGGCACGGCGTTTGCATACGAGACCTCCTGGGAGGATACCGTCAAACGGAAGCAGTACAACGCCCCTAAGCGGATGAACCTGTTCCTTGCAAAAGCCATAGTAGGGGAAACCACCTACTTTACCACGGGTGTCTTCTACGCCTGTTCCTCTCCCAATCACCTTCGGGAGATCGAACTTCCCGAAAACGCCATTGCCTACGACCTCTATGTCTACGAAAATAATCTTTACGTTTTGTGTAACCTTCTCACCGAGGAGGGTTACACCGTCACCGTCTACCGCTACCTTTCGGAGGGCGATGACTTCATCCGAGAAACCGCTTTCAAAAGCGCAATCCCCGCCGTCAGCTTCGCCTGCGACGATACCGCCTTTTATTTCGGCTTGGCCAGCAACAATACCAAACACACCGATCACGGGAGGATCTTAAAAATTGAAAAGTAAACTAAACCCTATCATTTCATTCGGCACCCTGATATGCCTGCTCCTTACCCTCTGCGCTTGCGCCGGGGAGAGGGAGGCGCACTCTGAGGCACCGTCCTTCACCCTTTCTTCGGAATCGGAGGCGGTCTTCATTCCCGAACCCGTCCGGCAAGTCTGGCTTCCCGTCACCACTAAACAGCAATTCCCCTTCGAGCTTATCGAAACCTATACCTATGACGAGCACAACAGGCCTTCCGAGATCCTTTCCGTGTATGGAGACGGCAGGGAAGAGACCACCGTCTTTACCTACGATGAACGGGGAAACCTGCTTTCCAAGGTCACCTGCAACCAAAACGGCGCCGAGATCGCCTACGTCAAGCAAACCTACAAAGACGGCAAGCTCCAAAGTAAAACGGAGCTGGAAAACGGCTCCTCCCACGAAAAAATTACCACCTATACCTACGACAGGGAAGGCCGCTTGCAGAAAGCCGAAACGGTAACGTGGATCACGGTCACGGAAGCCTATATTTATACCGAAGACGGATACACCGTAACGACTTATCGCAATAACAAAGCGTTTTCCGTGGCAGAGTACGACACCGCAGGCAATCTTCACACCATCGCCGACGGCGACGGTAATTTGCAGGAGCAAAACGCCTACGACGGTGAGGGTCGCCTTGAAAAGACCCTGCAATACGCCGCGGGAGAGTCTTACTATGAATACCGTTATCATTACGACGAAGAAGGCAGGCTCCTCCGCCGCGACCAGTATTCCTACGGCGAATTGGAGTATTCTCTGGCCTATGAATACGATCAACACGGGAATCAAATCAGAACCCTCCGCATCCAAGGGGAAAACAAACTGACCCTCGAGGAAACGGAGTACGCTCTGTTCGGAGATCCATCAAGATAAGGAGCACACCGCATGAAATACACGAAATCTTTTTTCGCAGTCCTCTCCTCGCTGCTTTGCATTCTATTGCTTTTCGGCTGTGCCGAAAACCCATACGAAGGCGATTACGTCATCGAAAGCTACGACGGACAATCCCGCATCCCCGTCTCTCTTCCTGAGGAGACAGCTTCAGATGTCTCAGGCTCCCCGGAAGAGTCTTCCTTCCTGGTCAAAGAAAAGCGCTTCACCCGCGACGGAAACAACCTGATGATCCTGGAGATCACCAACGAATCTGCAAAGAATTTCGATATCACCGTCAGCGGCTCGTATTACGATGCCTCGGGGAATCCCCTCCGTACCGAAACCCAAAGCTTTAGCGGATTTCCCGCGGGGTATCAAAACGTTTTTCTTTTTGACCCGCAGATCCCCTTTACCGATTTCCGATACGTCCTGGAGACAGCCCCTTGTGAAGAGCCTGTCTACGCCCATCTGATAGGGGCCCGTTTTACAGGTGCAAGCCGGCGCGACACCATTGATGAAGACAAGGCCATGGAAGGGGATTTTACCCGTTTCCCCACGCTGTACGCCACGTTTACCGTGAAGAACGAAAGCCCAAAGGATCTTCAGGCCACCTTTGTGTTGGCGGTGTATAACCAACAAGACGAGATCGTGGATATCTACACCTATTCTCCCATGATCCCGGCAAATACACCCTTTGAGCAAGACTACAAAAGCCACAAGCTTTACCGCCTGCAGGACGGCGAGACGGAATTTCCCGAAAAATATCAAGGTGACCTTAGGGCGATCATCGGGGTCAAGCAGGTGGAGCCCTACGGAAGATGATGGACGGCAATGGGTGTCATATTCAAAAATACTCTTAAAAATCTGTTTCGCTCTTTGACCTTTTGGATGCTGTCGGCAGCCGTTGTGTTGAGCGTATTGGACGGCGTGCGGGAACTCTATTTTGTGGGCGGCGGAAAGGATTTGTCGTCCTGGGCGTTTCAAAGCTACGTTCAAACGGTGAGCAACTCCCTTGCCTCCGCCCTCCTGTCCTTTTCTATGCCCTTGTTCGCCATCGTTAACGTTTGCCTGACGCAAAACAGAGATTACGGCGATCATTTCTTCGAGATCGAAAAAGCCGCAGGACAAAGCCCCCTCCGATACGTAGCGGGAAGATTTCTCGCCCTGATCTCCGTAGATCTTCTGTTTCTCGTCCTCTGCCACGGGCTGTATCTGCATCTGTTTACGGCCTTGATGGGCGGCGTGGAGGGTTTTACTCTGTGGGAATACCTGGAGGATTCCACCCTGCGGATGTTACGGATCGATCTGCTGGTAGGCGCACCCTGTCTTCTGTTTTTCACGGGGATCACCTTCTTCTTCGGCGGGTGGCTGAAAAGCGGCGTCGCTTCCGCTGTGGGAGGAGTAGGCTATCTGTTATCCCACACGATTCTCAGCCTGTTTTTCCGCTGGGATGCTCCCGCGCTGTATTTCAATTATTTTTCACCCGTTCCTCATATGCTTCAGACCTACTTCCATTATTACGATTCCCCTTGGTTTGAGTCCTGCATCGGATACTTCCAAACCTCAGCGCAAAACGCCCTGCTTTCCGCCTCGTTTCTCCTGGCGGTAACGGGCCTTTGTATGGCCGTGGTATATTTGCGCACCCGAAAACGCAGTACGTAGGGAGGAAGATATGCTGATACGTTCATTCCGAAAAACGCTATGGGCATTTCCCGCAACGGTGTTGCTCTTGTATGCCGCATCTCATCTTTGGGCAAAGGTTCCTTTGATCACAGCCCCGCCGGAAATGGGCTTTTGCGACCTGTTCGAGCCTCTATTGCCTCTGATCCTTCTGCCCTCCGTTGCGTTCTTGCTGTACGACCGCCATGAGATCGAAATGAGTCTGACCTGCGGTACCTCCACCCTGCGGCTGTTCTGCACCAAAGCTGCACCGTTCTTCACGTATACCTTAACAAGTGCCCTGCTTGTCCTTGCGCTTGCGAATTACGAAAGGTACGGCTGGCAGGAAACACAGTACAGGATCATCCCCTTGTATATTCCCTCCGCATATCGAACGCTTCTGCTGTTTTCCTCCGTCGTCACGGTGCTGTTCTTTTTCGCACTGTATTCTTTTTTCCGCGTTGCAACAAAAAACTGCTACGCCTCCCTTGCCTTGGGCTTGATGATCTACTACGCCTTTTACAACTTGAACGTCAGCCTGCGGGGCGGTACGGCGGATATTCGGTACAGCCTGCTTGATCCTTTTCTGTGCAACTACTTTATCGGGGACACCGTTCCGTCGGAGTATTACGGCATAGGCAACTTGTGGACAAGCAACCGTCTTCTGTTCCTGGGCTTGGCGATCGTTATGTTAGTCATCACAAACTTTTTACTGAAAAGAGAACGTCTGCACCGGGGATTCAATGATTGAAAAGGATTGCACGTATGAAAATCGAAATTAAGAATTTAACCAAAATTTACCCCCGAGGAAAGAAAAAAGCCTTGAACGGGGTGAACATCGAGATCGGGAAGGGCATTTTCGGGTTGATCAGGCGCAACGGTGCGGGAAAGACTACGCTGATGCGTATTGTGGCGACCATTATGGACGCCACCAACGGCGAAATTTACTTTGACGGCAAGGAGCTGAAAGCCAACAAGGATGAGTTCCGCTCGTCGTTGGGTTATCTTCCCCAGAGTACCAAGCTGATGCCGAGAATGAACATCGTGGAGTTCTTGGACTACGTTTGTATTCTCAAGGGGATCAAGAACAAGGCGGAGAGGAAGGAGAGAATTGCTTCTGCCATTGAGACGGTTGGTCTTGTTGGAGAAGAAAAGAAGCGGTTGGGCAAGTATTCCGGCGGTATGTTGAGACGTGCGGGGATTGCCCAGGCGTTGATTGGCGATCCGAAGGTGTTGATCATCGACGAGCCGACTACGGGACTTGACCCGGAGGAGAGACTGTATTTCTTGAATCTGCTTTCCAAAATAGCTATGGAGAGAACTATTATCTTCTCCACCCATATCACGGCAGATATTGAGCATTTGTGTAACAATATCTGCGTTCTGGAGCAGGGTGAGGTGAAGTATCTCGGCGAGAAAACCGAGTTTATCAATCGCATCAACAGCAAGCTGTATGAGCACAGCGGATCGCAGTATGAAGAGGAACAGTTGCGAAAAGATACTGTCGTCACCTCCGTGACCTACGTGGACGGCAATCCCCGGGTCCGCTACGTTGCGGAAGCGCCCTTGCTCGAAGGCTCCGTTCCCGTGGCTCCTACCCTGGAGGATGCTTACATTTACGCATTAAGCGGCGTGAAGAGGTGAGGGTCTCTCTCAATAAGCGTTTTCCCCTCCAAGAAAGTGATTGCATTTCACCTATTTTTTGTGGTATACTGAACCCAGAAAACCACAGGAGGCATTCACTATGAACAGCATCGGCGAACGCATTGCCCAGCTCCGCAAGAACAGCGGCTTCACCCAGGAGGTCCTTGCCAACACCCTGGGCGTCTCTCCCCAGACCGTCTCCAAATGGGAAACGGGCACCACCATGCCCGACATTCTGTTGCTCCCCATGATCGCAGACGTTTTCGGCACTACCATCGACGCACTCTTTGGCATCAAGTCTCCTTCGGAGGAGCGGAAGTATTCCAAAAATACCCTCCATGAGGATCTTTACAAACGCTTCTTTTATGAAATGGCCTGCTTCTGGCAGGACGGAAGCGACAAACTTCCCAGAGAGGAGCGTGCAGAGGAAAGCTGCCGGTATATCATCGCCAATCCCGACGTACAGACCATGGTGCAATCCAATCTCACAGGCAACGGCGTCTACGCCAACAAAGATCTTGCGCTGATCTTCCGCAGAGAGGAATCTACCATCCGAGACCTGCTGGACGACGACACGGCCTGGACGGTCCTCAAACGCTTTGCCGACGGGGAGACCCGCGCCGTGTTCAAATTCATCGTATGCAATACCGAGAGATCCTTCACCTCCTCCTTGATCGCCGCCAAGTGCGGCATCGACGTAGCTCTGGCGGAGAGGGCCTTGGAAAACCTGTTGCGTATGAGCCTTGTCTCCCGCAACGACGTGGACACCGGGGACGGCATCCTCTACGTCTACCGCGCTTGGGGAACCCATAAGCTTTTGCTGGTCTATTCCATGCTCTCCATCGCCTCCAGATTGGGAAACTACCGCGAGAGTTACCGCGGCTTCCAGAATTAAGCCTATGTTCGGTGCACCAACAGGCTGGATCGGCTTGATCCTCAAACGTGCCCGCTTCGCCGCAAGGGTGAAACGGATCTGCAAAAAGAAAAATTTTCCCTTAGAAAAGAACGGCTTTTTCTGGTGGCTTGGCAAAAACAAAAGCGGAAAACACAACTTCACCGTTACCTGCGGGGAGGAGCGCTATTCCGTCAAGCTGATCGGCGTCCGCAACCCCGCCATCCTCTTTGGCTTTGTGAACGAGACCACCTACGAGATAAAGGACTTCACCTTCGTCCTTCCCAACGCCATGGACAGCGTGAACTACGTCCCCAAAACAAAAGAGCCCTACCGTTTCCCCGAAGAAACTCACTCCTGCATCGTTATGGTTCCCCACAGCGTCAAGGTCACCCTGCGGGAACACAACGAGCGGAAACAGCGAAAAGAGATCGGCTCCCACGACAAAGCCCCGGAGGGAGAATTCTTCTTCGGAGAGAACTTCCTGCAATTCTTAAAAGATCAATGATGGAAGCCGCCGTTTTGGCGGCTTTCTTGATGCAAAAACTCTCCCCGCAAGCGACTTGCCCTCAAAAAAGCGGGGGATTGCACGGCAAGCATCTTTGTGCTATACTATCCTCGTAAAGAACGGAAACGAGGAGCAACCCTATGCAAAACATCGGAAAACGAATAAAAGACCTGCGGAAGCAAAACGATCTTACCCAGGAAAAGCTGGCAAATCTCTTGGGCGTCACGGACAAGGCCGTCTCCAAATGGGAATGCGGCGCCACCATGCCGGATCTGGCTCTCATCGTCCCCATGGCAAGGCTTTTGAACGTCAGCACAGACGTCCTTCTCGGCAATGCGCCTCCGGAGCAGGACGAACGGAAACGCTATTTCGACGAAGAATACTTCGATTTTTGGAACAAGGATGACCACGAAGCGGATTACCTCATCGCCAAGGAAGCCGTGGCGGAGTATCCCGGGGACTACCGCTACCTTCATTGGCTGGGAACCGTGGAATACTATATAGCCTTCCGCCACAAAGACCAAGCGGACTTCCTTGCCGCCATGGACGAATCCATCGCCCACAACCTGCTGGTCTACGAAAACGCTTCCGACGAGGAGCTGAAAAGCAACGCCCTGTGGACGGTGATCTGCGCCTACCGTTACAGCGGCCGTACCCGGGAGGCAAAAAAATACGCCGAGATGTACCCCGAGGGGAGCCCCACCACCCGCAACGACGCCCTGGAAATGTGCCTCCAAGGGGATGAGCTTTTGATCCTCCGACAGGAAATGATCTCCGACGCCTTGGCGAATCTTTGCAGCAAGCTGGAAAAGCATTGGCGGTTTGAAAGCCCTTCGCTTCCCCGTACCCGCGAGGCCGTCCGGGCCACCAAGACCATCATCGAGACGGTCATCCCCGACGGAAACTATCACTATTTCCACTTCTGGATGCAGTTTATCCACGAAAAGCTTTCGGACATCGCCCAAGCGGACGGAGACCCCGCCCTGGCCGTGGAGGAGCTTTCCAAAGCCCTCTACCACGCCTCGGAAAGAGACCGCTCCATGACGGGGGACAAGCACCCCTATACCTGTCCTATCTTAGATCACTACCACTACGACTTCTCCTCCTCACGCCCCATCGGTAGCTGTGCAGAATACATGAAAACCGAATTGCGAGAGCAAAAACGCTACGACCCCCTCCGCCACAGGGAAGACTTCAAAGCGCTGTTAGATTAACTCCAATTTGCACAGCGCATAGGCTCCCCTTAGTAGATTGACTTCAATTTGCATAGCGCATAGGCTCCCCTTAGTAGATTAACTCCAATTTGCATAGCACATAGGCTCCCCTTAGTAAGGGGAGCTGTCAAGGCGAATGCCTTGACTGAGGGGATTGCCACCCGCGTAAAAGAACTTACCAAAAAACAACTCCGTGGAAACCATCGTGTCCACGGAGCTTTTTCATTCAATCCTTCAACAAAACAGGGCGATCCACAAACCGCAAAAGGGCAACTTTTTCTCCCGCAGGGTATTCTCCCCATGCCCATTGATAGGGTACTGTTTTTCGCTTCCGTTTCTTTTGAGCGGTCTCCACCGTCAAGGTCAGAACCGGCACGTCGTGGGAAGCATAGTTCGTCCCGGGCTGATTACTTGCGGCATATCTCCGCTGAGGCTCCATTTTAACAGTGCTCTCCACCACAATGCCCTCGCACTCTTTTGCCTCCAAAAACCCGAAGATCCCGGAAGTCTTTCCCGTCAAAAACGCAAGCAAGGCGAATACAAAATACAAAACGGGGTACTGCTGTAAATACTCGGTAAAAAGCGCCATCGCTACCAATACCGCAAGAAGCAATGCCAAAAGTCCGACGAATTTCAACAGAACGGTTTTCTGTTTTTTCCGTTGCTGTTCTCTTGCCATTTCAATGGTAAACATAAAGACCTCCCTTCAATCAACCACCGTAAACAGACCCCCAAGATCCTTCCGCTTCTTCTGCCGCAAAGGATCCCCCTCCTTGGCATACCCCAGGGTGATCACCAAGCGCACGGCACCCTCCAAATTGCAGATCTTTCGGATCTCTCCATCGGAAAACCACCCCAGCATACAAGTCCCAAGCCCCTGTGCGGTAGCCTCTGCGGTGATGTAAGCCGCCAGGATCCCGATATCCATGGAACGGTAGTCGTTTCCCTTCACCTTGGCACCCAAAGCCGCCGTGGCAACGTAGGGCTTCTCGGAGATCACAAGCTGAATGGGAGCATCCTCCGCAAACTTGTTCATCCCCATTCCCTGAACGGCTTTCGCAACCTTTTTGGCCGCCTCTCCCTTGCATACCGTCACCAAATAAGGCTGACCGTTGCAAGCCGAGGGCGCAAGCCTTGCACAAGCCAAAACAGCGTCAAGCTTCTCTTTCTCCACTTGCCGTGCGGGATCGTATTTTCTGCAGGATTGCCTGTTTTCCGCGATCTCTGTAAAGTTCATAACCATTCCTCCGTTTTTCTCATTCTACCATACCTTCCCGCCGAATGCAATATTTTTCTTGCAATTACGGAAAATGTATGGTATGATAAAAGAAAAAACTCTGCAGAAAGGAGCAGCTGTTATGCTAAACGTCACACTACTTGAAAACCACGAGGAGATCCGCAAGAATTTTAATGCGAAGTTTGTTTACACCGAAGCCGAATTTGAGCTTCACAACAAGGATCTGATAGAGAGCTGCTCCGCTCAAGGATATCCCTTGGAGTTTTCACGCTTGCTCCTTTGGGATAAAATGCCTTCCTACCAAGCCATCTCCTTTGACCGTGCCTTGGAGTTTCTGAAAAGCATGAACGGCGACGTATACGCTATGTCAGAGCCTCCCGGAGAACACAACCAAGGCTTCAGTCTGCAAAACGTTCACGGCGTGATCCGTATGGACGCCGTTGAACTTGCCGATCGTATTGAATACGAATGGTACGAGGAGCGGCGGTTAGGAGTCTTGGATCAATATTTGGAAGACGCTATGCTACCCGACGACCTTTACGTTTTCGACCCTTCCATGGAGCACCTTCTTGTGTTCACCCATGAAAACGACTTTTGGGATCTGGAATCCACGCAACCCATGGTAGCGGCAAAAAGCCGTTTCTGTATGTGCGAAGGCTTCCCCTTGCCCCCTGCCGCTTCCTACGAGGAGCTGAAAGCCGCCATTGCCAAAAGCCCCAAGCCCAACACCGTTTTAACGTTGGAGCTTTCCTACGCCCTCAAAGGATATTTCCGCGCCTTCACCGTCTGCAAACGGCTTGCATCTGACCGCAAAGGCTACGAATACTGGTTCGACCACGCCCCCGAGATCCGCTACACTTCTATCGAAGCATTGGAACAAGCCAAAGCCTTCTACGAGGATTCCTTGCTCACCGTGGCCGCAGATCCTACCGTCCGTTTTGAGATCCATTCCGTCAAGCATACACCCACCATTTGATATAGCAGGAGCACCAATATGAAAAACAACTTGAAATATATCGCTGTCGTTGCCGTGCTTGCGGTAGCCGTTTTGCTGTTCATCCTCCATTCGGGGAGCGCATCGCCTGCAGAGGCATACCTTGCAGATCCCATCAACGATTCCGTTGCAGGTAAGCTTTACGGCGAGATCCTTCAAGAGCTTGCCACCATTTCCGTAAACGAAGAAGAGCTTCTTTGGGTGGCTTTGGTGGGCGGAGAAGGATATGCCTCCGATGGCCATCGGCAGTACAATGCCATTGTATGCTACCAAATGGAGCAAAACGGGGACAAATACAGCCTGGGCAGGGGATACGAACTGCTTGATCCTATCGCCATTCTCTCTGCCACAAAAGACCAAAGCACATCCTTTTCCCGCTTTTCCTTCGACGGCGGAACGGTCTACCTGCAGATCCTTCCCGCCTCTCTTGTAACTGACCGTACCAAAGACTATACTTACGTGGATCTCACCCTTTCTGTAGACGGCAAAGAGAGCCCCGTAGTTCTCATTTATAAGATCGAAAACTGATTATGCAGTTTGTTAGGAGTACCAATATGAAAAACCTTATCGCGTCCCTTACCCTTGAAGAAAAAGCCGCCCTTCTGACAGGTGCCGCCTCTATGGCCACCGCCGCCATTCCCCGCGTGGGTATTGTGGGCAGGAACCTTGCAGACGGCCCTCACGGTGTCCGTAGCACGCGGGAGGATAACTGTACCCATTTCCCCAATCTCTGCTGTCTGGGTGCCTCCTGGGACGTGGAAGCCGCCTACGCCATGGGGCAGGGCATTGCCGACGATTGCATCGAGCATAACGTGCAGATGATCTTAGGTCCCGGGGTAAACATCAAGCGGTATATGCTCTGCGGCAGAAATTTTGAATACGTTTCCGAAGATCCCGTGTTAGCAGGGGAGATGGTTGCAGGTTACATCAACGGCGTGGAGGACAATGGCGTTGCTACTTGTCTAAAGCACTACGCCATGAACAACCAGGAAAAATACCGTGTGGACACCAGCGCCGACGTGGATGAACGCACCATGCGGGAGATCTATCTCCGTCCCTTCGAGATCGCCGTGGAAAAGAGCAACCCCACGGGCATCATGTGCGCCTATAACAAGGTGAACTCCGTGTGGTGCTCCGAGCATAAACAGCTCCTCACCGAGATCCTCAAGGAAGAATGGGGCTACAAGGGCATGGTTGTCTCCGATTGGGGCGCCGTCCATAACATTGCAAAAGCCGTGGCCGCGGGCCTTGACCTGGAGATGCCCAACAACTGGATCATTCTGGAGCAGTTGAAAGCAGGCTTGGAAAACGGGGACGTGACCATGGAGCAGATCGACGCCGCCGTAGAGCGTGTGCTTCCCTTCGCCACCCGTCCCATTCCTCAAAAGAAGCCCTACGACAGGGACAAACAGCACGCCCTCGCCCGTGACGTCGCGGCCAAAGGTATCGTCCTTTTGCAGAACCGCGACGACGTACTCCCCCTCACCTCCGAGAAATACAGGAAGCTGGCGGTCATCGGTGAATACGCCGTAGATCCTCTGTATTCCGGGCAGGGAAGCGCAGAGGTGCTCCAAAAGCCGGAATATACCGACAGCCCTCTTGCAGAGCTGAAAAAGCTTCTTCCCGACACCGAATTCGTCTACGGCGAGTACTACAAGAAGTACGCCTACTCCAAGGAAATGCTCTGGCCCTCCCTCGGGGAGTACATGAATTTCGTAGATTCCTGCGACGGCGCCTTGATCTTCCTTGGCGCCCAGGAATCCGAAGACACCGAGAAGTTCGACCGCCGTACCCCTTACCTCAACCCCAACTACGATATGTACGTGGAGGCCGCCGTCCGTACAGGCAAGCCCGTGGTGGTGATCTGCCAATCCGGCGGTGCGGTGATCTTTGACGAGGATACTCAGAAAGCCCAAGCCATCCTGCAGATGTGGCTGGGCGGAGAGGGAGCGGGCGGTGCCATTGCCGACGTTCTGACAGGCAAGGTCAACCCCTCGGGCAAGCTGTCCGAGACCTTCCCCCGCATTCCCCGTACCGACCTGGGCTACCCCGGGAACAGTCACTACGTGGAATACCCCGAAAAGCTGAACGTGGGCTACCGTTATTACGACCGCCACCCCGAGGAGATCCTGTTCCCCTTCGGCCACGGCCTTTCCTACACCTCCTTCCGATACGACAACCTTACCGTCTCCAAGGAGGACACCGTCAAGGTCTCCTTCGACCTTACCAACATCGGAAAGGTAAAGGGTGCCGAGGTTGCCCAGCTTTACGTTTGCGACCCCGTCTCCACCATGCCTAAGCCCATCAAGGAGCTGAAGAAGTTCGCCAAGGTGGAGCTTGCCCCCGGCGAGACCAAGACCGTCTCTTTTGAGCTGACCGAACGTGACTTCTCCTACTACAACGTCTCCCTCCACCGCTGGGTTGCGGAGGACGGCAAATATTACGTCCTCATCGGATCTTCCTCTCAGGATATCCGCCTGCAGGGCTCCTTTATGCATAACAATCCCAAGGATTACACCATCCGCCGCACGGGTGCGGATATGATCGGCTGAGCCGTATGAAGCTTTACGCTCCCTCCTATTACCCTGCCTTCCAATGCATCGCCGATAAGTGCAAGCATAGCTGTTGCATCGGCTGGGAGATCGATATCGACTCGGATACGTTAAAGTACTACGAGACCATGACTCATCCCTACGGTGAGATCATCCGCAGCTCTATCGACTACGAAGGCGACCCCCACTTCCGCCTTTCCCACGGGGAGCGCTGTCCCCACTTGAAGGAAAACGGCCTCTGTGAGATCATCCTTAGAACAGGGGAGTCCTGCCTTTGTGAGATCTGCAAAGAGCATCCCCGTTTTTACCACCAAACCTCCCGCGGTATGGAGGTAGGCCTTGGTATGGCCTGCGAGGAAGCCTGCCGTCTCATCCTTGCTTCCGAGGATTACGCAAGCTTCATATTCCTTTCCGAGGACGGCGAAGAAGAACCCCGGATCTGTTTCGATACCCTCCCTCACCGGGAGCGGCTCTATAAGATCCTCTCCCAAAAGAGTCCATTTACGGAACGTCTTGCGGAGATCCAAAGCCTATATGGCGTCACCCCCAAAATCCTTTCCGACCGGGAATGGCGCACCTTGCTTGGTGATCTGGAATACTTGGACGATAAACACAGAGAGCTGTTTTCCTGCTATTCCTCCTCGGCTCTTCCCACGGATGAACAAGCCTTGGAGCGCACCCTCGCTTACTTCATCTTCCGCCACCTCACTCCCGCGGAGGACCCGGAAGACCTGAAAGCAAGCCTGGGCTTCTGCCTGTTCTGTACCCAACTTCTTTGCTCCATGATGAACGCCCATCCCCGGTATCCCACCGCAGACCTTGCCCGCATCCTCTCCGAGGAGCTGGAGTACTCCACGGACAATACCGACACCATCAAATCCGTGTTTTACTAAAGAAAAGCACCGTCGAATCCTGTTGTGCCCCAAATTGTACGGACAGCACAAAAACACCCCTATGGTAGGCAATATTAGAATTTAAGCGACAAACTGACTTCGTTTTTCAAGCGGGGTCAGTTTCGTTTTGGTTTGGATGCGATCGTTGTTGTAGAAGCGAATGTACTCACCTATGAGGAGGCGAGCCTCCTCATAGGTTTTCAGCTTCGCGCGATAAATGCATTCTGTTTTGAGGATGGAGAAGAAATTTTCCGCCATTGCGTTGTCATAAGGATTTCCCTTACTTGACATTGACGGCGTAATGTGGTATGCTTGTGTTAGCTTAAAATATCCGTGTGAGGTATATTGAAAGCCTTGGTCACTGTGGAGTTGCAGCTCTGCAGTGACCCTCTCTTTTCTTTTGGCCGCTCTTATGGTGTCCA
>JAZPZV010000018.1:0-28993 GCA_045544855.1 Eubacteriales bacterium | reverse complement strand
TACGATAGCATCCTGTGCTGCAACGTAGGTGCCGTCTTCCTGCTTGTTCAGCAGAATGGTGATCGCCCAGTTGGGGTTGCAAGCCTTGTATGCGTCGTCGGTGGTAACGATGGTAACGTCCTCACCTACGATCTTACCGTCGATGTAAGAAACGGTCCAGGTGTAGCCGTAGGGAACTTCTACAACTGCGTTGCCGTCTTCGCCGATGGTCAGGGTGTTCTCCCAAGTCTTGGGCTCGGAGGGTTCATCGGGCTCATCGGAGCCTGCGCCTGCGGTACCGAGGATCTCGATCTCGCCCAGGAAGCACCAGCCGTAGGAAATGGTTCTCACCTGAACGTACTGTGCGGAAACGTCGAGAGCGATCTTCTCGGTAGCGAGCGCCAGATTGGTCATGTTCGCATGCTCGTCGCCTTCGTAAGTCTTAGTGCCGGCCAGCTCGTAGGTCTCGCCGTCGTTGGAAACGTAAACCTCAACGGTGTGGGGAGCCTGGATGCCGGAATCCGTATCCTTGTAGGTAACGTAGGTGAGCTCGTCCAGATCGCAAACTGCGCCCAGATCGAAGTTAACAAACGCGTAACCGCGCTCAGCCTGTGCGGGAGTCTGCTGGTTGAATGCCATCCAGCCTGCTTCGGCATAACCTGCTGCGGGGAGCAGACCGTCGGTCAGCTCGTAGTTGTCATCGGGGTAGGAAGGGGGGAAGGTTTCGTCGTAGCCCCAGGTAACGTTGCTCATACGGAACTGCTCGGAGATCTCGTAGGTCTTACCTGCAACCAGATTGGTAGCGCCGGTAGAGGGAGCCTCGGGCTTAGCAGCCTCGTAAACTTCGATCTCGTTGATGAAAACGAAGGTGGTTCTCATCTTCATTTCCAACTGAACGTAACGAGCGTCAACGGGAGTCTCCAGAGCGAACTCTACCCAAACCACGCTGTTGGCACCATCGGTGGGCCACTCGAAGGTCTTAACATCGACGTCGGTGTAGGTTTCGTTATCGGTGGAAACCTTCAGGGTGATGGATTCGGGAGTAACGATACCGGAAGTGCTGCCGTCGAACAGGTTAACGCGAACCTTGTCGATAGAAGCAACCTCAGCCAGGTCAACGGTGGGCTTAGCGATGCCGTCGATAGCATTGGTCTGCTGAGCTTCGTTGCCGGCCAGATCCATACCGGGGTTCCAGTAGAAGCCGAACCAGTCTTCAGCATTGTAGGTGAGAGAGTCGAGAGCGACGCCGTCGGTGAGGTCTGCATAGTAGCTACCACGCTTGCCGGCGTTGAGAACTTCTTTGCCGAGAGCAATGTTGTTTTCTTCTGCGGAAACGAACATCATACCGCAAACGGAAGCAACCAGAGCAACGACGAGAAGAGTTGCAAGAGTCTTTTTCATGTCTTTTCTCCTTTTATGGATTTATTGGTGTAACCATTCTACTCCTTTTTTTATTATTTGTAAAGCGTTTTTGAACTTTTTTTCAATTTTTGTGGTTTTGGCCAAAAAAAGGCTCCCCTTTTACGGGGAGCCGGGATCACTTTTTGGTGCTATTGCTCAAGAATCGATCAACCTCTGACCTTGATGGCAACAACTGCACCGGCTACTGCCAGAACACTCAGCACTGCAAACAGCAGAATGCCGGCGTCACCGGGCTGAGGAGCTTCGGAAGATTCGTCTTCGGAAGGTGCCACAGAGGGTTCAACGGAAGGCTCTTCGGAAGGCTCTTCGGAGGGCTCAACAGAGGGTTCTTCGGAAGGCTCTTCGGAGGGTTCAACAGAGGGCTCTTCGGAAGGTTCTTCAGAAGGCTCTTCAGAGGGTTCAACAGAGGGCTCTTCGGAAGGCTCTTCGGAGGGCTCAACAGAGGGCTCTTCGGAAGGCTCCTCGGAAGGAATTTCGGAGGACTCCTCGGAAGATTCTACGGAAGGATCATCGGAGGGCTCAACGGAGGGAGCCTCGGAGGACTCTTCTTTAACGGGCAGCATGGCAATGCCGTAGCCGCCGTTACCGGAAATGTAATTGAACTCAACGTCTGCAAATTCAGCGGACTCGGTGGTGATGTACATACCGGCCAGAGTAACGCCCTCAGCCATCTGGAACTTCAGGGTGAATACCAGAGGTTCTTCCTCGGAAATGCTGTTTGCGTCGTTTGCGTTGGTAGCGTCCAATCTGATCACGCCGGGAACGATCACGTTGTTAAAATCCTGCTCCAGCAGAGACAGGTTTTCAAACCCTGCAGGGCAAGCGGTAACGCAATCCAGAGAATTATCGCTGTTTACGGTGTTCAGCAGAGTCAGCTCGTTTACGTCATAGTAGAAATGGCCTGCAACGTGGCCAACGTTCTTGCCAACTACGTTTGCAACGGTAATGGTAGCGGTCACAAGTCCGGTTTCGTCGGTTTCAACGTCAATGACCCATTCCAGAACAGCGGCATCCGCATCGGGGCCAACCAAAGTTTCCAATTCTGCCTTCAGCTCTTCAACGGGATCAGCTGCAGAAGCAAAGATCATGCCGCAAACGGAAGCTGCCAAAGTCAAAATCAGAAGGGTTACAAGTGTCTTTTTCATAATTCACTTTTCCTTTCTGAGAAGACAATCTTTCATTTTTCTAAATGATATCATATTTTTATTCGTTTGTAAATAGCTTTTTAAGAAAATTTTCAGGTATTTTCCGCCAAAATCTGTAAAAAGTCCTTAACAAGGGCTTCGTAATCCTCAAAGCGCAGGCTGACCACGTTTTCCAGCCAATGACCGTCGGTGTAGTACTTGTCCGTCTCGGTGTTCTTCAAAACGCCGGTGATGAGAGAGTCTGCAAATTCGTCGCCCCTGCGGTCGCGAACCATTTCCAGAAGCTCGTAGAGCCAAATCCCCTTTCTCAACGCCTTGTAACGCAAAGACAGCAAAGGCTTGCCTGCGGGAGACGGGTACACGAAGTTGGTATCCCCTGCCAAGAAGTCGCCGTAGCGGATGTCCGCTCTGGGATCGTCGTTCCAGACGGTGTAGTTCCACCTTAAGAAGCCCTGCATACGGCTCCAGGAGGTGAAGATACCGATGAACAGGCTTTCGCACAGATCACTGCGCAGGAAGGTGTTGGGCCAATGGGGCACACAGCACACGTACCAGAGGAAACGCTTTCCCGGCATGGTCTTGCGGTAGTTCTGCAAAAGCTCCAGATGGGTAAACAGATGGCCTGAATAGGGAACGAAGTCGTAGATCTCTTTCCCGAACTCCTCGATAAACTCGGAATGGTTCAGAGCAGCCTTGAAGCGGAACTCCGGCTCCACTCTCATGAGGCGCTCCAGAGATCTGCGGTATTTTTCCAGATCCGCAGGCTCGTCCGCGGCGATGCGGACCTTTTCCATCTGCCCGGTCTTCTTGAAGTAGTCCGCCAGCAGACGGATATAGCTCTCCAGCTCCTCCTCGGTGCGGATGAACTTATAAGTGCCGTCCGCTTCGTCCAGATAGCGCACACGCAGGGCGTCGGGATCCTCGGGAGCAAGTCTGCCGAAGCCCGCCTCCTCCACGCACCACACGTTGGAAAGTCCGTAGAGGGAAAGCTCGTCCTTTATACCGTACTTGGCGCACAGGTCGATGTATCTCTGCATGGGCGTGAAGTCCGCCTTCCATTCCCCGTCCTTGGTTCTGGAAAGAGGCACGATGGAGTATTCAAACAAATTGGCCTCCATGCGGTATTCGCGGAAGCAGGACTGGCCGCCCCACGGCACTTCGGTGACCACCAAGGTCACAGCCTTCTGCCCCAGATCCGCAAGGGACTGCACGTAAGGCTCAAGAACCGCAAAGTGCTCGTCGCTCCACAAAGTCACCTCGTGCTTGCGGGCGATGTTGGAAAGATGCTGCCACAGATCCAAGTAGAACTTGTTTTCCCCCGGCTTGTGCATGGTCACGGGGTAGATCTCGATCTCCGCCGTCACCTCGCCCACCTTCTTTTCGTCCTCGAACATGGTGCTTTCAAACAGAGTCAGGGTCACCGTTTTCTTCCCCACGGGGGCATCGGCGGGAACCTCCACCTCGCAATAGATGGCACGGGTATATTCGGCGTTCTGCTCGGTAACCTCGTCGTTCAGAAGCGCGTCCGCGCGAAAATAACCGTCGTCGCAAATATGCATATCCTCAATGTGAAGGGAAACGCCCTCGGGAGCGGCTACGCGCAGGGTGGGAATCGCCCCCTTCTGGGAAAGGTGGGGTCTCTTCCCCACGTTCAAGGCCCAGGCGGTATCCTTGCATACCAAAAGCTGGAAGGCGGCGTTCATCCCTCTCGCGGTAGATAGGGAGATGGTCCCGGGCATTTCGTCTATCTGGGTGGGGTGGAACTGCTGATAAGAGCCGTAGACCAGCTTGAAGGTCTCCGGAGCAAGTGCGTAACGGATCATGATGTTTCTTCCTTTCTATATACGTCCTCAGCAAAGGCCGTAAGCCTTGGCCAGCTGTTCAAATGCGGGGAGGGAGCGCTTGATCTGCTCTGTGGATACGCAGTAGGAGATCCGTACGTAGCCGGGACAGCCGAAGCTGTCGGAGGGCACAAGCAAAAGCTCAAACGCCTTGGCCTTCTCACAGAAGGCGGTGGCATCCTCCACGGGAGCTTTTACGAACAGGTAGAAAGCGCCGTCTGGATACACGCAGGCAAAACCGTAACGGGAAAGCGCACCGTACAGCAGGTCACGGTTGGTGCGGTAGACCTCCATGTCCGCAGTCTTGCCCAGCACGGAGGGCAACAGCTTCTGCATCATGCTGGGAGCGCAAACGAAGCCCAGGGCTCTGCCCGCACCGCACACGGCGGCGTAAACCTCCCCGAATTCCGCCATGCGGTTGCAAACGACGATATAGCCGATGCGCTCACCGGGCAGGGACAGGGATTTGCTGAAGGAGTAGCACACCAGAGTGTGATCGTACAAATTGGTAAGGTAAGGAACCTCCGCAGAGGAATCGTACACCAATTCTCTGTAGGGCTCGTCGGAAAGCAGGAAGATGGGGCTTCCGTAGGCTTCACTGCGGGATTTCAGCAGATCGCAAAGCTTTTTCAGCGTCTCCGCGGAAAGCAACGCCCCGGTGGGGTTGTTGGGAGAATTGATGATGATGGCTTTGGTCTTGGGATTCAGGATCTCCTCCAAAGCGGGGAAATTGATCTGAAAGCCCTCGAGATCCGCAGGAACTACCCGCAGAACGGCTCCCGCCTGTTCCGCAAACACACGGTATTCCGGGAAGAAGGGGGCGATCACCACCACCTCGTCTCCCGGGTTGCAAAGGGCGTTCAGAGAAACGGTGAGAGATGCCGCCGCACCGCAGGTCATATACAGATCTCCCGGGCGGATGCCCGCGTCAAAGCGCTTGTTCAGATCCTCCGCAATGGCTCCCCGCACGTCGGGTGCGCCCTGGGCAGAGGTGTAGCCGTGGAGGGCGACGGGATCCGTCTCGGTCAGCAGATGGACCAGCCCCTGCTCCACCTCCTTGGGGGCGGGAACGCTGGGGTTGCCCAAGCTGAAATCGAACACATTCTCCCGTCCGATCTCCGCCGCTCTCTTGTTGCCGTATTCAAAGGTCTCGCGGATGATGCTGCGCACCTGACCCAGTTTGACCATTTTTTCATTGATAGCCATATATTTTTCTTCCTTTTTGCAGTGTCTATAACGGCAGTATAGCACACAAAGCGGGAAAAAGCAATGTTTTTTCTTAACCTTTTCCGTAAGAACGCATATTTTGGAACAGCCTTGCCAGCTCTTCTCCGGTCATCACCCGAGAGGCATCCAGAAGTCCGCCGGAGGCTTCCCAGATCCCCGTGGAGTCCGCAGACACCAGCGCCGTGCAGGCCCATGCGGGCGTATCGTTCAGATCGGTAAATTCTTGCTTGGGAGACAAAGCGGGAGTCCCCAGCATCCGCATGGCCATATATACCGCATCCGCCACGGTAACGGGGGAATCGGGAGAGAATTTTCCCTTTTCCAGATACACCCAGCCGGTGGCGATGGCGTTTCGCAGGAAGCCCTTCTTCCCGGAGGAAAGACCTTTGTCATCCAGAGCCTCGGTATCCGCCGCGGCAGTCACTCCCTCGTCCTGCCCCATGAGACACATCATCATTACCAGACAGTCGATCTTGGAAACGGTCTTTTCGGGATCGAAGTAATACTTCCCTTTTTCCAGACGGTAGGTCATCACCTCGTCGGCACAGAGACGGATGACGGTGCTGTGCATGGGGGAATCCTTCAGATCCTCAAAATACAGCCCCGTATCGTTTTCCGAAACGGTAAAGGTCACGGTGGCGGCGGGGGCGGCGTTGCCGTAGCGGTCGGAGGCCACGTAGGTAAAGGAATCCTCCCCCGTAAAGCCTTCCTCGGGGAGGTACACCGCATTCCCCTCCAAGATCTCTACCCTGCCCCTTTGGGGATACTTGGTAATGCGGTACTGCACCTCGTCCCCGTTGGGGTCGGTGGCACGCAGAGGAACGAAGCAAACCACGGATTCAAAGGTCTGCCCTGCGACGTCGGCGGTGACGGGAGGATAGTTCTCCCCCTGAGAAACCGTGATCACGCAGGAAAGCTCTCGTTCCTCCCAACCCGGGGCGTTTGCGGTGAAGGTAAAGCTCTCCTCCCCCGTTTGCCCTGCGGGAACGTATTTCAGCAGATCCAAAGAGGATACGGGCACGGTCTGTCCTGCCAGCACCGCTACCCCGCCCAGCATGAGGACACCGTTCTCCGGCAAAGCGGATACCACGATGTAAGAGGTATCTTTCCCCGTCAGCGCACGGAATTCCTCTGCGGAGAAGGAAAGATCCTTATGGCTTGCGGTGTGGCGGTAAAGAACCGCCTCCTTCCGCAGGTAGTCCAGCCCCGGAGAAAGCTCTCCCGAGGGGGGAACTGCCTCTTCCGAAGTACATCCTGCAAGCAAAACTGCAAATAAACAAAGTATGATCCAAAAACGTTTCACAAAAAACACCCTTCCTTTCTCTTTATTCTTATTGCAATTTCCCGTTTGATATGCTAAAATGAGAAAAAGAACGCAAGAGGAGGCGGGTTATGAAGATGACCTTGGAAGAAAGCGCAGTCCTTTTGGAGCAGATCCTGCGATCCTCCCGACACATCCTGTTCTTCGGGGGTGCAGGGGTTTCCGTGGAAAGCGGCATCCCCGATTTCCGTTCTGCGGACGGGCTGTTCAACAGCAAATGGAAGTACCCGCCCGAAACGGTGCTGAGCCACAGCTTCTTTGAAAGCAACACGGCGGATTTCTACGAGTTTTACAGAGAGAAGATGATCGCCCTGTGGGCAAAGCCCAACCCCGCCCATAAACGCCTTGCGGAATGGGAACGGCTTGGGAAAGCGGTTTCCGTCGTCACCCAGAACATCGACGGTCTGCATCAAGCGGCGGGCAGTAACGTGGTGTACGAGCTTCACGGCTCCGTCCACCGCAACCGCTGTATGGAATGCGGGAAGCTCTATAACGTTCACGCCGTGGCGGACTGCAAGGGAATCCCCCATTGTTCCTGCGGCGGGATCATCAAGCCGGAGGTGGTGCTTTACGAGGAAGCCCTGGACGACGAGACCGTAACGGGTGCGGTAAACGCCATCGCCTCGGCAGACACCATGATCATCGCAGGCACCTCCCTGCGGGTCTACCCTGCCGCGGGGCTGATCCGCTATTTCGGCGGGGAGAACCTGATCTGTATCGACCCTGCCGCCAACGAGATGCGGGGTGCCGTTACCCTTCCCCACCCGGTGGGCAAATTGTTTGAAAAGATACATTTATCATAAAGGAGTTCAACCATGAAACGTTCCGAGATCAACAAGATCCTCCGCGAGACCATTGCGTTCTTGAAGGAGCAGAACTACGCTCTGCCCCCCTTCGCTTACTTCACCCCCGAGGAATGGGCGGAAAAGGGTCACGAATACGACGAGATCCGCAACAATATGCTGGGCTGGGACATCACCGACTACGGCCACGGGGATTTCGACCGCATCGGTCTCTTCCTGTTCACCATCCGTAACGGCAATCTGAAGGATCCCAACTGCAAGAAGCCCTATGCGGAGAAGTACCTCATCTCCAAGGAGGATCAGGACAGCCCCATGCACTTCCATTGGAATAAAATGGAGGACATCATCAACCGCGCAGGCGGACATCTGATGGTGAAGGTCTACAACTGCGGCGAAAACGAGGAGCTGGCAGACACCCCCGTCACCGTGAATCTGGACGGCTGTGTGAAGACCGTTCCCGCAGGCACCGTTCTCCGTCTGCTCCCCGGTGAATCCATCACCCTGCCCCCCTACCAGTACCACGAGTTCTGGGCAGAGAAGGGCTACGGCCCCTGCCTGATCGGCGAGGTCTCCATGGTGAACGACGACACCAACGACAACCGCTTCTACGAGCCCCAGGGCAGATTCCCCACCATTGAGGAGGACGAGCCCCCGCTGTATTTGCTTTGCCACGAGTATCCTGCGGCACGCGACTGAGGGTCGCTTCGCTCTCACCCGAAATGAATCCGCATGAGCGACGCAAATTGATTGTATGCGCTAACGCGCAGGGGGATCTTTTCATGGAGCAATACGAGGTTTTCTACCGGGACACCCTCATCGGGCATCTCACGGTGGACACGGCGACCAATCGCTACCGCTACGACCCCAACCCGGAAGGGGTGCGGGAGGTGGAGGACACCGCCTGTCTGCTTCGGGTGATGAAGGAAGGCACGGATGGGTTTGAAGAGCCCATTCCCTTTTTCCAAAACCGCATTTATAATATGAAGCGTTGGAACCTGACGGTGGCGAACTACCAAACGGACAATTACGCCATGCGGCTGCTCCCGTCACGTGGGGAAACAAATCCATAAAAAATCCCAAAACCTCTTGACAAATCTTCAAGAGTGTGGTATGCTTTGTAGTGCTGACTGCGGGGAAAGCCCCTGTCGGCACTACGGGCGTCGCGTCGCTTCGCACCATACGGAGGGATATCGAAGCGGTCATAACGAGGCGGTCTTGAAAACCGTTAGGGAGCAATCCCACAAGGGTTCGAATCCCTTTCCCTCCGCCATCTCGTAAAAGAGAATAATTGATTTTATCGTCACCAATGCGGAAGTACTCAAGTGGTGAAGAGGCGCCCCTGCTAAGGGTGTAGGTCGGGTAACCGGCGCGAGAGTTCAAATCTCTCCTTCCGCGCCAAACAAAAACCGCAATTCCGATACAAAAGGGATTGCGGTTTTTGTGTTTTTGTGGTATAATTAAAAGAAAGGAGGAGTAGATATGCATTTTGATTTTTTGAAAGAATTATTTTCAGAATATGTTGTTGACATTTGTTCTGAAGAAGATGTCGAAACCGTTTATATAAGGAATAGTCTGTTTAATTTTCCAATAGTGATTGACTATTACCCTGACGATTACTACAAATATCTTTTGCGTTTTGCAACACAACATAGAGATACCTCTTCAAAAGACGATTTGATAAGCTATATTTCCTCTTTTGTAAATGCAGAAAAGGCTGCTATTGAATTTTACAAAGACGGGACGAACTGTTTTGGTGGCGAAATTGAGACCGTTGTTTTGGATGACTTGACTTACAGCTCTTTGAGGCTCAAGTTTGGTTATCATGATCTTAAAGACTATACGTTTAGCGTAAGGGCATGGGACAAAAGATTTTGTTTTGATGCCCATTTTGAAAAAGATGATTCCGGCAATGTAACCATTGTGAAAAAATTTGTATCATAATTAGGGTCATTAGCCAACACAAAAAGGACATCGTCAGATGTCCTTTTTGTGTTGGCCTCTTGACTATGGAAAGATTTGACCCCCCTGCGCCGAAGGTGTATGGAATCACGTCGCAGGATACATACAATCGGAACCTCATCCACCATTCGCGGGCGAATGGTCCCCCTTCCCCATAGGGGAAGGCGAGGCACACCTTTGGTGTGCGCAAAAAGCCTTCAATCCTTCTCCCACCCACCAAAAAAGGGCTGATCCGATCAGCCCTTTTTTCATACTATCTCACTACTTCTTCCGTTTTACCGTCACGGCAACGACAACGCCCACAGCCCCGACGATCACGGCAATACAGACGATCACGACACCCGTATAGTCCGTATCATTTGCAGGCGGCTGTTCTACCGAAGTCTCTGAAGCCACGGATTCCACCGCCGAAGAGGTTTCTTCCTCCTCGGAGCTCTCCTCCGAAACGGTCTCCGAAGATTCCTCGGAAGGTTCTTCTACCAGCTTGCCGATGGCAGCCACAGCCAAATTCCCGGGAGTCAGATCCACCTGGAACACGTCCCCCTTGCGGATAGAGCAGGCGACCACCTTGCCCAGCCAATTCTCGTAAGAGCCGAGGCAATTCTGGGGCACGGAGCCGCCGGAATGGACAACGAAAGCGATCTGATTTTCCTCAAGGGTGATCTTATATTGACTTCCTTCCCCTACGATGGCTCTGCGCACGGCAACGTAGGTGCCGTCCTCCTGTTGTTCCAACACGCAGGTGATGGCCCACTTGGCGTTGCAATTGTTGTACGCCTCCGTGGTGGTGCAGATGGTGGCGTCCTCCCCGGTGATGGTGCCGTCGATGTCTTCCACCTCCCAGAGGTACCCGTAGGGCACGTCACAGCGGTATTCCCCGTTTGCCGCGTATTCCAAAGAATCCTGCCAATACTCGTCGCAGACCACCTCCGCAGAGGCAAACACCCCCGCACAGGCAAAGACGAGCATAAGAGCGGCGATCATCAAGCTGATTTTTCTCATAAGTCGTTTTCATCCCCTTTCTTGTTGCTTTTATGATACCACAGTTCTTTCCCTTTGTAAAGGAAAAGCTTTTATCCAAGGGGTTGAAATTTTACCCCGCCCAGGCAATTGCAAACCACGCAAATTTTCTGTTGCATTACCCGTATTTTTGTGATATAATACCCCCAAAGAGAAGAAATTTTCACAGGAGAAAGACTATGGAAGACATCAGAATCCAAGACAATCTTTATATGCACGTGAACCAGGAGACCTTAGATCGCTTGGTCATCCCCGACGACAGACCCTCCACCGGCGGCTTTGCAGAGCTGGCCGAGGGCGTGGAAAAGATCATGATGGGCGAGTTTGAGGATATGACCGCAAACGGCTCCTATCCCAACGAGCACCTGGAAAGAGCCTGCAAGCTGTACGCCATCGCAAAGGACGCCGAGACCAAGGACAAGCACGGCATTGCCCCCGCTTTGAAGGCACTGTCCATTCTGAACGGGATCAACACCGTTGCAGATTTCAGCCGTCTCTACAAAAGCCTGGTGCTGGGCGGCATTCCTACCCCCATCAACATCGGCGTGGATACGGACATGAAGAACACCAAGCGCCGTTTGGTATACGTCCAGGGCGCAGGGGTCATCCTGCCCGACGCCTCCTACTACAAGCCCGAGGCGGCACAGCAGAAGGAACAGCTCATCGCCATCTGGGCAAACGTTGCCAAAATGGTGATGGCAAAGACCGACCTCTCCCCCGAGGAGCAGGAGCAGTACGTGGCCGATGCCCTGGCCTTCGATGAGATCATCGCAAGCCTGGCAAAGACCAACGAGGAATGGTCCAAGTACGTGGAGATGTACAACCCCATGGACACCGCAGAGTTCGGCAAGCAGCTGGGCGAGATGGATCTGGACGGTGTTCTGACCGATCTGTTCGGCCATATCCCCCAGACCGTGGTGGTTACCGAGCCCAGATACTTCGGGGAGTTTGCAAGAATTCTGAACGGTGAGACCGTGACCCTGTATAAGCACTGGGCATACGTCACCGGCCTGCTGAAGGCCTGCTCCCTGCTTTCCGAGGAGCTGCGGGATATGGGCGGTATGTATATGCGTGCCGTTACCGGCGTTGCCAAGATGCAGTCCATCGAGAAGTTCGCTTACAACCTGGCTTCCGGTATGTATTCCGAGCCCGTGGGCATTTACTACGGCGAGAAGTACTTCGGTGAGGAAGCCAAGAAGGATATCACCGAGATCGTTTACCAGATCATTGATACTTACAGAAAGCGCATCAAGACCAACGAGATCCTGGGAGACGCCACCAAGGAAAATGCGATCCTGAAGCTTTCCACCATGGGCGTGAAGATGGGCTACCCCGATAAGGCAAGAGCCATCTACGAGAAGCTGGTGTTCAACGCCGAGGATTCCCTGTTTGACATCGTCTGCTCTCTCAGAGCCATCCGCGAGCTGGATTCCCTTGCCAAGCTGGATCTGCCCACCGAGCCGGAAAACTGGGCAATGCCCGGCCATTTGGTGAACGCTTGCTACGATCCCTTCGTCAACGACATCACCTTCCCCGCCGCCATCCTGCAGGCTCCCTTCTACTCTCTGAAGCAGACCAGAAGCGAGAACCTGGGCGGCATCGGCGCGGTGATCGGCCACGAGATCTCCCACGCTTTCGACAGCAACGGCGCCAAGTGCGACGAAAACGGTAACATCAACGACTGGTGGACCGAGGATGATTTCAAGCGCTTCGACGGCAAGGTTCAGCAGATGATCCGGCAGTTCGACGGCATTGAGCTTCCCTGGGGTACCGTCAACGGCGCCTTCATCGTCAGCGAGAACATGGCAGACAACGGCGGTATGTCCGTGACCCTGGATATCATGTCCGTCACCGAGGGTGCTTCCTATGAAGAATACTTCCGCAACTGGGCAAGAGTATGGTGCGTAAAGGCAAGACCCGAGTATTCCAAGATGCTCCTTGCCGTAGACGTTCACGGCCCTGCCATCCTCCGTGCCAATATGCCTCCCAGAAACTTCACCGAGTGGTACACCACCTTCGACGTGAAGGAGACCGACCAGATGTACATCGCTCCCGACAAGCGTATCGTGATCTGGTAAACAACCGAAACAGTAAGAACCGCCTTCACGGGCGGTTCTTTTTTAAAATCGAATCTTGCAATACACAAGCTTTTATGCTATACTGAAGCCATAAAGAAGCAAAGGAAGGTACCACTCCATGAAAATTTCCACCGAGATCGGCTCTGCCGCCAACATCATAGGAGAAGCCAAGGCCATTGAGCTTTACGCCAAGGCGGGGTTTGACGCATGGGATTTCTCCATGTTCGCCATGTGCCGCTACGATTGGGCAACCGGAGGGTTGAAAGAAAACCACCATCCCCTGGCAGGGCAGGACTACCTGGCCTTTGCACGCAATTTGCGGAAGATCGGCGAGGAAAACGGCATCCATTGTAACCAATCCCACACCCCCTTCCCCACCTATTGCAAGGAGATCCGCGATCACTTGAAGCGTGCCATCGAATGCACCGCCGAGGCGGGAGGCTCTATCTGCGTCATCCACCCCGACAACTTCAAATCCCCCGAGGAAAACGCGGAGATGTACGCCGAACTGTTGCCCTTTGCCAAGGGACACGGGGTGAAGCTGGCCACGGAAAATATGTGGAACTGGGACAACGAGAAAAACTGCGCCGCCCCTGCCGCCTGCTCCTCTCCCGAGAACTTCTGCGCCCACATCGACGTGTTGCAGGATGACTTTATGGTGGCCTGTCTGGATATCGGCCACGCAGAAATGAAGGGGGTGGACACCTCCGCCGTGGAGATGATCCACGCCCTGGGGCACAGGTTGCAAGCCCTCCACATCCACGATAACGACAAGCTTCACGATTCCCACCAGATCCCCTTCTCCATGGACATCGACTTCCCCGCCGTGGCAAAGGCCTTGAAGGATATCGGCTACACAGGCTACCTCACCTTAGAAGCAGACGCCTACCTCCGTGGCAGAACGGCGGAAAACATTTTTGAAGGGATGCAAAACATGGCCGCCTCCGCCAAACGCCTGGCAGAACTGATGAAGTAAATTCGCAAAAAGGACGTAACACATGAAACTTGAACTGAAAAATATTCATAAGTCCTTTGGGGAAAAGCAGGTGCTCACCGGCGTGACCTTTACGGCAGAGGGCGGCAAGGCCTTCGGTCTGTTGGGCAGAAACGGCGCCGGCAAGACCACCTCCATTCGCATCCTCATGGACGTTTTCCCTGCCGACAGCGGCGAAGTGCTGTTGGACGGCAAGCCCATGGACTACCGCAAGGTAGGCATCGGTTACCTCCCCGAGGAGCGGGGACTTTATCCCAAGAAGGTCATTCTGGATCAGCTGGTGTACTTTGCGGAGCTGAAGGGCATGACCCGCAAGGACGCTATTGCCGCCGTGGATCACTGGCTGGAGCGGCTGGGCATGACGGAATACCGAAACAAACGGCTGGACACCCTTTCCAAGGGCAACCAGCAAAAGATCCAGCTGGTCACCGCCTTGGCCCACGATCCCGACATCGTGATCTTAGACGAGCCCTTCTCCGGGCTTGACCCTGTGAACGCCATGCTCCTCAAGGACGTGGTGAAGGAACAGATCACTTTGGGTAAGATCGTGCTGTTCTCCAGCCATCAGATGAGCTATATTGAAGAATTTTGCGACCACATCGCCATTCTGAACCACGGCAAAGTTGCGCTCGCCGGGGATCTGCGGCAGATCAAGCACGATTATCCCCGTGACCGCCTGGTGATCCGCTGTGATGCTCCCGAAAAGATCATGGCGGAATACGGCGCTTCCTGCAAGTCTTTGGAAAACGGGGATCTGCTGTTACAGCTTGCCTCCCCCGAGGAAAAGCAGGCGGTGATGGCGCACCTGGTGCAGACCTACGACGTGGACGAGGTGAAGGTGTTTGAACCCTCCCTCAACGACATCTTCGTGGAATACGCAGGAAAGGAGATCTGAGGAAATGAAACAATTCGGAAAGATCCTCTCCTTTGAACTGAAATATTTCTTCAAAAACAAGGTGTTCGTGGGAGTGACCCTGTTCATCGTGGCGGCGCTTACCGTGGTGATGTTCTTCCCCCGCATTTCCGAGGCCATCGGCACGGAGGAAGGCAGCCAACCCCAGGAGCTTCCCACGATGCTGGTAAAAGCCCCCGAGGAGAGCGGCGGTGAACTGGTTCTGAACGTCTTCTCCACCCTGTTTGCCGACTACCATGTCCACCTCACGGAGGAAAGCGACGGGCAGATCAAGGAGTACATCTCCGAAGGGCGGGTGGCCTGTGCCTTCGTGATGACAAGCCCCACCTCCTACGTGTACTACGTGGAGACCCTCTCCATGTATGACATGAACACGGAGATCGCAGGGGAAGCCTTGAAGCAGGTCTACCAGATGAGCGCCATGATGAACGGAGGCATGACCCAAGAGGATGCCGCCGCCATTATGGGGCTAAAGATCGACGGTCAGGTGGAAAGCCTGGGGAAGAACCAGGCGGAAAACTTCTTCTACACCTACATCATGATCTTCGCCCTTTACATGGTAATCCTGCTGTACGGGCAGATGGTGGCAACCAACGTGGCAACGGAAAAAAGCTCCCGCGCTATGGAGCTGTTGATCACCAGCGCCAAGCCCGCCTCCATGATGTTCGGCAAGGTGATCGCCTCCTGTATAGCGGGGCTGCTCCAGCTGGTAACCATTTTCGGGTCGGCGCTGTTGCTGTATCAGCTGAATAAGTCCTATTGGGGCGGCAATATCATCATGGAATCCATCTTCAATATTCCGCTCGAGCTGCTGGTATATATGCTGGTGTTCTTTATGCTGGGCTTCTTGACCTACGCCTTCATGTTCGGTGCGGTAGGGTCCACCGCCTCCAAGCTGGAGGATATCAACACCTCCGTCATGCCCATTACCATGCTGTTCGTGGCAGGATTTATGGTGGTGATGATGGGCATCGGCTCCGGGGACGTGGAGACTCCCTTGATGGTGGTATGCTCCTACATTCCCTTTACCTCCCCCATGGCCATGTTCACCCGCATCGCCATGTCCACCGTGGCCTGGTATGAGATCGCCATCTCCATTGCCATTCTGGTGGCCTCCACCGCAGGCATCGGCATTCTGGCGGCAAAGATCTATCGGGTAGGCGTGTTGCTCTACGGCAAGCCCCCCCAAGATCTCCACCATTCTCAAAACCATTTTCCACCGTTAAAACGCAAAAAAGGCAACCAAAACGGTTGCCTTTTTATCGCAATTACTTTTTAGAAAATATCGATCGCAACGTTTGCGGTGAAATACGCACCCAAAACGACGATGAGCATCATTGCGGAAACAAACACGGTGTAAGGAATAAAGCCGTTCTTTGCGCCGCAAGCTTCGGAAACAGTGCGGTAGATCAGATAGAAGGAGACGAGCATAGCTACCAACATGAAGAACATGGGAAGCATACCCCACAGCAGACCGAAGAGCATATTGGGAATGCTGATAACGATCACGGGGAGAGAAGCGTAAGCGGCAATGTTCACAGCGTTTAAGAAGGTCAGGTTGCCCTTCATCATCTTAGCCATCACGAAGGTCATGCCTACCAGCGCGCCTGCGTACAGCACAGCGAACAGAAGAGACATCCAGAAGCCGGGCCAGATCTCAGTGGCTTTGCCGGCAGCCTTGAAGGCGTCGCCAAAGTCAGCGCCAAAGAACTGCATAAACGCTCTGCTGAAAGCAGTCACGTTCAAAAGCTGGGTGAAAATGAATACCAGAACACCAACACCTGCCAGAATGGCGCCGGACCAAGTGGTATCCTTGATAGAATCGGCTACAACAGCCTCCTGACGCATACCGGTGAAGAAACCGACCGTGCGGTTGATCACGTTTTGCAGAATGGGGGGCATACCGCCTGCAGAAGCGGTCTTCTTGGGCTGGGGCGCAACGCCGCCAACGGGCGTACCGCAACCGCTGCAGAACGCTGCACCGTCGGGGATCTGCGCGCCGCAATTTTGACAGAACATACTTTTTCCTCCAAAAGTTCATAGTTTGTTTTGAAACTGTACAAATTATAGCACAACGCCCCCCGCTTTGTCAACCACCTTTTGGAAATCCGCCACCCTTCCCCCGCTTTTTCCGCTGCCACCCCTTGACATTTCCCGCAAAAAAGGGTACAATAAACGCACAACTCTTTTCGGGGTGTGGCGCAGTTGGGGAGTTTTCCGAGCGCTGCCGGTGGCAGATACAGCGAGGAAAACGAGTGGCAGCAACTTGGCGATTGGCAAGTGAGTTATACGAACGCAGACAGAGCCTTAGTTGCAACAGGAAGCGCGCGAAGTTTGGGAGCGTGAACAAGCGGGGAGCCCCCGCGGGCAAAACGGCGCGCCGCGCCGAAAAGCAAATCCCCAAAACCATTGCAAACACGGAAGAAATCGCCTTTATTTATGCGGGGTTTCGACACTTTGCAAAATCACAAAAAAGCGTAAAAATCGGACTTGACCACAGTTTGTCCCACTTCTACGCAAAAACATAAAAATTCAATACAAAATCGGGGTGTGGCGCAGTTGGTAGCGCGCGAAGTTTGGGAGCTAAGTATATCCGAGAGCCCCTATCTCCGAAAACTCGCATAAACACTTGACTTTTCGCGCATACCTTCCCACAAAAATCACGTTTGACCACAATTTTGACCAGTTCTGTAAACCCTATATTTTTGACCACAATTTTATACTTCGGGATGTAGCGCAGTTGGTAGCGCGCCTGGTTTGGGACCAGGATGTCGCAGGTTCGAATCCTGTCATTCCGACCAAAAATCGACCGTTTTCGAGGCTAAAAACCTTGAAAATCGGTCGTTTTTTCGTTACTATGCACAATTTTCAATTCCCACACTGATTTTGACCACAATTTTGACCAGTGCATTTTTTGGCAAAAATTCGCCTCAAAACCGCCCAAAAGGAGCAAGATGCCGCAGGTTCGAATTCGTGCAAATCCGAGCACAAAAACGCCTCAAAAAGTACAGGTTCAACTGGAGGATCGAGTAAAATTTGCTTATTATCCAATCCAAAAAAGCAATACCGGACGACTTATCATAGCCATCCGGTATTTTTTAATCCTGCAGCATACTAAGATACTGATCCAATCTCGCGTTCACATATCCCACGAACAGCTTTTCCATAGGTGCGAGGTTGCCATTAACGTAATAGGCATCAAAGGCATCGTAATAGGCCTTACGATCGGTGAACTTGATGTCGATAGGTGGATAACCCGCCTTCATCAATTCCAGATTGACCAAGAGTCGTCCGGTTCTGCCATTGCCGTCGATAAAGGGATGGATTCCCTCAAACTCAATGTGGAATCGAGCCAGCTTAGTTACGATATGCTCTGTGCTCTCGGAATAGCGAAGCATCAATTGCTCCATACTAGGCTGTATCATATAAGGCTGCACCGGTTCGTGTTGCGCGCCCATAATACGAACGGGCACGCGGCGATAAACACCACGATCCTCTCGCTGATCCGCCAACACAAGGAAATGGATTTGCTGTATTACTCGCTCCGACAAAAGTGCTTTCTCCTGCACAAGCTCACGCACAAAGTCAAAGGCTTCTTTGTGTCCGACCACCTCCATGTGCTCCTTCAGTGGCTTCTGGTCAATGGTCAAACCACGCAGGACCATATCGGTCTCCCTAAGCGTTAGAGTGTTCCCTTCGATAGCATTGGAGTTGTAGGTATATTCAATGGCAAAATCTTCGTTTAGTCGTTTAACCTCACCTTCGGTCAGCGGACGGCGAGAATCCAATTCTTTTTTCTTTTGGTCAATAATCTCCAAAAGCGACTCGGATGTCTTATAACGTCCATCTGACGGCTTTGCGGCATTTTCGGGAATCTTCCACCCACGCCCTTGCTGAAACGCACCGGGGATCTTTCCTTCACTACACAAAATTCTTACGCGGCGATCGGAGATACCCCACTTGGCAGCTGCCTCTTTTACAGTCATAAACACACAAATCAACTCCTTCCGAAACATATTATACCATATTATCGGAATAATATCAAGTGTATCGGAATAATATTTTGTGTGTTTCGGAATAATGTTGCAATTTAATTGCCGTATAGCCGCATTGACTATATATCTTCAACCGCTTCAAGCCCGTCCATCACTTCGATCATGATCCGCGTCGCAAGAACGAACCCCGAAACAAACGCTTCTCGCTCTGCAATGCTGTTCAACTCGCTCTGACAGTCCTTAAACTTTTCAAAGACTTCTTTCTGCTTCTCTGTAAGCGTAGAGGCAAGCTCCTCCTCGTTTCTGCAGATCAGCTTCACAAGTTTGTCCATCCGTGATCCGCGTTTGATAAATCCCTCGTTTGGATTGATGTTCCCGTAGTATAAATCTTCAAGCGTCGTCATTTCTGTACCTCCGTCCCCATACATCCCGCTCCTTTTTCCTTGATAACGAGAGAGCGGCTCCGCCTCGGGAAATCCCGATTTAGAACCGCTCTGTTTTGGATATTTACTTGTTTCTTCCGTGTCATATGCACTACCTCCTTTTCGTGGTAGCACACACAATATCACAGAAGCGGACGGAAGTCCAGAGAGAATCGTTTCACAATAGACCCAAAAGTTCGCTTTCAGATAGTTTCGCATTAGGATTGTATTTTTCAATCAAATCATCTAATAGAATTCTATATCCGGCACTCATTTGGGGGCTTGGCGTTATTTCCATTTCGTCAAAAAAATTATCGTCAATAATTAAATCATAATAACTTATTGGCAAAGTAGCTGTGCCAGAGATGATTTTTGAAGCAGTAATATTGAAATTTTTATACATTTTTTCTGGCGATTCATAAAAATTCATCGGCAGAAAAGACATTAAATATCTCCATTCTTTTTGAAATTTCCAATGTTCATTTTTATACCGACCCAATTCAGAAAAAGAAATACCAATCTTGTCTCCATCACTACTTACTACCCGTGGCTCTAATAGCGCTTTATCATTTGTATATATCACTTCGTGAAGAATATCGCCATTCCAAGCTTGAGCGCAGTATACACCAAGTTTCATTACTTCAGCCAGGTTCAAGAACGTATCATGTTTGAAGTTTCTTGATGCTTCATCTATAGGCGGGATACCTAACACATTCATGAAATCAGAACCTATTGTAGGCGTTCTTTTAAATGGATTTTTACGTAATTTTATTCTGACTCCGCTTTGCGGATTCGTATACATTTTCCACATAGGGATACTTTCTGTTGCATCACTCGTCCAGGAACTTACAAAAAAGAACTTGCCAAAATTACTGATATCAGATGTCTTTTGCTCTTGCAAATCATCCATTTTATCCAGTGAATTAAGACGAATAGTGCGATGCTTTAAAATCAGTGCCAAACTATCCACAGATGTATAATGATATAAATATTCAATTTGATTTTCTTGAATGATATTATCCATCAGATCAGCACCCCCTCACAGTGTTCTATTTCATGTTGAATTATCTGCGCCGTCCAGCCGGTGTAGGTCTTGATGCGGGTTTGCAGTTCCAAGGTCTGATATTTTACCTTCATAGATTTATAACGTTTGCAAGGTCTGGGTCCGCCAAGGAGAGACAGACAACCTTCCTCGGCATCGTATGCACCGTCCTTCTTGATGATCTCGGGGTTGAGCATCACTGTGTATGTAGGTGCTCGTCCGCTCTCGTCGTGAAAGGCGATGATGCGCTTACGCACGCCAATCATATTCGCCGCCATGCCGACACAAGTTTCTTTGTGCGCCATCAGCGTGTCAAGCAAGTCTTGTGCAACTTGCAAATCTTCTTTTGTTGCGACCTCCGACTTCCCTGCGAGGAAGATGGGATCGTGCATTAGTTCCTTAATCATTTCTCTTCTCCGTATCTTTACTCTACCCCTTGCATCTCCATCAGATCCCGCAGATCTCCAAAGCTCTTGTCATACTGTGCCTGAGAGATCGCGCCGTTTTGCAGGAAGGTATCGAGCAATTTCTTCTGCTGACGGAACAGCCCGACCTTCTGCCAGCGCTCCTTTGTCATGAGATTGGAATGGCCTGTGCGGATCTCGCCGAGCAGCGACACTTCGATGCCCTCGGTCTTCCGCTGATAAACAAATCCTAACTTTTCCTGCACGCGACGGCTTTTCTCGTTGCCGTCGTAATAGCCGCACCAAATGCGATTCATTTTGAGATTCTCAAACGCATAGCGAAGCATCTCGCGCGAGGCTTCGGGAATGAGTCCCTGCCCCCAGAACGGTTTGCCAATCCAATAACCAAGCTCGTATTCATCGTCCTGCTCGGCGAGGTCATTGCGATGAAAACCGATACTGCCGATAGGCTTGCCACTCTCTTTTAAACAGACGGCATAGGTTTCGGGAGCTGACAGTACCGTGCGAATGATCTCGCGGCTGTTTTCCACGCTCGTATGAGGTGGCCATCCGGCGGGCGGGCCTACTTCGGGGTCGCTGGCGTATTTATATAGTTCTTCTGCGTCATCCTCGCGCCATGGGCGAAGAATGAGGCGTTCTGTTTCAAGTATCATGTTTTTTCTCCGAATATGTAAAATATACCTCGTGAATCGCTGCGACTGTTGCGACGGTGCATACGATCGGCAAGGTGTACGTCAGGTCAACAAAGCCTAAAGTCATAGGTAAAAAGAACAGCAACAGCCCCGTTATCTTATTCAGAAGCGTATGAGGAGATATGAGTTTTTTCGTGCACACAAATCCCCAAGCCGCGTTTCCAATCTTGATCATAGCGATAACGCCGATCCATATCCACAGCCATACGGGGATAGAAAGATGCGGCACGAACTTGATCAGAGCCACGGTCATAAACACGAAATCCGAAACCGTATCAAGCCTTGCTCCGAATTCACTTGCACTGTTTGTCCTTCTTGCCACAGCGCCATCTATCATATCGCTGAGTCCGCAAAGCAGATAGATCACACCAAACCACGCCGATGTCAGCGGTATCAATAGGAGAGGCAGACTCAATACAATACGCGAGCCCGTGATGATGTTTGCGATGTGTTTTTTCATAAATCAGTTGCCGTCAAAGGTTGATTAGCCTTTTTATTTTACAATTTCATATTCCCAATCGAGGATGCCGCCGAATTCCTTGACGTTGGTGTAACCGAGCTTGACCAGCTCCTCGGCTGCAATTTTGCTTCTTCTGCCGCTTCGGCAATAGACGAGGATCAACTGCTTCTTATCGGGAAGCTCCTTTTCGGCACGCTTGGCAATCTCGTATTCGGGAATCAAGATCGCTCCGGGGATATGCCCCTCGTCGTATTCGGACCAGGTTCTCGCATCAATGATGATATATCCGCTCTCGCTATCCATCAACGCTTTGGCTTCCGCTCCGCTGATCTGTTCATAGGTTGCAGAGCCACCATCCGATACGCACCCGACGCATCCAAACGGTAACGCGAGAGTGAGAAGCATGAGCAAAAACCGTTTATTTCTTTTCAACATATATTCTTATCCCTTCTGAAACAAATCCCGCAGTTCCGCCGCCGTGCTTGTCGATGTTCTTCTTGAATCGATCGTCGGCAACGTATACCTCGCCAAGACCCGCGAGGATCTCGTCGTTGCAAGTGTAGTAGTTCTCCGTGATGTACGCTTGAAGCTTGGTTAGGCTTACCGTTCTCTTTCGGACAGACGGCATAAACCTCGGGGTCGCTGGCGTATATGTATAATTCTTCCGCATCCTCCTCGCGCCACGGGCGGAGAACATGGCGTTTTATTTACAAAATCATAATTTTCTTACTTTCCTTCGGCAAAATTCTTAAGCCCATCCCCTGTCAAGCGATAGGTCGTCCATTCGCTCATGGGTTCGGCGCCGAGGGAGAGATAAAAATCAATGCTTGGCTTATTCCAATCGAGACAGCACCATTCAAGCCTTCCGCAGCCTCGTTCCACGGCGATGCGGGCAAGTTCTCGAATCAGCCCCTTCCCGTGTCCGAGCCCCCGATATTCGGGCTTTACGTAAAGGTCTTCGAGGTGGATGCCCGCTCTGCCGAGAAAGGTGGAGAAGTTGTAAAAGAAGAGCGCAAAGCCCACCTCTTTGCCATCCTCCAAGGCGAAAATGACCTCTGCTTTCTTCTTCTCGAAGATCCAACAGCGGAGCAACTCCTCGCTTGCGACTACTTGATCGGTCATTTTTTCGTACGCTGCAAGCTCTTTGACAAAGCTCAATATCAAAGGCGCATCGTTTTCATTGGCATATCTGAATTTTGCATGATCCATAATATTTGCTCCCGTTCCTTCAATTTGCGGTAATCCACTTTTTTGCAAAGGCAAGTAAAGCTTCGGATGCCACGGAAAAATCAACCGCTCCGCCATTTTTCAAAGCCAAAAAGGTGTTAACGATCTCCTGTTCATCGGAAGAAGCAACCAACAGCAATTCTTTTTGATGTTTGATATAATTTCCGGTCTGCCGAAAAACGATCGCCTGCACGACGAAGGAGGCGGATTTATATAGGCCGCACAAAACGTCGTCGCTCTTCTCATGCAACATATTATGCACGCACCCATGATAGATGTTGCAAGCACCGATTTTGATCGCCCTGCCTACAGCTGCTTCATCGATGACCGCAAGCAATTCATCAAGGCTTCCTTTTATCGGGGTTGTATCATAAAAAAACTGAAAAAGATCGGAAGGCTCCCAATGAAGAAGCTCATCCTTTCCCGAAAGGAAACCGCAAATCATCTCTCTGTGGGGCAAGCTGTCGAGCATCCTGTTGTAGACTTGAACATCCGCGGCGGACAGCCGGTCAAGTATTACGACGATGTCAATATCGCTTGCATCATGCGCTTCACCACGACCATAACTCCCCTGCAAGCCAAAAAACCACACACGATTGCCAAAGGTTTCATTTAATGTCTGCAAGAAGTTTTTCGTCCAAACCGAAATATCGATCATCTTATTCACCTCATAAAATTGGAATTTGTTTATTCCAAACCACACTTTTTATATAATTCCTCAATGCACGGAGATTTGTATGCAATGTATTGATCTATATCGTTGGGATACAACTCCGCGGCTTTTTCTTTTACCGAACTGTATTCTTTGACAGCTTCAATATTCTGTCGAAGAAAATCTCGGAATATAATGTGGCGGTGCAATTCTTCGGAATCCTGCGGACATACGTACAAATGGTGCTTCATCAAGTGCGGCTTGTTCGTGTATTTGAACGCTTCTCTGTTCCGGATACCCAGGTCACCCTCGTGGATATATCCAATCGCTCCCAGCTTGCCGACAATCTCATCAAATACCGAATAATCCTTGATGATCACATCCATATCAATGCAAGGTTTGGCAGACATGCCCTCAACCGATGTGCTTCCGACGTGTTCAATATCGAGAACCAAATCACCAATTTCAGCTTCAATCTCGTTCTTGATTTTCTCAAAAGCAGTTTTCCACGCTTCCTCATAAGGTACAACCACAACTCTTTTTGTTTGCATCGGTAACCCTCGTCAATTTCTTATTTGTTCATTCCATCCACCGTCTCGCAGGGTTTTGCCGTCATTTCCACCCACGCAGGACGGAAACCGCAGCGTATGGCATTGCGGACGGATTTGATATTGCACCAAGCGGCGCAGTAAAACGGCACTTTTCCCCGCTTTAAAATCTCAACAGCAAGGCGACTCGTGAGCGCCGAGGCAATTCCCTGCCTGCGATATGCGGGAAGTACGTCAACACCGATCTGCCACATGGTGTCGCAATCAGCAGAACAGCCCGCAAGACCGACAAGCTTGCCACCGTTGTACGCGCCAACGCCAAGCACATCAAGCTGCTTGCGCTTCTCGCAGAGTGCATTGCTCCATTCGGGTAGGTATAGGTCGGCAAAATCGGTCTGTGTCAAAAGCCGTAATTCATAAGGGCAATCAAGAGCACGCAGAGCGTTCACATCGGGCAAAAAATACTCCGCCATAAAACAGATCTTCTGCCCTTTTTCTATCAAGGCATGGTTCAAAACGTGCAGATGCGGCGTTTCAAACAGGTGCTCTACGGGATATTTGTATAGGTAATTTTCGGTGATCTTGC
This sequence comes from Eubacteriales bacterium, assembly GCA_045544855.1. GTDB lineage: Bacteria > Bacillota > Clostridia > Oscillospirales > CAG-382 > Coliplasma. The sequence goes on along the minus strand of JAZPZV010000018.1, from coordinate 4,242 downwards.
GGAACGCGGGCGACACCGATGCCACCACGTTGTTCCCGTAAGAAACGAGCTGACAAGAAAACGGAAGTTCCAAATACCGTCTCGCACCATCGCTCTCGTGCGATGCGACGACCACGTTCTCTCTTTTCTCAAAATCCGCAGGATCGGCGCAAAGATCGATGGCGGATTGAGCCATGGCGATTCTCAAAATTTCTTGGTTGGTCATTTCTGTTCTCCTCTACGGAGCGTAATCCTTTATCAGTTCCATTATATCGCGCTCGTACACATTCCCGCAGAGAACGTCACCGTTGGGCGAAAAGGACAAACACCGCACGTTACAAGGGTCTTCGATATACGGATTATCGGGAAGCTCATCCGAAAAATACTCGGCGAGATATTTCAGCGCGTTGCCTTCGGGGAAAATCACGTTCCCGTCATTCTCGGGGATTTCTAAATCGGAGAAGCTGTTAAGTATTTGTCTCGTTTTGCGATTGTATGGGTTATCATCCGCCTTGCTCACCAGCCACGCCGGCTGAAGGCGTATCGGAATACCGTTTTTCTTTGCTTCTGCGGCAAAAACTCTAACCGTTTCAAGCGGTATGGTTTCCTGATGAAAGGCATCCACAGAAAGAAGCAAATCGTTGACACCACATTCGGCAAGATGATGTGCGACCTCTTGGATCCTATCCGCATTCTTTGAAAAATAGCCGTTGGTTATGACTTGTCGTTTAGGAATATTCAGTTCCTTTGCGGCGTTCATAATTTCATAGACGGCATCTGCATACAAAAGCGGCTCTCCGCCGAAAGTCATCACGGTTTTTATATCGTACTCAGCAGCAATCTTCCGCACCGCATCTGCGGCAATAAAAGGATCGATTCGCTCACCGCAAGAGGTATGATCACCCTCGGAGCAGTGCTTGCACCGTCCCGTGCAGGCGTAGGTTACGACAAACTCGATTTTGTTTAGGTTTTTGAGGTATGGGTTCATATTTTAATTAAAACGTGCGGCAATTGCATCGGTAACAAACTCGGCAGTGCCTTCGCCATACTTGTCGATGTTTTTCTTGAATCGCGCATCTGCAACGTACATTTTGCCAAGCCCTGCGAGGAACTCGTCGGTGCAGGTGTAGTAGTTCTCTGTAATGTGCTCCTGAAGCTTGGCAACAAGCATCTGGGCTTCGGCAGAATCGGCAGTTGCACCGCTGTTTTTGAGCGCAGCAAACTCGGCAAAGATCGCCATTAAGCCATCGTTTGTCTCTGTCCACTTTTCTTTTGTGTAATTCTTTGTCTTTTGCTCGTGCTCGCGGTAGGCATCGGTGTTGCCCCAACGCTCACGAGCTTCGTTTTCGTAATTCTTCATTTGTATACCTCGCAAATCTTTGCAAGTATTTCCTCGTCAGCAGGGCAGAACTCGTAGTTTGGAATCTCACTCGGCGTGATCCATTTGATGTCGGTATGCTCCAACTTCTGCGGAACGCCCTCGGCAATTGTGGCGTTGAACAGCGTCAGATGCACCGTAAGGTCGGGATATTCGTGGACTAAGTCCATGAAAACATCACCAACCGACAGCGTCACAGCAAGCTCTTCCCGGCACTCACGAATGAGCGCCTGTTCCTTCTCCTCGCCCGGCTCAACCTTGCCTCCGACAAACTCCCACAGAAGCCCTCTCGCCTTGTGTGCCGGGCGCTGGCAAATCATGAATTTGTCTTTGTCCCATATCAGGGCTGCTACTACTTCGGTCATATTAAACTTTATAAATGCAAATTGAACATCAGTTGATCAACTTTTGCATTGTCGTATTCAAATTGATGTAATTCGTGATTGAATATTGCTTTTGCCTTATGTACTATACGATGATGATCCGGGCAAAGAACTACAATATTACTCGGATTGTTATTTGCTGATTTCGTAAAATAGTCAATATGATGTGCTTCTGAAACGTCAACACCGTACATAACGGTAGCGGTAGCACCACATATCTGACAACGATATTGATAAAGCTTTTTTAACGATGTTTGAATTCTATCGTCAAAGATCCTGGTTGTAGTTGTTCCGGTTCTCTTAACCACTTTGGATTTGAAGTTCTGCTGATTGATGATTCTTTCAATTTCTTCTTCGGTGAATTCTGTGATAATCTTGCGCTCAATTTCCGTTATTGGAGGGGCAACGTATATCTCGTCGCTCTCCGAAATGAGAGCTTTGACGATACGAGTCAGCTCTTCAAAATCATAATTTTTAAGATCATTATGCATCAAAACAACGCTTTGTATCGGTGCACGCTTATGCCAGCCTTTACGTGAACCGCCTGTGAAAATATCAAATTCATCACGACGCAGCTTCATATAATTATTGTTTTTCCCAAAGCGCTGAGAAATCCCCTCAAAAGCCCTCGAGTAGTTTTCATATCCAAGCTCTCTAACGGCATCCATGTTGAATTTTGAAAGATAATATGCAATAATCGAAATTTTTCTATTTACATCAGCAAGCATGGTCCACCTCTGGATATTTTTATAAATAGAGCAACGGTATTTGCTTTTTGATTTCTATTTCGTAATCTCTGAGATGGCTCGTATAGGCTCGAATCTCCATCCCTTTTTCGATGCACCGAGTCAATTCCGAATAGAACTCCGTGCTTTTATCAATAGTTAATTTCTTTATGTACGGATTCAAGGATACAATGATAAATATGACCTTATAACCTTTATCAAGCATCTCCTGAATACTTTTCAATTGATTCTGTGTTCTTTCAGAATATACGGTCGGAAAGAGCGCCTCGTCCTTGTTCGCCAAAACGCTTTTTATCTCCACAATAGTCCTTGTATTCGGAAGATATAGGTCTGCCTTGTATCCTTCTACAGAATGCTCCTTCTGAACAAGAGCCCTTTTGCCGAGATAAGAAAAACGCCTATTATGAATCCCCTTCTCAACTGCTACATTCGACAAAGAGGTATTGAGCACTATATAATTTCGTCTGTACGGAACTGCGTATAGCGCATATTTTGTTCTTGGATTTTTACCATGAGTTGGTACTAAGAGAACTCTTTTTCCTTTGAGTTGCAGAAAATTGCTCAGATGGCATGATGAAGGAACATAGCATTCCTCCACCTTGCCATCTATTTTGACCTCACATAGAAAACGATTCTTGAGTTCCCTGATAAAAACGCCATTCACATAAATCGAATCGCGGCTTTGCATCGGCATCATCAAAGATATTTTTCCTTTAACAGCTTTGCAACACGAACATGAGCAATGTTAGAGCTTTTATAAAGCTCCTCTACTACCTCGGGAACTGTTTTATTTTCGTATATTCCCTTATTAACCTTTTCTGTATCGATCCCGTAATAATTCAAGAAAGTCTTGCTCAGCCATCCCTTATAATCCTCGGTCTTGAAAAGTTTCTCTTCTATCGCAACCAAGCTTAACCCCTTAAAGAGATAGTAGTACACAATCTCTGGCACGAGATCATCAATACTCCTATGGTCAAACAAATCATATGTCTTAAACATTTTTTGTCTCCTTTTCAAATGTTCTCAAATCAACCTCAGGTAATCCAAACAGATCCAATTTGTACTCCATGCTCGAAATATTCTCCGGCAATTCCTTGAACGGATTTATTATATTGGCATCATAAATCGTTACCGATTTGAAGGAAAACCTTTTAGTTTCTGCATCTATCGACGAAACACGCTTCTTCTCTTTTTCAAGATTCAAGGCGAAACTGAACGATTTAAAGTGCTCGGTGTGCGACAGCATTTCAGTGATAAGTTGATTTAAGGTCTTACCTCCATTGCTTTCCTCAACCAAGACAGCCACCAAAAAGTTACGATCCATATTAAAAAGCTGAGAATGCTTTATCGTTACAAGCTCATCCACAGACATCGTCGTCTTTATTTCGAGGTTGCACGAATCCATAGCGATATCATATTTGTCAGTGCTTCCGGTTTTATGCCAGCGATCTGAAAAGTCCTTGTTCATCTCCAGCGAGACATATTTGAGGAACGACAATTCTCCAAACAGCCCAACCAGGTTAATAAAACTCTGCTCCTTTGGAAACTGAAACAGATTTACCAATGAATAAAAGAACTTTACAAAGCCCGATGCACCCATGAATTTGGTGTGCGCTACGCACAAATTGATAAAAGAGTCAAGACTTGCATCATCATAGACACCATCCACAGGTAATATTTCAATTACGTTATATTTTCCCGACTCAAATTGTTGGTTGTTTTCTATCGCCGTAATCTCAATGTTAGTATTCAGGCG
>JAZPZV010000017.1:0-90722 GCA_045544855.1 Eubacteriales bacterium | reverse complement strand
ACCAAGAAGGTAGTTGAATACGCTCACGCTCACGGTGTTGTAGTTGAGGCTGAGCTGGGTACCCTGGCAGGTATCGAGGACGACGTTAAGGTTGACGCAGGCGCGGCTTCCTACACCAGACCCGAAGAGGTTGAAGAATTCGTTTCCAGAACCGGATGCGACTCTCTGGCAATCGCTATCGGTACTTCTCACGGCGCTTACAAGTTCAAGCCCGGTACCAAGCCCCAGCTGAGATTCGACGTGCTCCATGAGTGCGAGAAGAAGCTCCCCGGCTTCCCCATCGTTCTCCACGGTTCTTCCTCCGTTCCTCAGAACTACGTGCAGATGATCAACGAGAACGGCGGCGCAATGCCCGGCGCTATCGGTGTTCCCGAAGAGCAGCTCCGCGAGGCTTCCAGATCCGCTGTTTGTAAGATCAACATCGACTCTGACCTCCGTCTGGCTATGACCGGTACCATCCGTAAGTTCTTCAACGAGCATCCCGACAAGTTTGACCCCAGAGAATATCTGAAGCCCGCTCGCGCAAACATCAAAGAGCTGGTTCGTCACAAGCTGGTCAACGTACTCGGCTGCAACGGCAAGGCATAAGTATCGCTTCGCTCTCACCCCCGAACGCACGGTTCGGGGGTGTTTCTTTCATGCTCCTTCCGCGGAGCATGAGCCCCTCACGGGGTTCGCACGAATCGTGCGAATTTTTCTCGCTGATCCCTCGCGGGGCGAGAAAAACCGTAAAAGGAGTCTTTTGCCCGAAATGAATTCGGGCAGCGACGCATTTTTATTGTATGGTGAGGGCGGGGCTTCGCTCTCACCCCGAAACCTCGGTTTCGGGGTGTCTTTTTCCACACCGCTTCCGCGCGGTGTGGGCCCCTTTCAAAGTTTGGCGCAGAATGCGGGCTCCCTCCGGGAGGGAGCTGGCGCCGGAGGCGACTGAGGGAGCCTGCGTGAGATGATACAATCGTTCTCGATAAAGACGTTGCTTTTGCTTTTCGTGATTCCTCGCCCTCATCCTTCCGCCCTTCCGCGTCTCATCTTTTTTACAGGAGTTTACCATGTCCTATACCGAAGAACAACAGAAGATCCGCCGTTTTGAGGAGCTGGCAGAGCGTGCCTACGTCACGGGACGCTGTCTGTTCACCGACTTCCTTTCCATGGACGAGGTGGATCTGCTGCTGCAATGCAAAAACGAAATAGACTACGCGGGGCTGACCCTGTTCGGCGGCACGGAAGGCTGCGAGCGGGTGATGGCACGCTTCGGGGAGCGGGAAGACCCCTTCCCCATTCTTTGTATCAAGGCAGAGCCTGCCCAGCAAAAGTTCGCAGACTCCCTCACCCACAGAGACCTGCTGGGTGCCATGATGAATCTGGACATTGCCCGGGACACCCTGGGAGATATCTACCTGCGGGACAACGTAGGATACATCTTCTGCAAGGAAAGTGTTGCCCCCATTCTCCTGGAGGAGCTGGTGAAGGCTAAGCACACCTCCCTGCGTTGCAGTCTCTGCGAGGAAGCGCCTACCGACCTTTGCACCCGCACGGAGGAAAAGCTTTTGCAGGTGGCTTCCCTGCGTGCAGACGTGCTGGTGGCGGGGATGTTCAAGCTTTCCCGCGAGGAAAGCCTGGAGCTGTTCCGCAAGGGGCTGGTATTCATCGACGGGCGGCGCACCGAAAACAACAGCGGCACAGTAAACGAAAACAGCGTGATCTCCGTGCGCCACCACGGGAAGTTCCGCTTTGTGGGCGTGGTCTCCACCAGCCGAAAGGGAAAGCTGAACGTGAAGGTAGAGTTGTATATATAAAAGCAAAAGGCAGTTCGCAATTGAACTGCCTTGTTTTATCAGATGGTATCCACTTTGATCAGATTGGTATTGCCGGAGACGCCGTTGGTGATGCCGCCGGTGATGATGATCCGATCCCCCTTGGCAAGCTTGCACTGGGTCATAGCGGCATTCTTTGCCACGTAGAACAGCACGTCGGTGGAATCGAACACGGGACACAGCACCGGCAAAACGCCCCAGGATAGAGCAAGCTTCCGCCAACACTTTTCCCCGGTGGTAAGACCCAGAATATCCACGGGGGTACGGAAACGGGAGACCATTCGTGCCGTAGAGCCCGAGAGGGAACACACTACGATGGCTTTTGCATCCAGATCGATGGCCATGCCGCAGGTACCGTGGGAAATGGCATCGGTGGTGTTTTGAATATGGAAGCCGCTTCCCCGGAACATGGAAATATAGTCCACACTCTGCTCGGTGGTCTCGGCGATCTTGGCCATGGTCTTGACACACAGCGCAGGATGATCCCCTGCCGCCGTCTCTCCGGAAAGCATGATGGCACTGGAGCCGTCATACACCGCATTGGCCACGTCGGAGATCTCCGCACGGGTGGGACGGATATTGTGGATCATGGATTCCAGCATTTCCGTGGCGGTGATCACCCGCTTACCCAACAGACGGCAGGTAGTGATCAGAGATTTCTGAATGGCGGGCAGCTCCTCAAAGGGGATCTCCACGCCCATATCCCCGCGGCCGATCATAATGCCGTCGCAGGCCTCGCAAATGCTTTCGATGTTATCGATGCCCGCACGGTTTTCGATCTTGGCAATAAGGTCGATATCGGTGCAGTTCTTTTCGTCCAGAATGGCCTGCACCGCAAGAAGATCCTCTTTGCAGGATACGAAGGAGCAGGCGATGAAATCCACGTCGTTTTCAATGCCGAACAGGATGTCTTCCCTGTCCTGGGGGCTCATGTAATCCTGTTTCAGCACTCTGCCGGGGAAGGACATACTCTTGCGGTTGGAAAGCTCACCGCCCGCCAAAACACGGGTGCGAAGCTCTACCCCGTCGGTCTCCTCCACCACGAAGGAAAGCAATCCGTTGTTCAAAAGAATGCGGTCGCCCACGTTCAGATCCTTGGCAAGCCCCGGATAGCTGACGGAAACACGGGTCTCATCCCCTTCCACCTCCAGGGTGGTGAAGGTAAAGGGATCACCTTCCTTTAACAGCACCTTGCCGTCCTTGAAGGTACGGATGCGATACTCGGGCCCCTTGGTATCCAGCAAAATGGCGATGGGCAGGCCCAGCTTTTCCCGCACGCGCTTAATACGATCGATCCGCACGCGGTGATCGTCGTGAGTGCCGTGGGAAAAGTTCAGCCGGGCCACGTTCATCCCCGCAAGGCAAAGCTGCTCCAGCATTTCCTCGCTGTCGCTGGCCGGACCGATGGTACAAATGATCTTAGTTTTACGCAAAGTGATCGCTTCCTTCCGAAATGTATAGTTGATGATCATATTTTAGCAGATTTTACGCCGCTTTGCAACCCCTCCGAGAGCGCCAAAGTGTCCATTATCCCGTTTTGAGTTAACAAACCGCCAAACACGGGAGGGTCAGGGCTTGCGTTATGAAAAAAAGTATGGTATACTGTTTTCAAAGAGCAAAAAAAGGAGCAAGGTATGCACGTATTGTCCCAATGGGCAAACAGGATCCTCACCCTCTGTGAGCAAAGCACACTCATCGTCTCCCCCACGGGGAAGCTGTTGACCATGGCTTTGGTCTTTTTCGCCGTGGCCACCCTGCTCTTTGTGTTCGTCTTCACCCCTTGGGTGATCGTCGCCCTGCCCATTCTTGCCTTTGAGGGGTATTTTTACTACTTCTTCTGCAAGGTCTGGCGTTCCTACCGTTTTTCGAGGCTCTACTTAGGGGCGTTTCCCCTGCTGGCATTGCTGGCGGCAATGGGGATCCATCAATGGCTTTTATAAAGGAGGCACTAACCTATGACCGCAAGCATGATCTGGCATGAGCAGGATCCCCGCACATCTTTTCGGCAGTTCTCCTTCGTGGAGGCTTTGGATCTGAACGCCTTGATCCCCATGGGCAAGGGAAGAAAGATCGGGGAAAAGGAACGGGAGCTGCGAGGCTATTTCTCGGTGTGCGAGGAAACTCTGCAGCTGCGGGAAGCGCTTTTTGAAGAGCTTCTGGAACAGCCCGAACTGTTTGAAGGCTTGGAGCAAGGGTTTGCAAAGCTTTCCGATCTTTACGACCTGCAAAAAGAAAAAGACTCTGCCACCTCCAACGAGCGCTTGCTTTACAGCGTGAAGGAGATGGAGTCCTACGTAGAATTTTTATCCGAAATGAAGGCGCTGTTTGACCGCTTCCGACCCCAAAGCAATGCTTTGCAAGCTCTGCGGGAATTGCTTGCCCCTCTGTGCGACGGAGAAGGCTTTGAACAGCTTTGCCGCGCCGTGGAGGAACAGGCGCATTTGGTGCGGGATATCAAGAGCATTTCCGTTGGGATCAACCTGAACGGTCAGTTGCAGCCCACGGAGGCGGGGTTGATCGCAGTGCATACAGAGCCCTTCGTGTCTGGGAACTATCTGGACAGGCTGTTGCGGTTGGAATTCGGAAGCAAGGATCAGACCTGCTCTGCGCCTCTGTTGCCCTTACAGCACAGGCTCACGGCGGAGGAATTGGGTTCTTTGCGTGCCTCCGTCAACAGCGCTTTGGGGAAGGTGTTCTCCTCCGCTTTGCGCTCCTGGTCGGGCGTGATCAAGAAATATATGCTGGGCAACCTGCAAAGCCTGCTTTCCGTCTTTGAAGAGTGGAAGTTTGTCTCCGCCGCCATGGTTCCCTTGCGGGAGCTGAGGGAGGGCGGCTATCCTCTGTGCAAGCCCACCTTCGGGGCGGAAGACAAGGTAAAGGGGCTTTACCATCCTATTCTTGCCCTCGCTACGGAAAAGAAACGTGGCGTGGTGCAAAACGACCTGGACTTTTCTGCCTCCCGCAGGCAGTATATCCTCACAGGACCCAACCAAGGCGGCAAGTCCATCTACACCCAATCGGTGGGGGTCCTGTACGCCATGCTTCATTTGGGGTTGCCTCTCCCCGCAAACAGCGCATCTGTCACCCCGGTAGACGCCATTCTGGTTCATTTCATTGATACGCGGGGGAAATCCTACGTCCACGGCAGACTTTCCGACGAGTGCTTGCAGATCAGCGAGCTGAACCGGGTCATCACCAAGGACAGCCTGTTCCTGTTCGACGAAGCCCTCTCCAGCACCGATGCCACGGAAGCCACCGTAATTGCGGGAGAGATCCTGGCGGCCTACGGGGAGATCGGTGCCAAGGGGATCTTCACCACCCATTTCCACGACCTATGCCGTTTGGAAGGGGAGATTTCCACCCTGCACAACCTCACCGCACAGTTGGAGGAATCCTCCCACAGGCGGGTGTTCCGCATTCTTCCCGGCAGTAGCGGACAAAGCTATGCCAAGGATATCGCCCGGGCCTACGGGCTGACGAAAGAGGAGATTTTGCAGAACAGCAAGAAATAAGTCAAGGGGTGCCGCAAAAGCACCCCTTATTTTTTATATCACCACGGTAAGCTCAAAGTCCTGCTCCACGATCTCCACCATGGAAATGCCGCGATACCGCTGCAAGATTTCATAAAATGCCGATTCCTCTGCGGCCATGCAGTCTATGGTAATATTCACGCCCTCAGGGGTGACCCGCCGGATCTTCCCGCAGGGAAACACCTTCTCAAAGCCCGTCATGATCTCAAGGTTATCACTGCCGTCCTCCGCTTTGTTATACACGCCCACGAAAACGGTCTCCTCCGGCAAAGGAATCACTTCCCTGCCTGCGGTGGTCTGCAAATATACCGTCATACCTCCACCACCTCGATCTTCACGTCGGTTTCCTCCGTTTCCACGTCCACAAGGGAGCCAACGGTGCCTTGGCGGATCATTTCGATCGCCTGCTCCACAAAGGGGGCCTCATCCCCCACCAGAGACTCCAGACAGCCCATCTCGTACGCCTTCAAGATCAATTCCACGGGAAAACGCACGGTGACGTTAGTGGTTGCGGGGCCCTTCACCTGCACGCGGATGCAAAGCACCCGTTTCCCCACCCGGGGTGTCTCCACCACCTGAACGGCAGGGATGGCGGCATCGCCGTGGATCAACTGCTCCACGGTCACCCCCAGAAAGCCTGCCAGTCTGGCAACGGAATCCAGATCGGGACAGGTCAACCCGTTCTCCCACTTGGAGACCGCCTGGGCGGTGACGTTCATTTTCTCCGCCAATTGCTCCTGGGTCAGCCCCGCCTTCTTGCGGTAAATGGCAATGTGTTCGCCAATGTGTTCTTTCATAAATCACGTTCCTCCGATGTTTTTTTCGGAATGCACTCTCGATGATCCTATCTTACCACACTTTTTCAGAAAAGAACAGGGATAATCGGTTGTTTTTTTGCTTAATAGGTGATTTTTTCGGTTGAAAGCAAGGGAAAGTTTCCTTTCTATCTTCATCTTGCGTTGCAAAATGGAAAAAAGTATGGTATAATGTTACATCACAAGCATGGAGGGCATCTGCATGACCGAAATCGAGAAGAAAAAAGCCGCAAAAGCTTTTGCCGAGTATTGGCAGGGAAAAGGCTACGAAAAGGGAGAGTCTCAACCTTTTTGGCTTTCTTTCCTGCGGGACATCGTGGGCGTAGAACGTCCCGAGGAATATATCCGCTTTGAAGATCAGGTCATGCTGGATCACACCGGCTTTATCGACGGCTACATTGAGGCCACCCACGTTCTCATTGAGCAAAAAAGCGCCGACCGTGACCTGCGCAAGCCCATCCGTCAATCGGACGGTTCTTTGCTCAATCCTTTCCAGCAAGCCCAGAAATACTCCGCAGCGCTTCCCTATTCCAGACGTCCCCGTTGGATCATCACCTGCAACTTTAAGGAGTTTTTGATCTACGACATGGAAAAGCCCTCGGGCGAACCGGAAAGCATCCTTCTCTCCGAGCTTCCCAAGGAATACTACCGTCTGGAATTTATCGCAGAAGAAAAAAGCGAGCTGCTCCACAAGGAGGAACAGGTCTCTATCCAAGCGGGGGAATTGGTGGGCAAGCTGTACAACGCCATTCTGAAGCAGTACATTCACCCCGACAGTGAGGAAAGTCTGCGAAGCCTGAATATGCTTTGCGTTCGTCTGGTGTTCTGCCTGTATGCAGAGGACGCAGGTATTTTTGGCGGCCATCTAAAATTCCACAACTATATCAAAAAGGTTGCGGACAATGACATTGACGACGTAAGAGAAGCCCTCATTAAGCTATTCCAAGTGCTTGACCAGCCCCTCCACGAGAGAAGCCAATATCTCAAATCTGACCTTGCGGCGTTCCCTTACGTCAACGGCGGTCTCTTTGCGGACGAAAACATTGAGATCCCCAACTTTACCCGGGAGATCGTTGACCTGCTCTTGCGCAATGCCAGCGAGGATTTTGACTGGTCTCAGATCAGCCCCACCATTTTCGGTGCGGTGTTTGAATCCACATTGAACCCCGAAACAAGGCGTTCCGGCGGTATGCACTATACCTCTATTGAAAATATTCATAAGGTTATCGACCCCCTGTTCTTAGACGAGCTGCGGGAAGAATTTGACGAGATCAAAGCCGTAAAAGTTCCCAAGCTCCGCAAGGATAAGGCAGAAGCCTTCCGTCAAAAGCTGGCGTCCCTCACCTTCTTTGACCCCGCTTGCGGCTCCGGTAACTTCCTGACCGAAACCTATATTTCCCTGCGCCGTCTGGAAAACGCGGCGTTGGCTTTGGTTTCCGAAGGGCAGATGGCTTGGGGCTTTGACGACGTGATCAAGGTTTCCATTCAGCAGTTCTACGGCATCGAGATCAACGATTTTGCTGTTACCGTGGCAAAAACCGCCCTTTGGATCGCAGAAAGCCAGATGATGAAGGAAACGGAAGAGCTTCTGCAGATCAACCTGGACTTTTTGCCCTTGAAATCCTACGCCAACATCGCAGAAGGAAACGCCCTCCGTATCGATTGGGAAAGTGTCGTCCCCAAGAACAAACTTAACTATATCATGGGCAATCCTCCGTTTGTGGGCGCTCGCTTAATGAGCCAATCGCAAAAGGACGATTTGCTTTCGGTTTTCGGCACCAAATGGAAAAACGCAGGTAATCTTGACTACGTTTCCTGTTGGTACAAAAAAGCAACCGACCTGATGAAAGGAACAAATATCCGTGCCGCTTTAGTTTCGACGAATTCTGTTTCGCAAGGTGAAAGTGTTGCAATTCTTTGGAAACCACTTTTTGAAAATGGCGTTCACATTGATTTTGCACATCGTACCTTCCGTTGGGATAGCGAAGCAAGTATCAAAGCACACGTGCATTGCGTGATTATTGGATTTAGTACTGCGCCTTCTTATAAAGCGAAAGTTATATATTCAGCGGAAAGACCTCTGATAGTAGATAACATCAATGCTTATTTGGTGGAAGCGGATAATACTTTTGTTGAGAGTCGCACAAATCCTCTTTGTGACATTCCCAAAATCGGCATAGGAAACAAGCCTATCGACGGCGGATTCTACCTCTTTACAGAAGAAGAAAAGGATGAATTTATAAAAAAAGAGCCTCAAGCGGAAAAGTGGTTTAGACCATGGATTGGTTCTCACGAATTTATCAATAGATATTTTAGATACTGCTTGTGGCTTGGAGAATGTCCTCCCAATGAATTGCGAAAGATGCCCGAATGCCTAAAAAGAGTAGAGTCTGTTAGAAATTTTAGACTTTCAAGTTCGAGTGCAGGCACAGTCAAATTAGCAGATACTCCCACTCATTTTCATGTTGAAAATATGCCAACTGAAAACTACATTATCGTTCCAAAGGTATCATCTGAAAAACGCAAATACATCCCTATTGGTTTTCTGACACCCAATGTTTTGGCGAGCGATTTGGTGTTTTTGATTAAAAATGCAACATTGTATCACTTTGGTATATTAACTTCCAATGTACATATGGCGTGGGTGCGCGCTGTTTGCGGAAGATTAGAGATGCGCTACCGTTATTCCAAAGATATTGTCTACAACAATTTCCCTTGGCCCTCTCCTACCGATGCCCAAAAAGCGAAGATTGAGCAAACCGCACAGGCTATTCTTGACGCTCGCGCTCTCTATCCCGATTGCTCTTTGGCAGATCTCTACGATGAAGTCGCCATGCCTCCCGAACTCCGCAAGGCGCACCAAGCCAACGACAAAGCGGTGATGCAAGCCTACGGTTTCTGGGGAAAACTGAATTCTGAATCCGAGTGTGTTGCCGAGCTGATGAAGATGTATCAAGATTTAGCGAAATAATCGTCTTACTCCACCCCACCGTTTTTGTTCAATTTGTCAATGCAATAAAATGTACAATATAAAAATAAAAAACACCATATATGGTGTTTTTTATTTTGAAAAACCTATTGACAGCGGACAGCAAATAGTGTAGAATAGTTAAAACTGCACAAAACTGATATTCGAAAGGGGCGCATACAATGAATATTACATTTTTGATCGGAAATGGCTTTGATGTTGGTTTGGGAATGAAATCGAGATTTAAGGATTTCTTTCCTATTTACCTAAAAGAATCTCAGAATAAAGAACAAAGAATAAAACAACTATCGGATAACATCACAGAAAGCTACGATACATGGGCCGATTTCGAAAAAAAGCTCGGGGAATATACTCTTAAATTTACGCCGGAAACTCAACAAGATTTTATAGATCAAGTTAAGGATTTTGAAATCGGTTTTATTGCATATTTGAAAGAGCAAGAATCAAAATTATCCTTTGAGAAATCTGACAAAATAGCTCATATAATGACAGAGGCTTTGACAAAGTTTTATTCCCCTGACAATTTAGCCATAGAATCAAGCAGCGCTGTAGCCAGAGTATATAATCAGCTAAGAGGGGAATCTCATTTTTATAATTTCGTCAATTTTAACTACACCTCCTTGTTGTCGAAAGCATTACAAACAATTCCGCAAAATATAGTATGCAAGCGCAAACTTAACGGAAACGCTGAAAAGGTTGATAAAATAGGTAAGATTGTTCATGTACACGGCTATTGCGACAAATTGCCGATTACTGGCGTAAACGATGCAAGCCAAATCGCAAACAAAGAACTTGCTAAAGATACACGTTTCGCACGATACATTATCAAGCCTTCGATAAATCAATTTTTGCGTCAAGGTTATGATAAAGATGCAACCAACGTTATAAAAAGCAGTACTATTATTTGCGTGTACGGAATGTCCCTGGGTGCAACCGATAGAAAATGGTGGGACTTACTAATGCAATGGCTTAGTGAAAATAGCAATCGCCAACTGATTTTGTTTGAATATGATGACAAATATTCACCTACAACACCATACAGTTGGTTGGAAAAAGAAGATTCTACCATAGACAAATTGACAGGTTACAATTCAAACAAAACGCTTTCCGTGGAGAATATGCGCTCCCGTATTCACATTGCAATACATAAAAACATCTTTGAAATGGAATTACGGCCTAAGCAAGATGATGCACATAACGCGTTTATAAAAGCGCTAAATGCTATTCAAAACGTAGCTATTTATACTTCCGAACATGGCGACAAATTAACTGATATTGCTAAACAAGCCGAAGAACTCAAACCGGCACAAAAAGCTACGAAAAAAATTTCACTTTTTGCTAAATAGGCACGATAACAAGAAAAACACAAAAAGAACCTCCCACCGAAAACGGCAGTTTTCGGCAGGAGGTTTTCTTTGGGGTAAGACCTCGTCTGAGACGAGGTCAGGGGACTTTCTTTTTCCGAAAAGAAAGTCCCCTTGATTTTTACAATTCGATCACTCTGCGCTCTTCGGCAGACTTGTAGATAGCGAGAATGAGATCCACGGGACGTCTGCCCTCGTGAATATCGATGAGGGGCTTGGTGCCGGTGCGCAGGGCACGGATCACGTCTTTGAACTGCTTAGTGTGGTTATCCACGGCGATGGCTGTGGGAGTGGCGGCAGAGGAATACATGGTGGGCTGGAGAACGATGTCCTGCTTGCCGGGGTTTTCCAGATCCCAACGAACCACGTTGCCCTCCTCCAAGACGATGGAGCCCTTGTCCCCGTTCAGCTCCAGGCGGCGGGGATAGCCGGGGTAGACGGAGGTGGTGGCCTGGATCACACCCGTAGCACCGGACTTGAACTCCACCACGGCGGACAAGGTGTCCTCAACCTCGATCTGTCTTGCCAAAGTCTTGGAAACGGCGTAGACACTCTTCACGTCCCCCGCCAGGTACAACAGCAGATCCACGCCGTGGATGCCCTGGTTCATCAAGGCACCGCCGCCGTCCACGGCTTTCGTGCCACGCCAGCCGCCGCTGTTGTAATATTCCTGGGTGCGGTTGAATTTCATATAAACGTCGGCACACACGATCTTGCCCAAAAGACCGTCTGCAATGGCCTGCTTGGTCATGCCCACACCCTTGGTAAAACGGCTTTGGGCAATGGAGGAAAGAAGCACCCCGTTGCGGGCGCAGGCTTCTTCCATGGCGTCCAGCTGCTCCTTGGTGATAGCCATGGGCTTTTCCACGATGATATGCTTCCCCGCGTTGGCGGCCTTGACGGCAACGTCCGCATGGAAGCCGCTGGGGACGCAGATAGTCACCACGTCGATCTCGGGGCAAGCCAACAGCTCCTCCACGGAAGCAAAGGCGTGCACCTGCTTGGTTTGTGCGAATCGCTGTGCAGATTCCGGTCGGGCGTCGGCAACGCCCACCAGCACGGCCTCCTCGGGGAGACTGAACAAGGCGTTGGCATGAAAATCCGCAATGACACCGCAACCGATGATCCCGAAACCGATCTTACGATCCATAAAAAACTCCTTTGTGAAGAAAGGAAAAAACTCCCGTATTTTACACGAAATATTCTATCAAAAAATGAGCCGTTTGTCAACAGAAACCTTGCGTTCCCTCTTGACATCTTGCAGAAAAAGAGTATAATATAAAGAAAAGGTTATCAAAGTATCACTTTTTAGTTTTTAAGAAAGAGGGATTTCTTCCATGAACCGTATTTATAACTTCTCCGCAGGACCTTCCATGCTGCCCGTTCCCGTGTTGGAGCGTGCGGCTTCCGAAATGCTGGATTACAACGGCAGTGGGATGTCCGTAATGGAGATGAGCCATAGATCTGCGGTGTATCAGCAGATCATCGATCAGACCGAGGCGGATCTCCGCAAGCTGATGAACATTCCCGACAATTACAAGGTATTGTTCCTCCAGGGCGGTGCTTCCACCCAGTTCTCCGCAGTGCCTCTGAACCTGATGACCAAGAACGGCAAGGCGGATTACATCGTCAGCGGTCAGTTCTCCGGCAAGGCGGCAAAGGAGGCGGAGCGCTACGGTGAGGTACGCATTCTTGCTTCCTCCAAGGATAAGAACTTTACCTACGTCCCCTACGTGACGGAGTTCAACAAGGATTCCGACTACGTACACATTTGCTACAACAACACCATTTTCGGCACGGTCTATCCTTACGTTCCTCAGACGGGTGACATCCCTTTGGTTGCGGATATGTCCTCCGGTATTCTTTCCAAGCCTGTGAACGTGGCGGACTACGGTCTGATCTACGCAGGGGCACAGAAGAACATGGCACCCGCAGGCATGACCTTGGTGATCGTCCGTGAGGATCTTATTGGCGACGCCATGGATTGCTGTCCCGTGATGCTGCAGTACAAGATCCAGGCGGAAAACGGCTCTATGTACAACACGCCCCCCTGCTACTCCATTTACGTGGCGGGCTTGGTGTACAAGTGGCTGTTGGAGCTTGGCGGCTTGGAGGAGATGCAGAAGATCAACGAGGCCAAGGCGGGTATGCTTTACGACTTCCTGGACAACAGCAAGCTGTTCAAGGCCACCGCAGAGAAGGAATGCCGTTCCCTGATGAACGTTTGCTTCGTCACCGGGGATGCCGATCTGGACAAGAAGTTCTGCGCCGAGGCTACTGCGGCGGGGCTTTCCAACCTGAAGGGACACCGCTCCGTTGGCGGTATGCGTGCTTCTATTTACAACGCTATGCCCGTGGCAGGCGTCGAGGCACTGATCGCCTTTATGGAGAAGTTCGAAAAAGAGAACGGGTGAGGGAACGAGGGCTTAAGAGGCTCTGCCTCTTAAGAATCTCCGCTTAGGGAGCCCGCTCCCTAAGAACCCGGTATTTTGAGGATCATAAATAAAAAACCGAAAACGACAGTTTTCGGAAGTCGGTTTCTTTGGAGTTTAAGAACCTTTCTTTTCGAAAGAAAGGTTCTTAAATAAAATTCATAATAATACACAGAAAGGACTGCTGCCATGCGTGGAGCAGAGAGTAATTATTTATTATGAAAAACATTCAGCTTTTGAATTCGATCAGTGACGTAGGTCTTGAGGTGTTTGACAAGACCGCGTACAACGTGGGCACAGAGGTGGAATCCCCCGACGGGATCATGGTGCGTTCTGCGGTACTGCACGATATGCAGTTCCCTGCCACCCTTGCCGCCATCGCCCGCGCAGGTGCAGGCGTCAACAACATCCCCCTGGAGCGCTGTGCCGAGGAAGGAATCGTGGTGTTCAACACTCCCGGTGCCAACGCAAACGGTGTGAAAGAGCTTGCCATTCTGGCACTGCTGATGGCCTCCCGTAAGGTGGTAGCCGGCATTGAATGGGCAAGAACCCTGAAGGGTGACCCCGAGCTCTCCAAGAAGGTAGAAAAAGGCAAGTCCCAATTCGTGGGTCCCGAGCTGAAGGGCAAGACCTTAGGCGTTATCGGCTTGGGTGCCATCGGCGGTATGGTTGCCAACGCGGCGGTGAGCCTGGGAATGAACGTCATCGGTTGCGACCCCTTCCTTTCCGTCAAGGCGGCTTGGTCCTTGAAGAACTCCGTCCATTCTGCGGCGGATTACGATGAGATCTACGCAAATGCGGATTATATCACCTACCACATCCCCGCCCTGCCCACCACCAAGGGCATCATCAACAAAGAAAACATCGCCAAGATGAA
Organism: Eubacteriales bacterium; assembly: GCA_045544855.1. Classification (GTDB taxonomy): domain Bacteria; phylum Bacillota; class Clostridia; order Oscillospirales; family CAG-382; genus Coliplasma. Next base: position 76,901 of record JAZPZV010000017.1, on the reverse strand, counting down.
GGACGGCGTGCGGATCATCAACCTCTCCCGCGGGGATCTGGCAAACGTTGCCGACGTGGCAGAGGCCTTGAAGAGCGGCAAGATCGCTTCCTACGTCACCGACTTCCCTGCAGAAGAGCTTTTGGGCTTGGAGGGTGCGGTATGTATCCCCCACTTGGGCGCTTCCACCCCCGAATCCGAGGACAACTGTGCCAAGATGGCGGCGGAGGAGCTGATCGACTTCCTGGAAAACGGCAACATCAAGAACAGCGTGAACTTCCCCGAGATCCATATGCCCCGCATCCACGACCATCGCTTGGTGGTGCTCCACCGCAACGTGCCCGGCGTGGTGAACGCCATTTCCGGTGCTCTTGCCATCATCGGCGTCAACATCGAGGCCATGGCAAACCAATCCAAGGGCAACTACGCGGTGTCTATGTTTGATTTCGGCAACGAGATCTCCGCCGACGTGGTAGAAAAGGTAGCCGCATTGGAGAACATCCTCCGGGTAGCTTTGAAGTAAAAACGAAGATGCAAAACGCGACGTGATCAATCACGCCGCGTTTTTTGTATGGCAGAGATATTCTAATCGATTTCCACGGTAATTTCCGTGCCGTCGTGCAGGTTGTATTTGAACAGAGGAACACAAACCAGCTGGTACCGGATCTCCGTATTTCCCGTAGGATTTCGGGATTCATCCCGCATCAACTGTATTTGTACAGTATCTTCCTCTACGTTCCACATCTTTCGCCTGATCCAATAGGATACGTCTTCCGTTGTGGCTACCCGATAGACCAACAATGACAATGTCTCAAAAGCTGTTTCCGCATCGTCAAACAGCCTCAAGCAACGGGTCGTATCGTTCAGATAGAGCTGTTGGTTAAAGGTCTGCCATTGCCGCGCATCCTCGATCAAAACCATATCATCCTCCGCGAAGGGATCTTCTTCTCCCAAATAGAAGCAATCCACCACACCGGAGTAAGCGCAAAAGAGTCCTACCTCCATCTTGCTCAATTCCTCTCTAACGGAATGCATGAGCTTGATCTGATCACCGGTCAATTGTACTTGTCCTCGCGAACAACGCACGATGTTACGGAAAAAAGTATACTCCCCGTTGACGCAGAAGGATCCAAAATACAGATCCTCTTCATCAATTTCCGTTTCGCAGGAGCAAACAGCTTCCTCCGTATAGTCAAGGGTCTCCAGCATAACCATCAAGGCTTCCGCCAGAGCATCATCGGCCAATACGTCGGTAAGCAGATCGTATCGGTAGGTTCCCTCTCCTTCCCAGATCTTTCCCCATCTTGTCACCTCTACGGGCGTTCCCTTTTTGTAGGAGGATTCATTTTGAGAAAGCAACGGGTCCACAGGCTCAATATGAAGATGCCCGTCTTCGTGGCTCATTCCGTACAGATACCGCACCTGCAAATGATCGCAAGCCTCCACCGCCGCTTTGGATAGCGGTATCACAAACATATACTCGAGAAAGATATCCGCCGCAAATAAGCTGTCCGGTCTGTATTCCCGTATCAGCACTTCTCCGTTGGTCTCGCCGTTTTCACAATCCGAAAGCCAGCGTACCCCTTCAAATTCAAAATCGGGGAATCCGGCGCCGCTCCAACAAAAAATCGTTGCCAGCACATTGGTCTCAAAGAACACTTCATCAAAGCCGGAAAGTATTTCCGTACATTTGTCCAGCTGCTCTCCTTGCCAACCCATATCATCCACAACGGCTTCCAGATCCTCGGTGCTGTATAAGATTTTTAAGTTTTCAAAACCCTCATAAAAACCGTAACCTTTATATCCCCCGGGAGTTAGTTGAAGCATTTCTCCATAATCCCAATCGGGCTTGACCGGCTTTGGTTCTTCAATTGGCTGTGATTCTTCGCTTCCCTCGCTCACGTCGGATCCTTCAAAAGAGCTTTCGCCGGATCCGTCACGTTCCTCGTTTTGGCCATGATGCAATTCCACGCTTTCACCGCGCGGCGGCTCTGCTTTTGACCCTGTATTTTCCACCTTCGGTGCTTCTGTCCCGCAGCCTGTAAGCAGGAACAGGACCAACAGCATACAAAAATATCTTCTGATTTTCATTCGTTCTCTTCCTTTCCTCAAGTCTACTTTTTGACACCCACCAAGCAATCTCCGTACAATTCGCAATAGGCGTCGATTTTTTCCGATTGCGTTTCCGCCTGTTTCAGATCGCCTTCACCGGAGCCTACGTACAAGCAGGTGATTCCGTAGGAATTCAGCACAAACAACTCCCGAGCGGTCAATCTGCAATAATAAGCGTTTCCTTCTGTGAACCATTCCACCGGAAGCCAATCTCCCGTGGAGATTCCCGCAGTTTCATCTTGTGTGATCATAGCACAAGCGTCGGACAGCATGCCATCGCCGTCCTCTTCGCCTACGACTTTCATATACACCACTACGTTGAACAGATAGGCCGGTTCGTCGGATTTGAGCAGCATTTTCAACGTCAACGCATGCCCAAAGGTGGTGCTATTCACACTCTCATCGACAAATATGCCTCCACCTAAAATTCCGTCCACGATATCTCCTTCCAAAGCCGGAACGTCCCGTTCCACCTTGCGGATCTCACTGTAAATGGGCGTTCGTTCACTCTCTTCGGGAGGAAGGGAAGGGTTATCGGGATCTTCGCTGCTCTCCTCGGGCGGGAGAGAAGACACGTCCGGCTGTTCACTGCTTTCCTCCGTAAAGGAGTCCCCCGCGCTGCTTTCACTTTGCAAGCTCTGCTCCGATTCCTCCGAAGCGGCGGGGGTTACGGGAGGCTCGCTTTGTCCGTAGCTTCCCAAAAGGACGGCGGTGCAAAGCACGAAGCAGGCGGCAATGCCCGTGACCCGTATCGTGGCTCTTTTTCGTTTCAGTTTCTTCCTTTCGTAAGCCTCCCGCCGTGCGTAAAGGCTTTGGATCATTTCCTCATGACTCTTCATATACAAACCCTTCCTCTTCCAATTTCCCTTTCAATGCGTTCTTCGCCCGCCACACCAGGGTCTCCGTTTGGTGCTTGGACTTCCCTAAGTGTTTGGCGGTCTGCTCCATGTCAAAGCCCTCGAAATACAGGAGATACAGTGCGCATCTGTATTCCGTTTTCAGGGTTTGCAGGGCGCGGTAAAGCTGCACCCGTTGCTCCTCCTTGAGAAGCTTCCGTTCCGGGGTGTCTCCGTCGGGGTAATCCCCCTGGTACTCTGCCGTTTGGTATTTTTTTGCACGACGGAGGTGGTCTGTTGCCAGGTTCTTCCCGATGGTATACAGCCAACTTTTGAAGGAGGAGCGCCCGTCAAAGCGGGGTTTTTTCACCAACAGGCGGAAAAAGGTATCCTCGCAAAGATCTTCTGCCAGGTGGAAATCGGAAACGTATCCGTACAGGTACAGGATCAGCCCGTCGCTATAGGTGCGGACGAGCTCCTCGAACCCGCTGTCATCCCCCTGCAGAAAACGGCGGTAGCTACTTGCGCCGTGATCCATGGGCGGTGCCCTCCTTTCCTTGGCTTTCACTCTTTAGACGAAAAAGAATTTGTTTTCTCACAGTGATTTTAACATATAGTTTTACAAAATGCAACAACTCTGTGAGGGTCAACCCCCTCAGTCAAGTCGCATACGCGCTGCTTGCGACTTGACAGCTCCCACCTTCCAGGGGGAACCTGATATCTTCCCCACTACGTTTTTTCTTGATCGAACAACCGCCTCGAAACATAAAAAAGGGTCAAGCCAAAGGCTCAACCCATTTCAGTCACCCCTCGTAGGGGCTGTATTCATCGGAGATCTCGTATTCTAAGTGGTCGTAATAGACTTGGAGCTCAACCTTATCTTCCAATTTTCTTCTGTAATGCGGGATGCCCCACGGAGAGCAACTCCAGAGAAATTCATGGTGCGAGTAGAATTCCAGATAATTCTCCAAAGGGTAAGTTCCCATTGCCTCCAACAGTTCTTCCAAAGAAATGGTAACCGATTTCTTACAATATCTTTTCCGCTTCCATTTGCAGCGGATGGCGAAGATCTGCACGTCCTCTTCTCCCACTTTCACTGCGCGGATTGTTCCATGGGCGCAACGAAAAGACTGCCCGTCCTTTTGAAATTGGAAGCCCTCGGGAAACTCAAAGAGCAGGTCTTCCCCGTCTCTTTTGATGGTGAAAACACAGTCGTGTAACCACACTTGGGGATTCTCACCATAGCTGAGATACAGATCGTTTGCAGAAAATTTCATACTACACCGCCTTTCCTGTCAAAAGCAGTATACCATGGATCCTTGCGGTTTTCAAGGTGTTCAACCAACAGTATACAGCGCTTTTATTCCTCCGGGAAGGGGAAGCGCCAGACGCAGTCGGTGGGGTTCTTGGAGTTATAATACTTCTGCGCGCCGGATTCATAGAGGATCAGCACGTTGCCCTTTTCGTCCAGGGCGATGCCCTCCGTCATGCCCATGGTGGTGACCTTTTTGATACGGTTGGTATCATCCAGCACGATCATGGGGTAGGTCTTGCCGTCGGCGGTGTAGGTTGCGGTTGCATTTGCGGGGTCGATGGAATAGAAATCCAGGGTGGAGTTGTTGTTTCTGCCGTAGGAGATGCTCAGCGTCACCTTGCCGTCACGGCAGGTAAAGCCCTGCACCTTGTCCACGGTGGCCAAAGTCAGGGTGGGAACGGCGTAGGCGCTCCCTTCGGGAACGGTGAGGCGGCCGTTTTCGTCCACGGGGAACATGGCGGCAAACCCGCCGTAGGATGCGCCTGCGGAGTTCTTCACCTTCCGGTTGAAATACTTGCCCATGTCGTAGGAGCCGCTGAGATAGAAGGTGCCTACCCAAAGGTTGCCTTGGTCATAAAACAGATAGCTGGCGTGGATGGGCAGAGGAACCACGGAGGTAAAGGTCACGTCGTGGGCGCCCTTCTTCGGGAGATCCGCCAGAGCAAGCTCGCCGATGCCGTAATAGTCACCCACACCGGGGCCGGAGAAATAGAGATACTCCTCCGTGACGCAAACGCCGCCCATGTGGCCGGTATAGGGGCTGCCGTCTTCTTTGTACATATGGTATTCCGCCACGAAGCTCCCCTTCTCGTCCAGCACAAGGATCACGGAGGGGGTATTTTCGGTGGTGAAGTAGGCGGAGATGTACACGTATCCCGTCACGGGATGGCGGCCCATGCCCTGGGGCACGATGCCTTCCTTCAGCCCGGGGATCAGGGCGTATTTTTCGCCCCTCGCAAGGAAGTCCTGAAAAAGCGTAACGTTCAGGAAATTATCTTTGACGGTGGAAACCTGGGTCATGGTCAAGGGAGGTACCTCCTCAGGGGGATCTTCTTCGGTGGGGAGGGATGCTTCTGCGGAGAGTTCTTCTTCGGAGGAGGTTTCCACAGCACTCTGCTCGGCGGGAGAACTGCTTTCGGGAAGAGAGCTTTCCGGAGAGGATGAGGTCTGGGGCGTTTCCTGTGCCGTGCAAGCCGCCAGCAGAAGAACGAAGGTCAAAAGCAAAAGAAGGTATTTTTTCATGGAAGGGACTCCTTTTCCAAAAGGTCTTTCTTACACTTTACATGATTTTGAAAAAAATGTCAAGCCCATATTTTTCCAAATAACTTGCAGGTATGGAAAAACCATCCCTTCGGAACACTAAAAACAAAAAAGGATGGAATTTATGGAGCGTTATCAAAAAAGCACCCTGCCGGGAGTTGCCGACGAGGAGCTTCCCTTGGGGTTCGGCATGGCCTTGGCGCAAAACGATCTGGCGCTGAAAAAGTTCGGTAAGATGGACGAACGGCAACGGCAACGGTTTCTCTTCGACGCCCGCCATGCAAGGAGCAAGGAAGAAATGCAGAGCGTGGTCAACAGGATCGGAGAATGGCAATGAAGCGGGCATTTTGTATCTTTTTGTTTTTGTTTTCTTTGGTGGGAATGCTTTCCGTTTCCGCCGCACAGAACGTGGTGTCCTTGCATAAGGGGTACACCCTCTCCCCGGGTGCTTCCCAAGGGTATCCCGACGAGGAATTTGAGTTGACCGACGGCAAGTACGGTACCCCCGTGGAAAACGGCACGGTGAACTATTACTATCGGGACGATGCATACGTGGGGATCCGAGGCGGCGAGGAGATCACCGTGGTTCTGGATCTGGGGGAAAGCTATTCGGAACTTTGGACCTTTGAGGTGAGCTACCTCCATGAAGAGGAGGTGGGGATCTTTGCTCCCGCAAAGATCGCCTTTTATCTCAGCGAAGAGGAAAACGGCACCTATGAGCTTTTGGGAGAGGTGGCCCCCGCTTCTGCGGGAAAGGCAGGAGTGGCTACCCTGGACACAGCGGAAGGACAGACGGGGCGGTTTGTGAAAATGATCATCACCCCCGGAAACGGCACTTGGACGTTTTTGGACGAGATCTCCGTGCTTCAGGGGCAGAACCCCTTGACCGTTTCTCCCCCGCCCGATCCGGAGAATATGAGCAGAGCCTCCGTGCCGCCCCACGGGGACGCCTCCGCACCCCAAACGGGGGACAGCAACCTTGTGATCTTCGTGCTGCTCTGTGCCGTTTCCGCAGTGGGCACCTTTGCTCTGCTGGGGAGAAAACGGTTTGGATAAAAGAACGGATCACCCGTCAAAAGGTGATCCGTTTATTTTTTAGCCGATAGCCTCTGCGGAATCCAAAACGAATTCCAGAGTCTTGTATTCGCCGTCGGAGAAATTGCGGGAGAAGGAGAACACGGTGATGGTCACCTTATCTCCTGCGCGGTATTCCGCCAAGGCGTTGGTAAGATCCTGCAGACCCTTGATAGGCTTGCCGTTGAAATCGGTGATGATGTCGTAAAGCTCCAGGCCTGCGGCGTAAACGGCGGTGTTGGGCTCTACGGAAGCCACCAGAACACCTTCCTTGGGATACTCACAACGGGGCTTGATACGGAAGGCATCCAAGCCTGCCTGCAATTCGTATACCTGAACGCCCAGACGGGGGCTGGCGATCACGAACTCGGATTCGGGATCCTGTACCACCTTACCGTACTGGATGAGCTGGTTGAAGATCTCCACGGCGGAGTTGATGGGAATGGCAAAGCCGATGCCCTCGTACTCGTTGATCAGCTTCAGGGAGTTGATGCCCACCACCTGCCCTGCCATGTTGATCAGCGGGCCGCCGCTGTTGCCGGGGTTGATGGGGGTATCCGTCTGGATCAGATGCATGGTCTTGGTCACCACGCCGGCGTCGTTTTCGATGGGGATCTTGCGGTTCAGACCGCTGATGATGCCCATGGTCATGGTGCCTGCCAACGCCTGATCGTAAGGCGTGCCGATGGCAATGGTGGTCTGCCCCACGGTGAGGGCGTCGGAATCGCCCAAAGGAAGGGGCTTCAGGTTCTTTGCGTCGATCTTCAGGACAGCAAGGTCACGAACGGGGTCTTCCCCTACCACCTCGGCTTCGTACTCGGAGCCGTCGTAGAAGATCACGGTCACCTTGGTGCCGTCATCCACTACGTGCTGATTGGTCGCCACGTAGCCGTCCTCGGTGAGCACAAAGCCGCTTCCGATGGAGTAGCCGGTGTTGCCGATCTCTACGTAAATGGTGGCGCAGGAGCCCTGACACTTCTCGTAGACCTGTGTCAGAACGTTTTCTTCCTGAAAAGGCGTGTCTGTAATGGAAACCGTCTGGCTGACGTCGTAGGAGACGTCTTCACGGGAAGCTTCCCCGCGGGAAGCGGTGCCATCGGAGGTGTCCCCGGAGCCGCTTGCAATGTGCCCCTCGTCCAGTGCGAACAGCACGGTGGGGACACAAATGGCCGTGGTCAAGATCAGGCAAACGATAGCCACCACAAAGAACATAAAGGGCTTTTTCCCTCTGCGGCGATTGCCTCCCTGCTTACCGTCCCAAACGTAGGTGGGAGGGGTCTGCTGTTGAGGCTGATTCCCCTCGGGAGTCAAATTCGTGTTCTGATCGTCACGATCGTTGTTGAATTCGTTCATGTGTTTCGGTTCCTTTCACATTGATTCTCGGTCGGTTAAGTCTCCGCCCTTAGGCTTGGGTTTCCCTGCGGACAAAGACAGCCCGAAACGAAACTCCGTATATTCCCCAACAACCGATTCCACGGAGATGTCCTCTCCGTGCTTTTCCAAAATGGTCTTGACGATGTAAAGGCCAAGGCCCGTTCCCGTTTTGTCAAGTCCGCGGGAGCGGTCGGACTTATAAAAGCGTTCAAAAATGTGGGTGATCTCTTCCTCGGGGATCCCTTCTCCCGTATTGCGCACCCGCACCAAAGCTTTTTTGCCCTTGGCGGTGATGGCGATGGAGATAACACCCTTCTCCTGGGTGAATTTGATGGCGTTGTCCATGAGATTGTACAGCACCTGATGGATGGCATCCGGGTCTGCCAGGACGAACACATCCTCGTCGCCGCCTTCAAATTCGATATCCAGCTTTTTGGCTTCGATCTTTCCCATCAGGGAGATCAAGATCTGCCTTGCCGTTTCCGTTACGTTGAAATCCGTGGTGTTCATGCTCTTACCGGATTCCAAACGGGAGATCTCCAAAAGGGTATTCACCAAACGGGAAAGGCGGTGCACCTCTGCAGAAATGGTCTGAAGATACCGCTGGTGATCCTCGGGAGGAATGGTACCGTCCAGGATGCCGTCCACAAAGCCCGAGATGGTGGTCATGGGGGTGCGGAGATCGTGGGAGACGTTGGCGATGAAGGTATTACGGTTTTCCTCTAACTTGGCAAGGCCGCTGGCCATGTTGTTAAAGGCTCTGGAAAGCTCTGTGATCTCATCCTGCCCGTTTACCTTGATGCGGATGTTGAACCGCCCCTGGGCGTATTCTCTGGCCACGGAGCAAAGAGTCTTGATGGAATCCGTGATACGGCGGGAGATCAGGAAGATGATGATCATCGCCGCAAAGAAGATCCAAATAGCCACCACTACCATGCGCTGGGTAACGGAATTGGCAATCTCGGAGTTCAACGCCTTTTCGCTGGTGACCACGATCAGGTACACCGGGGCGCCCTCCGCATCGCCGATGATGGCAAAGCTGTTCAGCTGTCTCCGCTGTAAAGCACCGTCCAGATTACTGATCACGTAGGCGGAATCGTTTTTCATGATCCGATCCACCGTCTCCTTGGAAAGCATTTGTGCTCCTATCTCCAACCGGTCGTTGGAGGTAGCGGCTACCACACCGTCCATACGCAGGACAGAAATATCCGCCTCCGTCAGATCGGCAATGCCTACCAGGTTGGAATGAAAGCTTTCGCTTTGCAAAAGCAAGGGGGCGGGCAATGCGGATATGCGCTGCATTTCTTCCAGAAAGAAGCCGATCTCGTTGGCGGCAACGCCCAATTCGGAAAGCTCTTTTTCTTGGCTTTCCTGGAACAGACCGGAGGCTACCACGAATACCAGCAGGGTGATACACAAAAGCAGGATCACCGTAAAAGCTGTCAGCATCCGAGAAAATACGCTTTTAAACATCCTTCCCCCTCCTTTCTTTTCATTTTAACATGAAAATGTGAATATTCTTTGCAGATTCCGAGAAGGGTTTGAAAAAATTACGAACCCCAGGAATCCAGATACTTCTTTTGCTTTTCCGTCAGCTCGTCAATGGAAATGCCCCAGGAAGCAAGCTTCCGTCTTGCGATCTCCAAGTCCACTTCTCTGGGAACGGCGATGACGTTGGAGGTCTTGGGAAGATCCTTGTTGCGGATGAGGTACAGCACGCTCATAGCCTGGACGGCAAAGGACATATCCATGATCTCTGCAGGATGTCCGTCTCCCGCGCCCAGGTTCACCAAGCGGCCTTCCGCCAGAACGTAGACCTTCTTGCCGTCGGGCAATTCATAGCCTGTAATGTTCTGTCGTGCCTCCCAGGAGCGCACGGCGTAAGCTCGCAGAGCCTGCATATCCACCTCCACGTCGAAGTGGCCCGCATTGGAAAGAATGGCACCGTCCTTCAACAGGGGGAAATGTCGGGTGGTGATGATCTCCATATCCCCCGTGACGGTGACGAAGAAATCGCCCTTGGGGCAGGCATCCTTCATGGGCATCACGGCAAAGCCGTCCATGACAGCCTCCATGGCTTTGATGGGATCTACCTCCGTAACGATGACGGAAGCGCCCAAGCCCTTGGCACGCATGGCAACGCCCTTGCCGCACCAGCCGTAGCCGGCTACCACAACGGTCTGCCCCGCCACGATCAGGTTGGTGGTACGGTTGATGCCGTCCCATACGGACTGTCCCGTGCCGTAACGGTTGTCGAAGAGATGCTTGCAGTCCGCATCGTTTACCATCACCATGGGGAACTTCAATTCTCCCTCACGCTCCATGGCGTGGAGACGGAGGATGCCCGTGGTGGTCTCCTCACAGCCGCCGATCACACCGGGCAAGAGGTGGCGGTATTCCGTGTGGATCAAGTGTACCAGATCGCCGCCGTCGTCAATGATGATCTGAGGGGCGGCCTGGATCACGTAGGAAATATGGCGGTGATAGGTCTCCATGGAGCAGCCGTGCTCCGCATAGACGTGGAGACCGTCCTTCACCAAAGCGGCGGCAACGTCGTCCTGGGTGGACAGAGGGTTACTGCCTGTGATATACATTTCCGCACCCCCTGCGGCCAGCACGCGGCAGAGGTAAGCGGTCTTTGCCTCCAGATGGACGGAGAGCGCCACACGCAAGCCTGTCAGGGGCTTGGTAGCCAGCATTTCCTCCTCCAGCCCTCTCAAAAGGGGCATATGCTCCTTGACCCAAAGGATCTTTCTTTCCCCGCTTTCCCACAGGGAGGGGTCTTTGATCTCGTATTGCTTCATAAAAAACACCAATCCTTTGCAGCCCGCTTCCGCGGGCGGTTTAGATAGATTTTGTGAGCAAAGCCACAAAATCACGTTTGAAAAAAGATCCCTTTTTCAAACTTGTCACCAATCCTTTGCGATCCGCGCAATGTTTGCGTAGACCTCTTCTTCGTCGATCTTGGTCATCCTGCGGTCTTCCATGACCACTTCCCCGCCGATGATCACCGTTTCTACCTCGGTGCCGGTGGCGGAATAGCACAGGGCGTTTGCCACGTTGTGCATGGGATGCATCCAGGGATCATCAAGGTTCAAAATGGCAATATCCGCCTTCCAGCCTGCCTGCAGATCCCCCAGCTTGTCCAGAGACAGTGCTTTTGCACCGTTTACCGTAGCCATCTGCAAAACGGTGTTGGCGCTGACCACGTCCCCCTGCTTGTTAACGCCCTTGGGCAGGAGGCAAGCGAAGTTCATCTCGGAGAACATATTCAAGGTGTTGTTGGAGCCTGCGCCGTCGGTACCCAGGCACACGTTCACCCCTGCGTCCAGCAGTTGCTTTACGGGGGCAATGCCGTTAGCAAGCTTCAGATTGCTCTTGGGGTTGTGGGCAACGGAAACGCCCTTTTCCGCCAACAGCATGATGTCCAATTCGGAAAGGTGGACGCAATGGGCGGCCAGGGTCTTGCGGTCAAACATCCCCAGCTTTGCCAGGTATTCCACGGGGGAGCAGCCGTGTGCTTCCATACAATCGGCGATCTCCTTTTCGGACTCGGAAAGGTGGGTGTTGATGAGCATTCCCGTCTCGTCGGAGACCTGCATCACACGCTCCAGGAAGGGGGTGTCGCAGGTATAGATGGCGTGAGGTGCCAGCATATGGGTCACCATGGGATCGTGCTTCCAGTTCTCCCATTCTCCCAGAGCCTCGGCGATCCGCCGTTCTCCACCCTCGGAGCCTGTCAGCCCTCTGCTCACCACGGCACGCATACCCGCCTTGCGGGCGGCCTCCGCAGACATCCCCGCAATGGGGTACATATCGCAGAAGGTGGTGGTGCCGCTCTTCACCATTTCGATACAGCCCAGCAGAGTGCCCCAATAGGCATCCTCCACGGACATGGCGTCCTCCTTGGGGAGAACACGGCCGAAGAGCCACTCGTTAAAGGCCACGTCGTCGGCATAGTTGCGGAACAGGGTCATGTACACGTGGGTATGTGCGTTGACGAGACCGGGAATGCAAAGCTTCCCTTCTCCGTCGATCACTTTATCTGCCGTAAAGCCTTCGGGAGCACCGTTCATGGAAAGGATCACGCCGTTTTCGATAGCGATCTCCGCCTCCACCACCTGCCCGCCGGAAAGGGCTTTGGTATTTTTGATGAGAATGTTTTCCATAGCTGTTTCAACACTCCTCCTATTATACTCTTTGGAACATTATACCACACTTTTACAGGAATTGCAACTGATTTTCTCGTCTCGGAGAACAAAAAGAGCGGGAGACTTCCTAAAAAATCTCCCGTCTCGGTCAATCCGACGCTTTGAAATTGTAGATGGGTTTGATATGGGCGATCACCTCCGCAGTTTCCCCGATATGGCGTAAGATCTCCTCCATGCTTTTGTAGGCCATGGGAGACTCGTCCAGGGTGCTCTCGTTGACGCAGGTGGTATAGATCCCGGCCATTTCCTTGCGGTATTCCTCCATGGTCAGCTTCTCAAAGGCCTTGGCACGGGACATCAACCGCCCCGCTCCGTGGGGTGCGGAAAAGTTCCAATCGGGGTTGCCCTTGCCGATGCAGATCAGGCTTCCGTCCCGCATATTGATGGGGATCAACAATTTCTCTCCCGCCGCCGCGGACACGGCACCCTTGCGGAGGATCCCCGCCTCCACGTCGATGTAGTTGTGCACCGTGTGAAAGGCCTCTACCGCCTCAAGCCCCAGCTTGGCAAGCAAGATCTCCCCCATCTTCTCCCGATTCCGCCCTGCAAACTGCTGACAGATGCGGATGTCGTGGAGATAATCCTCCATGAAGTCTCCGTAGAGGTAGCAAAGCTCTCTGGGCAGAGTGGGAGTTTTGGCCTCGTGGGTCTTTTCCAGCTCCTTCAAGGCCTTTTGGATCTCCGTGCGCCTTCCCTGCTCCTTGTAGGTACGGATCAGCTTTTCTCTTGCGCGAAAGAGATCCTCCTTCCCCGCATTCAGATCTGCGGCAAGGTCCTGATAGTAATTGGCCACCTGAGTGCCCAGATTACGGCTCCCGGAGTGGATCACCAAATACCGATTCCCCTCGTCATCCACGTCCGCCTCGATGAAGTGGTTACCTCCGCCCAAAGTACCCAGGCTTCGCTCCAAGCGCTTGGAGTCCTTCAGATAGCGGTAGCACTTCAATTCCGTCAGGTCAAACCGTTCCTGCCTGCCCTCCCATACGGAAAAGCCGCTGGGAATGCTATGCGCCGACTCGTCCAACAACGCGAGATCTAAGGCCGCCTTTCCCAACGCCATGGTATACATTCCGCATCCGATGTCCACCCCCACCATGGCGGGAACCACTTTATCCGTCACCGTCATGGTGGTGCCGATGGTACAGCCCATCCCCTCGTGAACGTCGGGCATGATGCGGATGCGGGAGCCTGAGAAGGCCTCCAGATCGCACATGGTCTTGATCTGTGCCATTGCTCCCTCCTCCATGGTGTCGGTGTAGCAAACGGCGGTGTTCTGTTTTCCTTTTATCTCGATCATATCAATTCTCCTTTCTTCCTTCTATTTTTTACAGCCGAAGACCTCGGCGTACAGCTTCCAGCCTACGTAATCACGGTAGCGTGTCTTGCAATATTTCCCCGTTCGGCGATCGTACCAACGGTAGTATTCCGCCCAATAGCTGAGCATTCTGTCGTAGCCTTTGTGGAACGCATCCCAATTCAAACGGCAAAAGGCTTGATACTCCCTGTTGTCCCGCTCCCGCAACCCGTTATAAAGCACCTCTAAGATCTCCGCCACGTAATCCTGACTCAGCCCCAGGATAAAAGGCATCACCCATTCCGGGGTCTCCCTTGCCAAAAGCGCTTCTGCGTGCCGTTGCCTGACATATCCGTCCGAGCTTCGTGTGAAAATGCAGTGGTAGATCAGCTTTTGCCGTTCCGTCAGCGGGAGTCCGGGAAGCAGAGCATCCGAAGACCATATACGGTGTGGGAGAGAGACGGTTTCTCCGTCGGATAGCTGCCAAACCATTCCTCCGCCGATCCCGGCAAATCCCCCGGGAAGGAGACGTCTCAACACCGCCAAAACGTCCTTTTGGCAGAAGCCGGGAAAGGCGGCGCTGATCTTTACTCTGAATTCTTTTCTGTCTTTCCAAAACATCACTTTTCTTCCTTCCTCTTGCAAGCACAGTTTACCATGGTTTTCCTGTAAAAACACGGAAAAAAAGCTGCGAACTCTCAAATGAGTCCGCAGTTTTTCTGCATGATCAACTTTTTTCGGATGAGATCCACCATGGGTGCAGGCTCCAAAACCTTTACCATGGGGCCGAAGGACAGGATACGGATGGCAAGCTCCATATCGTCCTCCTTGTCGCACCAAAGGGTGAGACGGTATTTTCCCCGCCCTATCATCTCCGCCTGCTTTTTGAAGTGGGCGAAATGGAACATCACCCGCTCCATGGCGTTGCGGCGGTCGTAGATCTCCAGCACAACGGCGTATTGCTCCCGCAGTTCCCTGCTCCGACGGTTCTGCCAAATACCTTCGTGGAATCGGCATTCCGTAAGCTTTGCCAGGTTCAGGGTGGTGACGTAGCGGTTGCCTCGGGTAAGGAGGCGGAATTTATCGTCCTTTTCGGAGTATTCCAGCTTGTAGGGCATACAAACGGCACAAACGTCGTTGCCCTTCCGCCCCTTCATACGGACGAACAACGGCTTTCCCGTCTTCACCGCCTCCAAGGCGGTACGGAAATGGCGGCGGTAGGTCTCGTCCTCGTAGGGGTCGCCGTCGCCGTAACGGTCAAACACGCGATAGTCCCGCGGGGTGAACAGAGGCTCTACGTCCTCCAATCCTTCCGGTGAAAAATCAAACAGACGGATACGGGGATCTAAAGAGACCGCCTTCAGCCAACGCTTTTCCAGCAAGGTCAAGGGCATGGTGGGGGTATGGCGGATGGGCGTGGTCAAATCTTCTTTCATCAACTGCCACTGCCCCTGCTTTAAGGCGGGGAGAATGACGGCGGCGCTTTCCTCGAAGGCGTACCTCCGCACGATGGCTTGAAGCTCCTTCTCCGTTGGGGTTCCCGTCTGCAACGCCTCCAGGAGCTTTCCTACGGTGCGGTAATAGGTGGAAAAATATTCACGGAAGATCATAGAGCAGAACCTCCTGTTTCGATGCCATAGATCGCATACATGGCCTTCAGATCCCGCAAAAACTGCTCCTTCACGTTGGTATTGGAGCATTCAAAATCCACGATGCGGCATAAGAAGGTACGGATCCAGGGAAGCAGCTCTCTTGCGTCCTGCACTTGGGCGGAAAAGCGATACAGCCCGTTTTCCAAGCACTCCACCTGCCCCGTGCGTTTTTCCCGCTTCAGGCGGTCGATAATATATCCTTCGTTGTACCCCGCCTTTACGGTGAAGGAGATCTGCTCCGTTTTTCCGCTCCCGTCCTTCAGGTTCACCCCCCAAAGGAAAGGCTCCATGGCATCCAGCCTTGCCCGCAATTCCCCAAAGCGGGGCGTGGGCTCTTCAAGCTTTGCGGAAGAAAGATAATCCAGACGGAAAGCACGGATGCGGTTTTGCTCCGGCACGTAGGCCACCAGATACTGCCTGCCGCTTTGCACGCTGATATAGATCCGCAAAGGGATCGCCCGCACTCGCTTGGGCTCTCCCGTACGCCTTGCGGCGTTGGTAACTGTCACGGAAGCCCCCTTCCCCATGGCGTCGAACAAGACGGCCATCAGGTCGCTTTCCAAAGTACCCGTGATATAGTGATGCTTGAAGCGGAAGGGACTGTCCCGTTCCTCGGTACGGTCCAGCAGGAAAGAACCGATGACACCGCAGGGCAGGATCTCGGAAAACAGATCCAATACGTCCCGGGACGGGAGGGAAACGGTGTCTGTCGCACGGCGGTAAAGTACCCGCTTTCCCTGCTTTTCCATGGTCAAGATCCCCTCGGAGACGTACTCCTTCAGTTTCTTCCGCAGGGTGGATTCGTCCAATGCCATGGGCTTTTGGAAGGCAGCAAGATACTCCCTGTCTATGATCTGTAACAGCTCCCCTGCGGAAAGTGCCCTCTCGGGAGAATGCAGGATGTCCAGCAGGATAAAATGCAAAGTGATATCCCCATCGGTGAAGCTTTTTGCCTTCCAGGCCTTGTACAGGGGATTGTGATCCATCCTGCGGCTGTCGATGGAAAGGAATACGTTCTTCCCCTCGGGGGTGCGAACGAAGCTCATGTGATCCCCCAGCCAGCTTTCCACGCGGCGGCGCTCGTCGTCGTAGGAACGGGGGCTTTTGGCGGCGTACTGCTCTCTATGCTTGAAGCCGTAAACGTAAAACTCCCGCATATAGGCACGGATCCGCCCGAAATTTTTGATCAACTCACGGTATGCGGACATATACGGCTTCTCCTTTCGCAGATTATTTCAAATAGGCTGTTTCAATGCGGGCGGGGATCTCCCGCGGGGTGTAGGTCTCGTGGGTGTGTCCCAAGGCTACCGAGCAGACGGGTTTCATCCCCGTGGGGATGGGCAGGCGGGACAGCAGGTCGGGGCAATTGTTCAAGGTGCGCACAGCGCCCCAGATATGGCAGGCACCCACCCCCAGGTCACAGGCCGCAAGGGCCATGTTCTGGGCGATGGAGGCGGCGTTGGAGTAGTTCACGTTGCCGTAGGGAGCCTCGTCCACCACGGAGGAGATGAGCACCACCGTAGGCGCACCGTAGAAGGGATGAGCGTCCTCTTTTCCGCTTTCGATCCCCACCTGTTTTTCCCATTCCGCAAGGAAAGCGGCATCGGTGATCACCGTGAGATGCAACGTGTCGTACCGTCTTCTGCCGATGGGGGCGGCGTAGCCCGCTTTTAAGATCTCTTGCAGTTCTGCCTCGGTCACGGGGGTTCCGTTATAGCTCCGCACCGTTTTGCGGCTGTATAAAGTTTCAAAGAATTCCATAAATGACCTCCAAGTGTTTTCCACAGTATAACATACTCTGCAAGGAAATGCAACGGTAGGATCGGAGATTCGGGATTATTTACGAAAAGAAAAAGCATCCCGATCCATGGAGCATAATCCGTGTGGGTCGGGATACCGTTTTTTAGAGAGACGAAAGAAATGTGGGCAGATCCTCGGGGAACTCCCCTTTTAAGATGGCAGAGGTGAGACGGCGGACAGCGGTCTCCTCTGCGGCGTAGCGCGGGTCTGCGGTATAGGAAGGATCCAGAGCGGGATCTGCGGGGAGGTCTTCCCTTTCCACCATCAGCGGGTGAACGATGGGGTGGAGAAACTCATGGAGGATGGATTCCGCCTTCAACGTGCCGGAGCAATAGCACAAGGTGTCGCCGTGGATGTGGTAGTCCGCGGAGTAAACGCATTTGATGGGGTTCAGCCAAAGCCGCACCCGTCTTACGCTCCCGCCGTAACGGGCATTGCACTCTGCAAGCAGGTCTCCCAAGGCGTTCAGAGAATGGACGTGGAGAGCTTTTTGCGCTTCCAGCCAGGTAATTTCCCACGCCAGATATTCCCGGAAAGCAGGGGACGAAAGAACCTCCTGCAAGGCAGAGGGAAAGTCCCGGATCCACTGCCAAAGATCGACATTCCGCTCCTCCGGCGTGAGGTTGGGGGCGTTCATCACCCGGGCTCGGAATGCGGGAAAGTCTGCCCACTCCCTATGATCGGGGGTCAGGTAGAACAGGGCGCTTTCCAGCAAAGCGGCACGGGGCCAATAGGGGTAAACTTCGCAGGTGTTTTGCTTGACGCCCCGAAAGAAGGCGGGTACGTCCCCGCCGCGAAAGCGCTCCAAGGCTTCCCTCTCGGGAAGGTGGTATTCATAGCCACATTGTAAAAGCGCATAGTAGATGGCGGAGACGGAGGGGTTGGTGTTAAGGGTAAGAAAAAAACAATCGGACATAAAAGACCCTCGTTTGCTCAAAAGATCTCGCCGTGGAAAACGGGAATCTCCTTGAGTCGTTTTTCTGCTTTCATCATACCACAGGTGAGGCGTTTTGTCAATCGCCCCGTAGTTGACAGAGGGGCGCTTGACACGGCGGGAAAAGTATGCTATCCTATGGATACACCAACCAAGGAGGGATGAAAATGAGCATTTTTCAATTTCTGAATCTGCTGGACGAAAAGAGGATCAACTACCGTTTGGAACGGGTACGGGACACCATCATGGTGGAGATCGCCGTTCCGGGAGAACGTTGGGAAGTGGAATTCTTTGAAGACGGACGTATCGAAACAGAACGGTTTGTGACCACCGCCGAGATCCGCGGGGAGGAATCCTTGGCGGAGCTGTTTGAAAAGCTTGGAGAGTGAAAAACGACCTGTTTGCCGAGGCAGACAGGTCGTTTTTATTTTGTTTATGACTGTTCGGCCATAACGCTGATCTCGTCGATGAAGATCCAGCTCTGGTTGGTGGCAACCGCGATCTTTACGTATCTTGCGGAAGCGTCTTGGGGCAGGGTAACACTGCGTACCACCACGTTCAGACTGCCTGCGTTCACGTCGGCGGCGAAGGTCTTGCTTGCCACCTGGGTGAAGTTCTCGCCATCGTCGGAAACGTAAATCGTGATCTGATTGGGAGCGTAGATGGCCGCATTGCCGCCGCCCAGGGTATTGACGCGGACGGAATAGATGCCATCCACCTTTTCGCCCAGGTCAATGACGAACTCGGGCTTGCCCAGGAAGCCGGACCATGCCTTATCGCCGTAGGTGGGTTCGCCCAGCTTACCGTCGGTGAAGGCGTTGCCGTCCTCGTCGGGATAGTTGCCCTCGGGCTGTTTCAGCATGGTGTAGCCCTTGCCCTCGGCAACGTTCACGCCGTTTCGCGTTACAAAGGACACGGTGAGCTTAGCGGCGGGGCCGTCGCTGCCGCAGTAGTCGATACCGCAGATCTCGTATTCTGCACTGCCGCTTCCTGCATTGTCGTGATCGGTGAAGGAGAAACTGATGGAAGATTTGCCGTACTCACGGGTGAGGTCAATCACCTGGAGCTCCTCGCCGTTCTTAAGGATACGAATGCCCGCTACGGTCTTATCGGGGTTTTGAATAGAACCGCTCAGAGTGACGGCGGAACCATCCTCCTCCATATCGAAGCTTACTTCGGGCGCGGTCAACGTATTTTCGGGGAGTTTTCCCGTCTCGTAATAGGTTTTATAGGCGTTGTGATAACCGGTCTTTCCCATATCGGGATGCTGATAATGAGAGTATGCAAACGTGACGTGCGCTTCCACGTAGGAAGAAGAGATCTGCAGCTGCTTCAAAAAGCGATTCAAAGGCGCGGTGCTGCTGTTGGACAGGTCAAAATCCTCGTTGTTGGCCCAGAAGTGCAGACCTTCCTTGGTATCTACCGCTTTCTTGATCTCTCTGTAATAACCCTCCAGCTGGTCGATGGAGATGTAGCCTGCACCCACGGAATCCTGGCAACAGAAGATGTCGCCATCGCGGAAACGGGTCATAGCGAAGATCTCCTTCCACTGCTGACCTGTGACCTCGGGCTCGGTACCGTAAGCGGAAAGGAAGGGAGAGAGCATCATGGGCATTTCCCCATCGATCTCCGTCAAGCCGTCACAGAAGCCGTTCAGCAGGAATGCTGCGTTTTCCATCATGGTCTGCGTTGTCTCGGTGTTATACATTTCAAATACGAAGTACCAGCCATAGAGTGCGTTGGGGTACTGTTCTTTATAGGTATCATAGATCTGCTTTGCGCCCTTGATACCCAAATCTGCCTGATCGGCAAGCCAGGAACGGTCGGAAACAGCCTTTTCCCACCACTCGTCGTTGTTATTGAGACCTACGAACACCTTTACGCCAACCTCCTCGGCGGCCGCCAGGATGTTGCCCAAAAGGTTCTTACCGCTTTCGTTGTAAAGAGACGACTTGTCGGCAGACTCAAAGGAAGCGTCGTAGTAAACGCTTGTCACGCCGTCGCTTGTGTTCTCAAAGGACCACTGGAGGATCAGAATGTCGATGCCCACGTCGTACATGGTTTGGAGGTGGGATTTCATCTGCTGGGCAGAATAATTCTTAAACGCCCCGGGCTGCATAAAGTTGCCGCACAGAGTGGGGTAATCCGTGGGACGGACGATAGGTTGGTTGGGCATGTCTTCACCGCTTTCTTCAGAAGATGTTTCGTCGCTGGCTTCTGTGCTTGCTTCCGCGCTCACTTCCGAGGAAGTGTCCGCAGTTCCTGAGGAGGTGTCCACAGGTGCAGTGGCACAAGCCCCCAAAAGCAAGGTCAGGATCAGAAGCAACGGGATCAAACGTTTTTTCATAAATGAGTCCTTCCTGTATTTGTTTTATTCAGTTTAACACATTAAAATGAATTTGTCAATGAAAAAAGCCGAGGGGCGACCTCGGCTTCTTTAAAACAAGCTCAATTGCTCGTATTTCTTTGGATACGTAAACAGATATCCGAAGATCTCGTTTTGGTCGCACATGACGCCGTGGGCTTTGCATTCCTCGCGGACGATGTGCATCAGATATCTGCCCCTGTCCGAAGGGAGTTGGTACTCCATCCCGTATCGCCGGATATACCTCTGCTTCAACCCCGGGAAATGCCGATCCAAAGCGGCATAGTAGTATTCCCGATCCCCTTCCCGCAGGGTCATACCGCCCTCGCCGAAGGTAAGGATCCCCTTTACCCCTGCGTCAAAGCAGTAGCTCAGGATCCCCCGCACGTTCTCCCGAGTGTCGTTGATGTAGGGCAGAAGCGGAGTGAGCCAAACCACCGTGGGGATGCCCTCCTTTTGAAGGCGCTTCAAGACCTCGTACCGCCGTTTGGTGGTGCAGACGTTCGGCTCCACGATGCGGCAAAGCGCTTCGTCGTAAGTGGTCAGGGTCATTTGCACCACGGCCTTGGAATGGGCGTGAATGCTTTTGAGGAGATCCAGATCCCGCAGTACCAGATCGGATTTCGTCTGCAACGCCACCCCGAAGTGATAGCGGTCGATGATCTCCAGGCAACGGCGGGTGAGCATCAGCTCCGCCTCGCAATGCATATACGGGTCGCACATAGCCCCCGTACCGATCATGCATTTGTTCCGCTTCCGCCGCAGGGCTTGCTCCAACAGTTCGGGAGCGTTTTGCTTCACCTCGATATCCTCAAAATCGTGGGGCATTTGATAACAGGCAGATCGGCTGTCGCAGTAAATGCACCCGTGGGTACACCCGCGGTAAATATTCATTCCGTTGTGTTGGGATAAGATCCCTTTTGCATTGACGAAGTGCATGAAGCAATCCTCCGGTGGAAACATTCTATCAATGGTTGAATACGCTTCAAAAAAAGGGTTATTGACCAATGACAGTACGGTGTGTTAGAATGTATACACAGCAGGTACCGCTGAATCAATCCTCACAAGGAGAACGGTATGAAACTTACGATCGCAGAGAATATCCGCGAACACAGACGAAATTTGAAATTATCCCAAGAATGCTTAGCAGACCGCCTTGGTGTCAGCTTTCAAGCCGTCAGCAAGTGGGAACGGGGCGAAACGTATCCCGATTTGGAGCTGTTGCCCGCCATCGCAAGCTTCTTCCATATCACGGTGGACGAATTGATCGGCGCCAACCGATGGGAAGAAGAAAAGGCGACGGAGGAGATCATCGGAAAATTGCGGTTGCTGGACGCAGAAAAGAATTATCCCGCTTTGTTGGAAACGGCAGAAAGCGGGCTGAAGAAATTCCCAAACAATCACCGCTTGATGGCGTGGATCGTTTACGGCGGCTGCCGCATTGCGCCTCGGCGGAGTATTGAGCTGGGAGAATATCTGTTGTTGAACTGCAAGGATCCCGCCATTCTGAACCGGGTACGGGCAGATTTGTGCTATGCTTATGCGTCCGCAGGAGACAGCGAAAAGGCGCTTCAATTGGCCCGAACGCTCCCCTTGCCCGGGCAATCCCGAAGAGAGGTTTTGAGAGACCTGTTGGAGGGAGAGGCGTTGGTTCACCACGTTCTTTTGAATATCGTGGCAAAATACGGAGAAGATTTTCGACGCAGCATTGAGAAAATACTGCCGTATTATTCTTTTGAGCAACAGCTTCAGCTTTTGGAAAAATGCGTGTCGCTCTTGGAGGTTCTGTTCGAGAGCGGCGACGATACCGCCTCTCTAAAAATGCAAGCAGAGCTTCATTTCCGCATGGCGGAGCTTTGCACCGTAAATGAACGGCAGGAGGCGGCGTTGGCGCATTTGGAAAAAGCGTTTGCACTGGCAGAAAAGCACGACAGCATCTCGTACGGCACGCCTTCGACCTCGCTTCTGCGTGGTTGCGAGACCTTCGGCTACCGAGTCTGTCAGTCCGGGCCGGCAGTCCACCCCTACCAAGAATTGGTCGGCCGCTTAAAGGCAAGCATGGAAAGCAACAAAGCGTTCCATTCTCTGAAAGATTCCGAAGCCTTCGCCGCGCTGTTGAACAAAAACTGAAAACCGAGACACGGGCACCAAAGAATCCGCGGTGCCCGTGCCGTCTTTATATACACTCTACCGTCGTTTAATCCCGCGGTCTCGCACCGTTGGGGAGAGGATCTCCGTTTTCGTCCCGATTGATGGGCAGGGCTTTGAGGCGGAACAGGATGCTTCCGCAGGGGCATCGAAGCTCCATTTCGTACTTTTCCTTGCTCCCCCGATGGGTAAAATCTCCACCGCAACGAACGACCTCGCACCAGGTAAACAATTCGTTCATCACTCTGGGGCAGATCCCCGCGGGACATTCATAAGAGAAAACGAAACGATCCCCTTTTTCCAAGCCCAGCCTGCAATTCCCTGCACTGCCTTCCACGGCGGTCAGCTCAAACTGCCAATCTTCCGTAACCCATTTTTTCATAGTTATGACCATTCCTTTCGCAGCCCGCTTCTTACGGGCGGTTGCTAATGATTTTGTAGGTGAAGCCACAAAATCATGTTTGAAAAAGGATCCCTTTTTCAAACTTCTCCATGGTGTTCTCCGCAATATTCCAAGGACACATTGAATTTCCAAAAGACGGATTGGAAAAATCGATATCCATATTTGCGCCAATAATCTTATTGATTCTACCGTCCATTGGTTATCTCTCCCTGTTCGGTTTGTACGCAATACCGTCGATTTGACAGAGGCAGTTATCGTCAAGGAATTGAGTCACCACAGTCATTCTGGCAGGCGCACCGTTGGGAAAGAACTCGGTGAAAACATCACGTCCCGCACGGAAATCCTCGGTATTTTTGATGTAATAATTCAGTTGCACCATATCATCCGGCGTCGCGCCAACGGACGCAAGGGTATTTTTCATGGCTTCAAAAGCAACTCTCGTTTGATATGCAATATCCTTCTTTTCAAACCCGCCCGCATGGTGGGCAAGAAAGATATAATCTCCCGCAACAACGCAAGAAGGGCAGGTTTCATCGCCGCAATGGGTGGGCAGACGCTTAATCATATACAAGTTCTCCTTTTTATATCTTTCCGTTTATATCTTTCCGAAGCCTTTCAAATACAGCAGATTCTGAATGATCCATTGGGATTTCCACCAGTTCTTACTGATTGCCCATTCGTCGGGATAGTTGCCGCCCCAATTCCAACCGATATTCCAGGAACCGTCATCGAACTGCGTCTTCATGATATATTCGCACTCATAATCTGCGATCTCTTTGTTCTCGGGATAATACTCGCTCTTGTTGGAATTGATAAAGCAGGATGGCTGACAAACGTAACCGTCCCATTGCGAAGTGTCGGTAACGATCAGTTTATGGATAGACTTATGAAGCTTTTCCTTCAACTCGTCGAACGCGATACAGTCCGTTGCACCCGCTTTTTCAAAAAGATCTGCCATTCTCATATAGCAGGTGCAGGTATGCATATCTCTGATCTCGTCGGGGGAAAGAGCCTCAATGGCTTCGTTGGCGATACGAACGCCGAGCCGGAACAGATCGCTTTCCCTGTCGGCATAGCGAACGATAAAACCTGCGATTTGAGCAGTTCCGTTATAGTCTGTAAAGCAAGCGTCATCGTTTTCTGCATGCCACCAAGGAGCGTGGGGATAATCGTTGTTGCTCACTGCCATAATAGCCCACTTCTTCCCGTTGAAATGTTCCCCGCTTGCATACCACTTCAAAAGGCCTTGGACAACGGGATGGTTGCTATCTTCAAAATCAAGTTCCCGTGCAATAATATCACCTGCAGTTCCGGAATGTGTCGGAACAGAATTCGGGTTCCAGCAATCTGCTTCCACTGCGTGACCAAATCCGCCATCTTCGTTTTGATAATATGACAAGGCGTTCATCACCGCTTCTTTACTGCCGTTTTCAAAATGATACTGAAAACGGGCAAGATCCAGCGGTCTTGCATTGCGGTAAATAAATTCTCTTGCTTTTTCAAACGTAGTTTTCATAATTCTTTCTCCATTTTTCCGCTCTAAATAAATCGTTCGTTCAATATTTTTTCCAAGCACGCGGGGAGGTGCATCATATGGTGGGAAGTCAGCGGGGTCAGGATCATGCCGCCGCGGGTGAGTCTGCCCCAGAAGACCAACAGCCACACGGATCGGAAGTCTGTGGTGACGCCACCTTCCTCCAGAATACGCATCACCCATTCCTCGGGAACCATGGAACGGATCTCCTCAAGGGACAAGCCTTCGATCACCCTGCGGGAGTTCTTCCCCACAGCGATCATGTATTCGTACAGCGCATTGAGATCCAACGCCTGGACTAAAGCAATGGCTTCCTCCTCGTTCAAGGCGTTACCCGTATCGGTGATGGGGGCGTTCATCGCCTTTTGCCACGTGCTGTCGAAGATCTGGTTTTGGTTGCACATGAGAAGATTGCTCACCAGGTCTTCGATGCGGTAGGTATGCCAGAAGTACCAGCACAGAGGAACGGTCTTCGTCCCCGCATAGTGAAGATCCGTTTCGTAATCCTCCCGGGGAACCAAAAGATTCCGGTAGCCGCAACGCATATATTCAAAAACGGTGTCGGCGATGGTGGGAATATCGCTCCCGGATACCTCCCTCGGATGGGTCATGGCATGAAGCTCCAAAGCCAGTTTTTTGATCAACCCAAGGTCATCCCCCTGCAGGGCGGCGTTTAATGCATGATACGTATCGTAGATCGGTTGGCAGATCTCGTTCTTCGTCATGGGGTTCCTCCTATCGCTTGCCTATAAAACCAATTTCCCAAGAGCATTTCTTTTAAGGACGGGAACTTACACCCGCAAAGCGCTTCGCAAAGAGAAAGCACCTCCGGGTGGGAGTCGGCTTCCACTACAAAGCGTTTGATCCCCGCTTCCAAGGAGAAAAGGAACACCACACGGCCGTCGGCAAGATATTCGTTCCAATAGTCCCGGGGCAAATGAGAAGAAACGAACGCTTCCCACAGGGGAGCCGATTCCTGCGGGAAGGTCACGGTGTAGTTCTCCCCGTCCCGGCAGACGGTAAAGCCCTGCTCCTTCAGGGAAAAGATCTCGTCCTTCATCCCCATCACGTAGGAATAGCAAAGCTTTTTGTTTTTCAGGGTCAGCATGATTTTACTCCTCAAACTCGATCTTCTTCAGGTTGCTCCAAAGGGCTTCCCCGTGGGAGACGATGGCTTTTCTGTCCTCCGCCCTCACCTGCTCAAACAAGGTGACGGTGAGCTTGGTGTTTTTCTTTTTCCACTTCCCCACCACGCGGCCGTTCAAAAGGAGGGCAGGCATCACGATCCCCGCCAAGTTGAAGATCCCACGGAGATGCTCCTGCGGCAGATACAGGCTTTCCTTTTTCTGATAGCCCAACATCAATTGATCGAATCCTGCAAGGAAGACGCACTTGGGAATGGCCTCGTCGTAGGTTTTTCCGTTTTCAATGTAGAAATAGGTCTTGCCTTCCAGGGTGGTGCTTTCCACAGGCAGCAGGGAGAGCCACCTTTTCACCTCCGCCTGCTTTGCCCCCAGGAAATACATGGCGTCGTGGATGGTGGCAGGGGCGATGTGGGTGAAATACCGCCTTGCGATCTCAAGCTGCGCTTTCTCGTCCTTCATGGGAGTGAAGGCGGGAGACAGGCAATACGCCTTCTTTTCCTGCACCACGTACTGCATAAAGCCCCGCTTGCAAAGCTCGCAGATCCCGCCGCCCCAGGGCTCAAACATACAGGTCTCCTCCGGGTAGGTCATGCCCTTTTCCCGACAGATCTCCTTTAGTTCTTCACGGGTCTTGGAGCCGTTTCCCAAAGCCTCCAGGATCACTTCGGAAAGGTACGCCTGACGCTCCGGGGAAAGTGCCCATTTATCCCGTTGGTTCCAGAAGGTGTAGCCGTTCCACTCGTTTTTGCGATAATCCTCCCCGTTGTTGCAGCGGATGAATAAGGGCAGATCTTTTTCCGAGAAAACGTGGACGGTACCGCGCAACGTCCAGTTTTTCACCAAGCCGTCTTTTACCGTGGATTCCTCAAAATCATGGCAACGGATCTTCAAAGAATGGATGGCGTTCCCCAAAAATTGGGCTTGCACCCCGCAAAGGTCACGGACTACGGTTTCCTTTGCACCCTTTCGGATCAGATATTGGTTGGTCATTTGGCGGATCTTCAGCTCTTCCAAGGTCATGGACGTTCCCCCCCTTCCCTTTTTTTCATTATATCATACTTTTTGCCCGATTGCAATAGAAATCCGAACAAAAGTTCTCTTTTGGCAAAAAAACAACCGCCCTCCGAGGAGGGCGGGCAAAGAGAGGATCAGAAGTCGTAGAGCTGCTCCTTGCTCTTTTCGTTTTGCATTTTGCTTTTGTTCTGCTGATTCTGATTTTGCTGGTTCTGCTGGTTCTGCTGATTCTTGCAGTCGTTCTTTTGGTTCTTGGCTTGGTTTTTTTGGTTCTTGGAATTCATAGAAAAAAGCTCCTTTCACGTTTACGTAGATAGTATGGACGGAAAAGGGGCTTTTTTATACATCCAGTTTCGCATATTCATACTATAACATAAAGCTGCCTTGCAACTATGACGCACCGTCGAAAAAAATATTTTACGTTTATCGTAAAATATGTATTGACATTCGTAAATATGTGTGATATACTGACAGCGTAGTGATTGATCTGATAATTTTGAGGAGCGTGATATAGCTATGAATCGAATGTTTAACCCCAAAAGAGCCGGTTTGCTTTTGATGGTTTCTTCTGTATTGCTCTTGGGTGCTTCTTTTTTGGTGTGTGTGTTAGCTGTGCCGGAAATTGTTAAAAATGCACTCTTAATTAACGAAGAGTTGTGGCTACCGGGAATGATGTTTTTGTGGGTTAGTGCAGTACCAGTTTTGGTTGTTTTTTCTATACTGATCTGGTGTGGGGCAAATATCAGCTATGGTCATTCTGTGAATTGTTCCTACATTAGGAAATTCAAGCTCATTGGTTGCTTGATATTTCTCGATGTGATGCTATATTTCATTCCGTTCTTTCTATTTTTGTCACCTAATTATTTTAATTTAAGTATGATTATTGTTTGTTTAATAATTCAATTAGGTGGAGCCGGATTATCAGCTGTGTCTTTTGCGGCTTCAACAGTTATGCAAACAGCAACAGAATATAAAGAAGAAGTTGACACCTTGTTTTGAGAGACGATAAAATGAAAATAGTAGTGAATCTTGATGTTATGTTAGCCAAAAGAAA
The DNA here is from genome assembly GCA_045544855.1 of Eubacteriales bacterium. Lineage (GTDB taxonomy): Bacteria > Bacillota > Clostridia > Oscillospirales > CAG-382 > Coliplasma. The sequence goes on along the minus strand of JAZPZV010000017.1, from coordinate 49,397 downwards.
AATGAGTGTAACCGAATTTGCGGATAAATGTGGCATTTCACTTACCAATATTTCTCTATTAAAAAACGAAAAGGTCAAAGCGATTCGGTTTTCATCACTTATTAAAATCTGTGATGTTTTGGACTGCCAACCGGGCGACATTTTGGAATTTGTTAGGGAGGACAATTAACGATGGCAACCATTTTATTATCATGTATCGTCAACCCACTTGTAGTGATCGCCATTTCCACAATGATTCCCATGGTATTGTATATCACATTATGGAAAGGTTTTTCGCAAAAAAAACGATTAACATCCGCGATATGCGTGTTTATTGTATGTGCATTGACAAATATCGGAATTTGTTTGTTGATTGCAAACAACCCAATTGTTATATGTTCATCTGAATATTCCGAGTATATCGACGAGGAACGCAAAGAACAGATACAAGAGGATGTCAAATCGTTATATAAAGAAAAAGGACTGCTATTCCCAGCTATTATTGAAGTTAAATATGCAGATAAAGAATGTCTTAAGCTTCATATTCAATACTTGTTTTTTGGCACGGTAGATTTTTCAGTAGATGCAGATCAAACTAAAAGCATCGATAAACCTCTATATTGATAATGAATTGGCAATGTCGCCTTATTATAACTAACAACTAATATTCAAGAGGCTGTTTTATTCAGTCCAAAAAGAAAAGCGGTTGCTCATTCACCGAAAGGTATTGAGCAACCGCTTACCTTGTTACATACTCAAATCGTCAAAAAACGCCGAAGCAACGAGATAATTGAACGACAAGAACCAGAAATCCATTTATTTATGATAGCCTGTCCCTGCCAGGATGGTGAAGCCGCGGTACACCTGCTCCGCCAGCAGAATGCGGGCGATGCGGTGCGGGAAGGTCATTTGGGAGAAGGAAAGCTTTACGGGACATTCCTTTTTGAGGGTCTCGTCCAGCCCGTGGCTGCTGCCGATGACAAAGCACAGCCCGCCTTCCAAGGTCTTTTCCCCCATCAGCTTTGCCAGCCCCTCGGAGGAAAGCTGTTTCCCCTCCACGCACAAAGCGATCTTGGTATGGTGGGGCGGGATGGCGGCACGGATCTTTTCCGCCTCCTTTTCCAGGGCGCGCTTGATGTGGGTCTGGTTGTTTTCGTCGGGGACACGCTCTTCCGCAATGCAAACCGTGCGGTAGGTGCAATATTTCTGCAGACGTTTTTTGTATTCCGCCTCCGCCTCGCGGAAGTAGGTTTCCCGAAAATCCCCCACGTGGATCAATACGACGGAGGTCATTTGCGTTTCTTTACGGAGTAGCCGAATTTGCCGATCCGTTTCCCCAAAGTGTAGTAGGTGCCGTGACCGTATGCCATGGGGTGAGCCTTCTCCAGGTGCATCTTGCCGTCCTCGCCCACGATGCTTTCATCCACCGTTACGGCGGTGATGTCCGCAAGGAACATGGTGTGGCTGCCCAGATCCTTTTCCTCAAACACCTTGCATTCCAAAGTGATGGGGCATTCCGCCACGGAGGGGCAAGAAACCGTTTGGGAGGATTCGGGGGTGAGACGGCACATCTCGAACTTATCCATATCTCTGCCGCTCTTCACGCCGCAGAAGTCCACCGCCTTCACCAGATAGGAGGTGGGCAGGTTGATACAGAATTCCCCACTGTTTTTGATCAGCTCGTAGGAATACCGCTCGGGACGGACGGAAACGTAGGTACGGGGCGGGTTGGAGCATACGATGCCCGTCCACGCCACGGTAAACAGATTTTTCTTTTCCCCGTCGGCACAGCTTACCAGCACCGCGGGAACGGGAGACATCATGGTGCCGCCCTTCCATTTCATTTTTGCCATAGTTATGACCATTCCTTTCGTAGCCCGCATTTTGCGGGCGGGCGTTAAAGATTTTGTGAGCAAAGCCACAAAATCATGTTTGTAAAAGGATCCCTTTTTCAAACTTTATTCTCCTTTTACAAAGGGATCCACCGCGTCTACCACGGCGCTGTAATAGGTCTCGTAGGTCACAAAGCCGGGGGCGCTTCCCGCAGGCTTGCGCAAAAACTTTACACGGGTATAATCCACTTCCACGTTGCGGCTCCCCTTCTTTTCACTGTGGAAGGCGGCCAGCATAGCGGCTTCGGTGTAGTCACGGTCGGTGGGCTCCACTCCGTTTGTCACCAGGATCACGTGGGAGCCGTGGAACTTCTTGATGTGGAACCACAGGTCCTTTTTCTCCGCAGAGGCTGTCAGGGCGTCGTTTTGCAGGTTGTTACGCCCCACGCGGACGGTCATGCCGTCGGTGGTGGTATAGGTGAGGGGCTTGGAAAGCCCTTGCTTTTTCTTTTTGGGATTAAAGGCGGCGTGGGACTTCAAAAATCCGGTTTCTATCAGCTCTCTGCGGATCTCCTCTAAGTCGGTGAGCTCGCTTGCACGGGCCACGGCGTCCAGAATACTTTCCAGATGGTGGATCTTCCCCTCCGTGAGCAAAAGCTGTTCCGTCAACGCCTCGGCGGCACGCTTCATCTTGGCGTACTTTTTGTAGTAGTTCTGGGCGTTCTGCACGGGGGTGAGTCTGCCGTCCATGGCAATCTCCACGTCCTCCCCCGTCTCGTAGTCGCTTGCCACCACGGAGGTCATGCCGCTTTTCAAACGGTACAGGTTTGCCATGAGCAGGTCACCGTTTTTCCGCAGAACCTCCCGCTTTTCGCAATCCTGCAGTTCTTTTTTCTGCAGACCCATCTTCTTTTCTTCTCTGACAAGATGATTGTTCACCGTTTTGAGAATATCCGCCGCATAGGAGCGGATGTTCACCGTCTCCTCCTTGGAGGCGAAATAGGAAAGCAGAAGCTCCGAGAAGCTTTGGTAAGGCTTCACCGTCATGCTGCCGTACTGGGTGAGGGGAATGTAGGCGTATTCCACGCCCTTCTCTCCGTTGTATACCGCAGAGGGCAGATAGTCGTTTTCCCGTATGCGGGCGATCACGGAGGAAAAGCTCTCCCATGCACGGGTGAAGTTCAATTCGCTGACAAAGGTATCGGTGCTCCCCGATGCCAAAAAGGCGATCTCCCTTGCCACGGCGGGGGAAAAGGCGAAGAACTTAGACACCAAAAAGCGGTCGAAGGTCAACTCCCGATTCACCGCCAGCAGGGCGAAGAAATCACTTTCCGTCACGGTGAGGGCGTCGAATTTCTCTTGAGGGGCGGGCAATTCGTAGGGCATCCCGGGCATGACCTGCCGCACGGATGCGGTGAGGTCTGCAGTGGAGGTAGCCCCCACGATCCTGCCGTCCTCGTTGACCAGTATCAGATTGGAATACTTCCCCATCATCTCCGCATACAAGGTCTTCTCCCGCAAAAAGCCCAATTCATCGGCGCAGGCGAAGGAAAGCTTCACGATGCGCTCGTGGGGCACGCAGGAGACGGAAGTCAATCTGCCGTTCTGCAAATGCTTACGGAACAGCATACAGAAGGGAGTGGGGTCCTTGGGCTTGGCAATGCCCTCCTCGGTGATGGCCAAAAGGGGGCGGGACGCCGCCACAGAAAGGATCAGATTGGCTCGTTTGCCCTCCCGATACAAGCAAAGATACATACAAGAGGGGGCGCTTTGGTGAACCTTTTCCACCTTGGCGCCTGCCCATGCGTTCAGCTCGTTGGCAACTGCCACGCAAAAGAAGCCGTCAAATGCCATATTCCGCCTCCCTGGCGAAGGGGTAGATAACGGCCTTCAGCCCCGCCTCTTCCGCAAGAGTCTGCAGGAAGGGCAGTACCACCCTCTCGGTGGCGTAATGGGTGGCACAGATCAGGTTCAGCCCCAGCTCCATGCAATCCAGCATACTGCTGTGGTTGGCTTCCCCGGTGACAAAGGTGTCTGCCCCTGCTTCCAACGCCTCTCGGATCTCGTCCTTACCGCTGCCGGAAACCAAAGCAACCTTTTTCACGGTGGGCGTTGCCTTCACCAAGGAAAGCTCTTTCGTTTCCAACGCCTTGCCCACGTGGGAAGCGAAGGTCTCGAAAGGTTGCTCCTCCGCCTCGCCGATCCTGCCGTAGGGCAGGAAAGCGGTGACGTTCTGCAAGCCCAGAGCCTTTGCCAGGCAATCGTTAACGCCTCCCTCCAGGGAGTCCAGACGGGTATGGTAGGAAAGGACGGCAATGCCGCTTTCCACGCAGGCAAGCACCCGCTTCCCCACGCTGTCGGTATCTGTTAAACTTGCCAAAGGCTTGAAGATAAGGGGATGATGGGTCAGGATCACGTTGCACCCCAGCTCCTTGGCACGGGCGATGGCACCGCTTGTGCAATCCAGAGCGCAAAGCACCCCCGTCACCACGGCTTCTCCGTGAGGGATCACCATCCGTCCGTCGTTATCCCAAGGCTCGGAAAGGGCTGCGGGGATACGTTCATCCAGGTATACTGCCAATTCTTGTACGGTCATATAGCACCTCTTGATGCAAAGTGTGCCCACCCGAGGGTGGGCACGTGTTTGTTATTTTCCGAGAAGCTTGAGAGTCTTCTCTACGATGCCCCGGGCGTTGAGCTTGTAGTAATCCAGCAGAACCTCTGCGGAGGCAGAAGTACCGAACACGTCCTCAATACCAACCCGAGCCATCTTGGTGGGCACGGTCTCGGCCAGAACCTCAGCCACGGCACTGCCCAAGCCGCCGATGATATTGTGCTCTTCAACAGTCACTACCGCACCTGTCTTGGCGGCGTAGTGAGCGATGAGATCTCTGTCGATGGGCTTAATGGTGTGGATATCGATGATCGCCGCATCCACGCCGTGAGCCTTCAGCTGTTCTCTTGCTTCCAAAGCGGCGGCGTTCATGATACCGGTAGCGAAGATGGCTACGTCCTTGCCGTCTGCTAGCACGTTGCCCTTGCCCAGCTCGAACTTGTAGGTAGCGGGGTCAAACACCACGGGAACGGCGAATCTGCCCAAGCGGCAGTAAACGGGGCCGTCGTAATCCAGGATCGCCTCGATAGCCTTCACCGTCTCGGTAGCGTCGGCAGGGTTCACCACCACCATGTTGGGGGTGGCGCGCATGATGGCCAGATCCTCGCAATACTGGTGGGTAGCGCCGTCCTCACCCACGGTGATACCGCCGTGGGAAGCACAGATCTTCACGTTCAGCTTGGGATAAGCCACGGAGTTACGGATCTGCTCGTAGGCACGTCCGCAAGCGAACATAGCAAAGCTGGAGCAGAACACGGGGGTCCCTGCGGCGGCAATACCTGCGGCGGCAGAGATCATATTGGCTTCCGCAATACCGCAGTTGATAAAGCGGTCGGGGAATTTTTTGCCGAAAATAGCAGTCTGGGTGGAGCCGGAAAGGTCTGCATCCATGACGAAAAAGTGACGGGTCTCGCCCAAAGCGGCCAACGTCTTACCGTAAGCAACACGGGTAGCGATTCTCTCAGCCATTGTTAGCCTCCTTTGCCGCTGCAAGAGCTGCGTTCAGCTCGTTCATAGCGATCTCGTATTCTTCAGCCTTAGGTGCCTTGCCGTGCCAGCCGTAGTTGTTCTCCATGAAGGAGACACCCTTGCCCTTCACCGTGGTGCACACGATAGCGGAAGGTCTGTCGGACTTGCAGGCGTCTGCAACGGCCTCCTCGATCTGAGCAAAGTCGTGACCGTCGATGCACCGGACGTACCAGCCGAAAGCCTCGAACTTCTTGTCGATGGGGGTGGGATTCATAACGTCTCGGACGTCGCCGTCGATCTGCAGGTGGTTGTAGTCCACGAAAGCGATCAGATTATCCAGCTTGTAGTGAGCGGAGAACATTGCCGCCTCCCAAACCTGGCCCTCCTGGCATTCGCCGTCTCCCAAAATGGAGAACACGCGGTAGTTCTTACCGTTCCGCTTACCTGCCAGCGCCATACCTGCCGCCGCGGAGATGCCCTGCCCCAAAGAGCCGGTGGACATATCCACACCGGGAACGTTCTTCATATCCGGGTGACCGGAAAGATAACTGCCCAGGTGACGAAGGGTGTTCAGATCCTCCTTGGGGAAGAAGCCCTTCATCGCCAAAGCGGCGTAAAGCGCTGGACAGCAATGGCCCTTGGACAGCACGAAGCGGTCACGCTCCGGGTCTGCGGGGTTTGCCGCATCCACCTTCATTTCCTTGAAATAGAGGTACGCCATGATCTCTGCAATGGACAGAGAGCCGCCGGGGTGACCGGACTTGGCGTGGTAGATGGCGTCCACCGCCAGTTTTCTGATTTCCGCCGCCTTTTCGGCAAGCATCAAGAGTTCCTGCTTTTGCATAATAAGCCTTTCCAACCCTATGTTTTAGAGTTTAACCTCCGATCCCGAGCTTCTGCAGAGTTTCCCTGAGAAACTGTGGGCGATCCGCTTCAAAAGCCAAAACCGCGCCGGTAACGGGATGAGTAAATTGAATGAATTTTGCAAACAGACATTGTCCCGAAAGCCCCAAACGATGCTTTTCGGTGCCGTACACGGGATCCCCCGCCACGGGGTGCCCCATATAGGCCATATGCACACGGATCTGATGGGTACGCCCCGTTTCCAGGGTGAGCTCCAGATGCGAATACATCTTGTTTTTCGTTTCCCCCAGCACCCGATAATGGGTGACGGCGGGTTTGGAGTTTTCCTGTGTCACCGCCATTTTCTTGCGGTCGGTCTTACTCCTGCCGATGGGGGCGTTTACCGTCCCCGACTCCTCGCGAAAGCTTCCCACGCATACCGCCTCGTAGCGGCGGACGAAGCTGTGGACGGCGATCTGCTCCGCCAGACCCCGATGGGCTTCATCGGTTTTGGCCACGATGAGCAGACCCGAGGTATCTTTATCGATGCGGTGGACGATGCCCGGACGCACCATACCGTTGATGGAAGAAAGCCTTCCCTTGCAATGGTACAGCAAGGCGTTCACCAAAGTGCCGTCGGGATTCCCCGGTGCGGGGTGCACCACCATTCCCTGGGGCTTGTCCACCACCAGCAAATGGTCGTCCTCGTACACGATGGTAATGGGCAGATCCTGGGGGATGGCCTCGATCTCCTCGGGCTCGGGGATCTCGTAGGTCACCTCGTCCCCTTGGAAGACCGTATCCCGCTTTTTGGCCACCTTGCCATTCAGCAGGACTTCCCCGCCCTCGATAAGCTGCTGGGCTCTGGAGCGGCTGATCTCCGCCGCTTCCGCAAGCCAAACGTCCAGACGTTTGCCGGATCGGTCATTGGTCACCGTCGTCGTTTCCTTCACGGGGAACCTCCTCCGGGACAGCCTCCGCCGCCTTCTGCTCCTGCAAGCGGCGCTCCACCTTGGGTTCGATAAAGATGATATACACCGCCAAGGCCACGGAGCCGCAGGTGACGAAGATATCCGCCACGTTGAACACGGCAAACTTCATAAACTGGAAATCCAGAAAATCCACTACGTAGCCGCAAAGCACACGGTCGATCATGTTGCCGATGCCGCCCCCCAGCACAGCCGCCAGGGAAACGGAAAGCAACCAATGTCTGCCATGGAACTTCACCAGCAGATAGGTCATCAGCACCATGGCGATCAAAGAAAACACCATGAACACCCAACGGTTGTCGGAGAACATACTGAACGCCGCACCGGTGTTGCGGGTGTGGTAGAACCGTATGAGTCCGGGCAGGAACGCCGCTTCCTCATACAGCTCCAGCTGAGAGACCACGATGGCTTTGGTGACCTGATCCAGGATCACCGAGCCGAACAGCACGGAAAGGACTGCGATCAGCATACTGCCTCACGGCAACGTGCGCAGAGGCACTGCCCTTCCTCGTCGTGGGTGCAATCGTTGCGGTACGCCCAGCAACGGACGCACTTCTCCCCGTCTGCCTCTTCCACCAAAACGGCAACGCCGCTTTCGGTCTCCGCAAAGGCTTCTGCGGGAGCTTCTTTGCCGGAAAGCACCACCTTGCTGACGATGAACAGCTCCTCCAGCTCGTCAAGATGAGCGGAGAACAGCTTCATCGCCTCGTTGTCTGCCTTGCCGTAGATAGTGACCTTAGCCTCCAGAGACTTACCGATGACCTTAGCGGCACGGGCGATCTCCAACGCCTTCATCACGTCGTCACGGTAGCGGAACAGACCCTCGTACTTAGCCTCCAGCGCGGGGCAGTTATAAGCCTCATTCACGGAGGGCAGCTCGTTACACAGAACGGAGTCGGTGTTGTCACCCTCGGAGAGAGCCATAAAGCTCCACAGCTCCTCTGCGGTGAAGGAGAGGATGGGTGCCAACAGCTTGGCCAGAGCCTTAACGATGAGGTACATTGCCGTCTGAGCACTGCGGCGCTCGGGAGCGTCCTTACGGTTGCAGTACAAACGGTCCTTGGTGATATCGATATACAGCTTGGACATATCGATGGCACAGAAATTCAATACGTCGTGGCAGATGACGTGGAATTCGTAATTGTCGTATGCCTTGCGGGCAGATGCTACCAAGCCGTTCAGGCGGGAAAGTGCCCAACGGTCGATCTCTTCCATTTGTTCCACGGGGATCATATGCTTTGCGGGATCGAAATCGGTATCGGGAGTGCCCAGGTTTGCCAGCAGAATGCGGCAGGTGTTACGGATCTTACGGTAGCTTTCCGCCAGCTGCTTGAAGATGGCATCGGAGCAGCGAACGTCCACGCGGTAATCGCTGGATGCCACCCACAGGCGGAGAATATCCGCACCGTAGACCTTGATGATGGACTCGGGCTCTACGCCGTTGCCCAGGGATTTATGCATGGCCTTACCCTCGCCGTCCACCGTCCAGCCATGGGTCAGCACTGCCTTGTAGGGTGCCTCGCCAAGGCCTGCACCGATGGCGGTCAACAGGGATGCCTGGAACCAACCGCGGTACTGGTCGCCGCCCTCCAGATACAGATCTGCGGGACGGGAATGGCCGTCTCTGCCATCCAGCACGTCGAAATGGGTGGAGCCGGAGTCGAACCAGCCGTCCAGAGTATCGGTCTCCTTCTCGAAGGACTTGCATCCGCAATCGGGACAAGCAAAGCCCTCGGGGAGAAGCCCGGTGGCTTCTCTCTCAAACCATGCGTTGGAGCCTTCGGATTCAAACACGGCAGAGATGTGATTGATGGTCTCTTCGGTACAAATGGGCTTGCCGCAATCCTTACAATAAAGCACGGGAATGGGCAGACCCCAATGACGCTGACGGGAGATACACCAGTCTGCGCGCTCGTTGATCATGGAAACCATGCGCTCTCCGCCCCATGCGGGCATCCAGGTCACGCTGTCGCAAGCCTTTGCCGCATCCTCACGGAAAGCCTCTACGGAGCAGAACCACTGGGGAGTGGCACGGAAGATGATGGGGTTCTTACATCTCCAGCAATGGGGATAGGGGTGGATGATCTCCTTGGATGCCAGCAGAGCGCCGCTCTCCTTCATATCCTCCAGGATCGCTTGGTTGGATTCATCGTAACGCAGACCTGCAAACTTGCCTGCCGCTTCGCCCTGATAGCCCTTGTCGTCCACGGGAACCAGGATCTCCAGCTTGTACTTCATACCGGTGAGGTAGTCCTCCGCACCGTAGCCGGGAGCGGTGTGTACGCAGCCGGTACCGCTGTCCATGGTGACGTAGTCCGCCACGCAAAGCAAGCTGGTACGGTCTAAGAAGGGATGCTGTGCGGTCATGTACTCCAGATCGGAGCCGATGAGGTTGTTGCAAAGGATCTCGTAGCTTTCGATCCCTCCGTTTGCCATGGTGTCGTTTACCAACGCCTCGGCGATGATGTAGTTCTCATCCCCTACGCGGACGATGCAATAGGATTCACGGGGGTGAACGGCAATGGCAACGTTACCGGGCAGGGTCCAGGGGGTGGTGGTCCAGATCACGAAATAGGTCTTGGAAAGATCTACCTTGCCTGCCAGCTTGCCCTGATCATCCGCAACGCGGAATTTCACGTAAATAGAGGTACAGGGAGCGTCCTTGTACTCGATCTCCGCCTCGGCCAAGGCGGTCTCGTCGTGAGCGCACCAATAAACGGGCTTTAAGCCCTTATAGATGTAACCGTTTTGGAACATTTTTCCAAAAACGCGAACTTCCTTTGCTTCAAAGGAGGGATTCATGGTGAGATAAGGCTCATCCCAATCCCCTACAATGCCCAGACGCTCGAAGGATTCTCTCTGCAATTTCACGAACTTCATGGCGAAGTCCTTGCAGGCAGAGCGGAACTCGGGAATGGACATACGCTTGCGGTCCAGCTTGGACTGCTTGATGATGGCGCTTTCGATGGGCATACCGTGGTTGTCCCATCCGGGAACGAAGGGGGTACGGTAGCCTGCCATGGACTTGGACTTGTTCACCATGTCCTTCAGCACCTTGTTCATTACGTGGCCCATATGGATATTACCGTTGGAGAAGGGAGGGCCGTCGTGGAGGATAAAGGAGGGCTTACCCTCGTTGACCTCCAGCATTTTCTTGTAAAGATCCATCTCGTCCCAGCGTTTCTTGAACTCCGGCTCTCTGGCAGGGAGATTCCCTCGCATGGGGAAGGCTGTGACGGGGAGATTCAGTGTATCCTTATAATCTTTCATGTGGGTATTCCTACGGCAGTTTCTTGCCGTTTCCTTTCCTGCTAACTAAGCTTACTCTTCCATCATGAAGCGCAGAAAATCATCCTCCGCATCCTGTCGGGAGGCTGTCTTTTCGGCAGGCTCTTCGTTGGCGGGAGAGAAGGTCCTCTGCTCCTCGGCCAACTCGTCCTTGGCGGCCTTTTGCGCTTCGGTATCCACCTCTTCGATGCCCTGCTTCACATCGGTGAAGATGCGGGCGACAACGGCGTCCTCATCCGGCAGAACGATCTCATCCAGCTCGTTGACGGAAACGTTTTTGATGGATTCGATATGACCGCGGTACATATCAAACAGTTGCTTTTTGAAGTCCACGATGCGGGCACGAAGCTCCCACATTTCTTCCTTCTCTGCCGCCAGCTGTTCCTTGAACTCTGCGATCACCGCATCACAACGCTCCTTGATGGCGCCCGTGATCACGTCTGCACGGTCGGATGCGTCCTTGACGATCTTGTCCGCCATCTTCTGCGCAGAGATCAGCGTGCTCCGAATGGATTCCTCCTCGTCCTTAAGCTCGTCCAGATTGGTGACGACCACGTGGAGCTTCCGTTCCAACTCGTTGTTCTCGCGATATACTTCGGTATACTTTCCGATGAGAAACTCGATGTATTCATCCACCTCTGCGGGGTTATACCCCTTGATGGATTTGGAGAAGGGCTTGTTTTTCAGTTCGTGTGGTGCAAGCATCCTGCAAAGTTCCTTTCAATGTTAATAATAAAGGGGGCGGCGCCTTCTCCGCAAAGGAAAAAACTGCGCCGCAAAACTGCTCTCCCGCCCGACTTTTTCAGGAAAAGGACAGCAGAAAGATCCGAACGACCTCCAACAGCAAATAGGTTACCATAAAAGAGAAGTCGATCCCGATCTCGCGAAGCGAGGTGACACGGTTCAGTAAGAGCCGAACCGGGGCAACCACAGGCTCCGATACCGCATAGCAGACCACATAGAGCATGGACTCGTCAAAACCGATGATGGACAGGATCGCCCTGATCAGCATGGCGTAGCCCATGACCTCTATGAACAGCAACACGGCTATTTGTACTACTTCCAGAATCGTTTCCAAATCAGCTTACTTTCCTTGCTTAAAACGGGGACAGGAGGACTCAGAACAATTCTCTGGACTTGGGCGCTTCTGCCTGGGGAGGAACGTCAGCGGTAACGTCAACGTTCTTGGGGGTCACGATGTAGGTAGAATCGGAAACCTTCTTGATATTGCCTTCGATGGCGAAAACAACACCGCCAAGGAAGTCCAGAATACGGCGGACGGTCTCCTTGTTGGTATCCTCAAAGTTCAGGACCACGGTGCGTCTTGCGATCAAATGCTCGCCGATGCCGAATGCGGCATCCATGCGCTCGGGCTTAACCACCTTCATTTCCAAAGAAGCGGCAGAGCCTACGCCGGTGGACTTGGGGGCAGCTGCGGGAGCAGCCTTTTCTTCATAAGTCTCCTCTGCGTTCTCATCTGCTACGTTGAAGTTTTCCTCTTCTTCCAGGTAGCTGTCGTCATCCTTAAACATTTCGTTGATACGGCCTAAAAATCCCATGATATACCTCCATGATGGTTTTTATAACAAATTCTTTTCTTTCAAATTCAAACGGGATAGCTCCGTGCACCGAACACGGCACTGCCCAGACGGACCAGGTTCGACCCGCATTCCACGGCCTGCAAATAATCGCCGCTCATCCCTGCGGACAAAACTGCCCAATTCTTATTATCTTCTTTTTTTATCCGAATGTCAATGAATTTTTGATAGATTTTTTCAAAAAAATGCAAATTTTCTTCGGGAAGAGCATTTTTGGGAGGAATCACCATCAAGCCGCAGGGCAGAACGTGGGGAAATTCCCCAATCCTCTCCAGAAAGTCTTCCGTTTCCTCCAAAGGGATCCCCGACTTTCCGGGCTCGTTGCCGATGTTCACCTCCACAAGGACCTTCATGGTCAGATTGTGCTTGGCGGCCTGCTTTTCGATCTCCTTTGCCAAGGAAACGCTGTCCACCGAGTGGATCATGGAGACCTTGTCGATGATGTATTTCACCTTATTGGTTTGCAGACGTCCGATAAAGTGGATCTCCATCTTTTCCCTGTCCAGCCGAGGATATTTTTCCAAAAGCTCCTGCACGCGGTTTTCTCCGATGAGGGTGGTGCCGCAGGTGACGGCGTAATTGATCAGCTCCGCCGGCACGGTCTTGGTGGCCAACAAAAGCCTTGCTCTGCCGTCCAGCTCCTTCAGCACGTTTTCGATCTTTTCTTTGATCTCTGCCTGGGTATTCAAAGTACACCCTCCGTTACTGCAACACTTTTCCCACGTACAGGTCATCGGCGGAGATCACCACCGTGTCGTACAGGGAAATATACTCGTCGGAAATATACGCTTTATCGTCCCGATTGCCCTTGACGCTGTTATAGGGAACGCGGCATACGGCAAACTCTTCTTCACGGTAGAGGATATCCGCCTTTTTGAAGATCACGTGGTTACCGTCCAGCACGTAACAGCCCAGAACACCGTCCTCTACGCGCAAAGCGTCGGTGCTGACGCGGATCCCGGAATAGGTCTTGGTCACCAGCTGTACCGTTTGGCGGCGGGAGAAATCAAAGCCCTCGGGCAATTGGTTGGAGCAGAACACAAGAACTGCGTTCTCCCGGTTGGTCTGCACCGCTTTTTTCTCCAAGGTCATGGTCAATCTCATCCCGGTGGAGAAGGGGAACACGATCTCATAGCTCGCCCCTTCCGTATACACGCCGGCGGAACGCTTGTCCATAGAGACCGCCACGTACCACCACGCAGAGCTTACCATCTTACCGCAGGCACGGTTCAAGATCCCCTGATCGGGAGAGGACTTCAGCAACGCATCGAAGCTGTCCACCGTCAAATTCTCCAGCTCGCTCATGGTAAACACGTTTTCGTATCCGTCCGCCGTCTGGTAGTAATACCCCGCAAAGGGAGCAAAGGCGGCCACGGATCTGCCGGTCAAGGAATCCTCAAGGTCAGCCCGTTCCTGCTTGAGCAGGTTGATCTGAGCGGAATAATCGATCCCTTCCTCCAAAAGCGCCTGGCGGCGGTTCATCTCCACCCACAGAGCCTCTTCCCCCCGCAAGGCGGCGGTAAGATCCCCGTCGGCAACGTCTCTGAGCAGCTCCACCGTCAATTTCTGAATACTCTTATCCAGAATGGTGAGATCCGTGGTCTGGGCGCCCTCCGCCAGATCGGAAAGCTCCAAAATACGGATCATTCGATTCAGACGGGTAATACGGTCCTGCACGTCGGCGTCGTCCGCTTCGGAGAAGGTCAATGCCACGTTGGTATCCTTTGCTACCCGCTCGCCGTCCTCCACCAAGAAGCAATCGATGCCCTCTGCACCGCTGTACACAGGAGTCTCGTCCCGGAACAGGTAAGCCTCCAGCTGGACGGTATCCCGCACGGTGACGTAGGTGGTATGCTCCACCTCCGCAACCTCGCCGATGCCCACGGTCAGCTGCATGATCAGATAAAAGCAGAGGGTCACCAACAGCACGGTCACGCCGAACTGGGAAAAGAAATGTTTGATCTTTGCCATGGGACTCCTCCTGTTTACAGTGATTTCAAAGTGTGATCAGCTTATCGTAATGCATTCTGGAGAACCAAGTCTCCTGCCGTTTGGCGTACCGTCTGGTATTGCGGCAGATGTCTTCCTCCACCTGTTCCAGAGATATTTCGCCGTCAAAATAGGGGTAAAACTCCTTGTATCCGATGGCTTGGGAGGCGGTGGGCGTTTCCCGCAGGCCTTTTGCGCAAAGGGTGCGCACCTCGTTCTCCAAGCCTTCCTCAAACATCCCGCGTACCCGCAAATCGATCTTTTTGTAAAGCTCCTCACGGTCGGCGTAGGTCAGGCGGATGATGGTGGGATCGTAGGGGTTTTCCCCCTCCCTGCTCTTTTCGTCCGCTTCGCTTTTGGTGTTTCCCGTGGTCAGGGCGATCTCCAAAGCTCTCACCACCCGTTTCACGTTGTTGGGGTGGATATTTTCCGCAGACTTAGGATCAAGCTCTGCAAGCCTTGCGTGGAGTGCTTCGTTGCCCTGTTCGTTTGCAAACTGCAACAGTTCCTCCCGCAGTTTTTCATCGGCGGTGTTCTCGGAAAGCTGTTTTCCCGTAAGCAGCAGCTCGATATACAGTCCCGTGCCGCCGCAGATAATGGGGGTCTTTCCCCTTCCGTGGATCTCGGCGATCTTTTCCTTTGCCAGCTCCATGAACCGCCCTGCGGAGAAGCCCTCGGTGATCTCCGCCACGTCCAGCAGATGGTGGGGGACACCCTGCTGTTCCGCTACACTCGCCTTGGCGGTGCCGATGTCCATGCCGCGGTAGATCTGCATGGAATCCCCGCTGATCACTTCCCCATCCAGCTCCTTTGCCAGACGGATGGCGTATGCACTTTTTCCCGAGGCGGTGGGACCCACCACGGCGTAGACGGGTATTTTTTCCATGACTTTCCACACGATCCAATAATAAGTACTATATTATATCACAACTCTTTTCAAAAAGCAAGTGGAAGAAAAAGAAAACGCCCGCTTTTTTCGCGGACGTTTGGTGGGGAGGAGGAACGTCTTCGAGAGAGAAACTTTTCGAAAAAAGTTTCTCTCTCGAGCTCTCTCATCAAAACTCACTTTTAATCATACTTACAGAATCCCTTTCGTTTACAGTGGGGGCATTTTGCCACTCTGCGATCGTCTGTGTGATACCAAGTAGAAAAGGCATACCACTTTACGCGGAAGGTGTTGCCGCATTTGGGACAATGGTATTTCCGCGTCACGCAGTAAAGATGGGCGATCAGAAACACCAGGCCCACAAGGATAGCGCCTATCCACCAAGGCATGGTAAAGTGTCTCGTCTGCGCGGCCAAAGCGTATAAAAAAGCCATGATCACTTCTCCTTCGGTTCGTAATAGCTCATCCAGATCCCTTGGATCAATTGGTCTTTAAAAACAAGCTGAATGTAGACGCCCACGTTCTCGTATTCCAGCTCGATGTAGACGGTGTCGGGCAGATATCCCGTCCACCGTACCCCGCGGGAGACATAGCTTCCCACCGGACGCAAGGTCTCCTTCGCACCTGCGGCAAAGTCCGCAAAGGGCAACGCCTTCTGCAAAACATCATCAAAGAAGCTGTAACAGGTCTCCAGATCTCCTGCCAGAAAGGCATCGGAAAACACCTCCACAGTCTTCAGCCGTTCCTTTCGTTGCACCTCTACAGATTTCCTTGGGGCAAACACGTCCCCACCCCGCTCGATGATCTGCAACGCCTCGTTCAACAGCGCGATCTCACGGGTCTTGGTGGTGATGGAAGCCATCACCTTGGCACGGCGTTCTAAGATGGCTTTTCCCAGATCTCCCTTTTCCTGCTGTAATTTTCTGATCTCCGCCACGGGCAGACCCAGGGAGCGCAGTACCAGCACCTTTTTGATCTGCTCCAATTGCGCCATGCTGTACTGTCTGCGGGTGGAAAAGGGGCTTGCGGTGCTTTGGACGATCCCTTTTTCCTCGTAAAAACGCAGGGTGCGGGAGGTAGTGCCCAGCATACGGCACACCGTATTGATATCCAAAAGCTTTTGCTCCATAAAAGAAATCCTCTCCTTTCCGCCCTCAGTATAACACTTGACCCAAGGTCAATGTCAAGAGGAAAAGGAGAGAATTTTGATTTTTTACAGCAAAACGGAAAAGACCTCTTCCCCGCCGTTGACGAAGATCTCCGCAATATAAGCATCCCGCAGGATCTTCAGACTGCGGATCTCGCCCCGGTACACCAAGGGCTCTCTGCCCTCCCGCGCCACAATAAAGCCGTTCTCCGTCCTTTGCAGGCAGGGGTCTTCATCCTTCAAAAGATATTGAAGCTCCGGGATGGGGTAAGCGGTGATCCGCCCGTTTTCCTGCTTCAATTCTCTGGGAACAGACATACAACCGATATCCGAAGAAGCGTAGCCGCTGTATTTCCAGCCGGGGATCCAGGTGATCAAGAGATTTCGCCCCAAATGATCCCGAAAGGCCTGTCCTGCGTACTGATCCGGCCCCTTGTCCACCTGACCGCGGTGTTTCACGGTGAAGAGGCCGTCCTTCAATTCTCCGTACATCACGGAGAAGAAATGCTCCTTTTCCAAGGGACAGACGGAGGCGGTGAGGAGGCACCCTTCCTCTGCGGGCATAAAGGAGGGACATTCCGCATACTTGGATTCTTCCCACTCCGCCATCACAGAGCAGAACGTCCAATCCAGCAGATCCTCACTGCGGTACAACAGCAGTCTTGCCGTTTGGGTGGCGGGATGTCCCGAAGCCACCACGCAGTAATACACGCCGTCGATACGGCTAACGGCAGGGTCACGGAAATCCGGCCCTCCCTCTGGCGGGAAGGTGGCGATCACAGGATTCCGTTGGTATTTTTCAAAGTGGATCCCGTCCTCGGAGACGGCCACCGCCACCGTAGAGACCTCCGTAATGCCGGCGTAGAACAGGTACAGCTTATCGTCCTTGACGATGGCAGTTCCCGACCAGCAACCGCCTGTATCGTAGGGACGGTCGGGGGTGAGGGCCACGGGAAGCTCCTCCCAGTGCAGGAAATCCTTGGTACGGGCGTGTCCCCAATGCATGGGCTGCTTCCAGGGGATCTCATGATCGGGGGCGTGCTGATAAAACACGTGGTAATACCCCTTGAAGTACACCAGCCCGTTGGGGTCGTTGATCCACCCCTTCTTCGGACGAAAGTGGTATTGAAGCTTGCCAAAATCTTTCATAAATTCACACGATCAGCATGGCGTCCCCGAAGGAGAAGAAGCGGAAGCGTTCCTCCACGGCGAAGCGGTAGGCGTTCATGGTGTTTTCATACCCCGCGAAGGCGGAGACCAGCATGATCAAAGTGCTTTCCGGCAGGTGGAAGTTGGTGATCAGTCCATCCACGGCGTGGAACTCTTTGCCGGGATACAGGAAGATCTCGGTATGCCCCTCGAAGGGCTTCACCACCCCGTCCTCCCCGGTGACGGACTCCAGCGTGCGCACGCTGGTGGTGCCCACGGCGAAGACTCTGCCCCCGTTCTGCTTGGTACGGTTGATAGCTTCCGCCGCCTCGGGAGTGACCTTGATGTATTCCGAATGCATTTTGTGGGCTAAGATGTCGTCCTCCTTGACGGGGCGGAAGGTACCCAGCCCCACGTGCAAAAGCACACGGACGATCTCAACCCCCTTAGCCTCCAGCTCTGCCAAAAGTTCGGGAGTGAAATGCAACCCCGCGGTGGGTGCGGCGGCGGAGCCGTTGGTACGGGCGTACACCGTCTGGTAACGGTTTTTGTCCTCCAAGCGGGCCTTGATGTAAGGAGGCAGAGGCATAAGCCCGATACGCTCCAAAACCTCCAAAAACACCCCTTGGTAGGTAAAGCGGATCACCCGAACGCCGTCCTCACGGATGCCGATGACCTCCCCGGAAAGACCTTCCGGGTATTCCACGATCTGTCCGATACGGGTCTTTTTGCCGGGCTTGGTCAAAGCTTCCCAGACCTCGCCCTCTTCGCTTTCCACCCGGGAAAGGAGCACCGTTTCGATCTCTCCCGTTCTCCCCTTTGCCGTTCCGAAGATACGGGCGGGAATGACGCGGGTGTCGTTGATCACCAAACAATCCCCTTTTTTAGAATAGGAAAGCACGTCGGAGAAATGCCCCTGGGTCACCTCTCCGTTTGCGCGGTTCAGCACCAAAAGACGGGATCTGTCCCGCTTTTCCGACGGGGTCTGAGCGATGAGCTCCTCGGGGAGATCGTAATAATAGCTGGATCTTTTTAAAAGGTCGATGTTTTCCATAGTCATCTTCAGAATTCCACCACCATGCCGTCGTAGGAGGTCAAAAAGCCCAGTTCCTTTGCCGCAGGCTCCAGCTCGTCGTGGATCAACTTGCCGTTATGGGAGAAGTGGTTGATGACGTGGACGGTGTTCTCATGGGCAACGCCGATGGATGCCAATCTTGCCCGTACCTTGGGGCAGGAATCCAAGCCCATGTGACCGCCGCCGGAGGGCAGAGCCACGTAGGTGCAGTCGTAGGAAATGAGATCCGCACGCACCTTGTTGGCGGCAAGGTAGTCGTAAACCTCGTCGAACAGCTCTCCGGTGTCGTGGAGGTACAGCAGGGTCTTTTCCCCGTCTTCAATGAGGTACACAAAGGCCTTCTCGTTCATGGCGTGGAAGGCGGGCAAAGCGGTGATACGGTACTTTCCCGCGGCAAAGGGCTTGTATGCCTCTGCCTGCACGGCGGTGATGCCGGTATCGTTGGGTTCTTCCTCGCGGGTGATCCGTTCACGCTCCAACAGCTTCATCACCCGCTCGTTGCCGTACAGCGTGAGATGGGGGGTGGTGAGGTTGTGGGCGTAGTAGCTGGTGGAACGGAGATGGAGATCCGTGGGAGAAAAATGATCCATGTGGGAATGGGTGATGAGCAGGTTCTTCACGGCGGAGAAGTTCAGCCCGTTCTGCTGCATATGGGAGAAGGAATCCGCAGGGAAATCGATGAGCAGATCGTCGTTCACCAAAGCCTGGGAACGGCTGCGGAGGTTCTTGCCCCCTCTTTCCAAAGCCTTTACGCAGTACTCACAGCGGCAGAACAATGCGGGCCAGCCCTCTGCGGCGGCGGTGCCCAAGTATGTCAGTTTCATAAAATACACTTCCTTTATCGTAGGTTTTCTTCATCATACTCCATTGGGAGAAAAAAAGCAAGCAAAATTTCAAAAAAATCAGAAAAAGGTATTGATTTTTAAAAAATTGTGTGTTATAATGACGCCCGTATGAAATTTGATCGATCCGGCGCCGGAAATGTCGGGTCCAAGAAGAAAGCGAGGAATTCCATCATGAAGCAGGGCATCCATCCCGATTACAAGAACACCACCATCACTTGCGCTTGCGGTGCGGTGTACAACACCAAGTCCGTTAAGGAGAACCTGAAGGTTGATATCTGCTCTAAGTGCCATCCGTTCTTCACCGGTAAGCAGAAGTTTGTTGACGCCGGCGGACGTGTTGACAAGTTCAAGAAGAAGTTTAACCTGAAGTAAGTTTTTCCCATTACAGTAGCAACAAGATTGCGGCGCACAGGATCTGT
Source organism: Eubacteriales bacterium (assembly GCA_045544855.1). Taxonomy (GTDB): domain Bacteria; phylum Bacillota; class Clostridia; order Oscillospirales; family CAG-382; genus Coliplasma. The sequence goes on along the minus strand of JAZPZV010000017.1, from coordinate 29,775 downwards.
GCGCCGTTATTTTTTGCAAAGGAGGATATCTTTATGGCAGAACCTAACATCATACAAAAAGAAGAGATCACCCGTGCGGTACTCATCGCCGTCTCTCTGGGGAGAGAGGACGCGGAATGCGAAAATTCCCTGGCGGAATTGGAGCGGCTGTTGGATACTGCGGGAGGCGAGGTAGCCGCCACGGTGATCCAGAACAGACCTCATCCCGATAAGGCTACCTATATCGGAAGCGGTAAATGCGAGGAGGTGGCGGAGCTGGTGAAGGCCGATCCCACCATCACCTTGGCGGTGTTTGACAACGAGCTTTCTCCCTCTCAGATCGCCGCGGTGGAAGAGATTGTAGGCATCCGCGTTATCGACCGCACCATGCTGATCCTTGACATTTTCGCCCTTCACGCCGTTACGGGGGAAGGGAAATTGCAGGTGGAGATCGCCTGTCTGCGGTACACCGCACCCCGTCTGGTGGGCAAGGGCAAAATGCTTTCCCGTCAGGGAGGCGGTATCGGCAGCAGAGGTCCCGGCGAGAGTAAGCTGGAAAGCGACCGCCGTCATATCCGCCGCCGCATTGAGGCCTTGGAGGCGGAGCTGGACGAGCTGGAACGCACCAGAGGCATCAAGCGCTCCCAAAGAATGCGCTCCGGCCTGGCCACCGTGGCCATCATCGGTTACACCAACGCAGGGAAATCCACCCTGCTAAACAGACTCACAGACGCAGGCATTCTGGCAGAAGACAAGCTGTTTGCCACCCTGGACCCCACCACCCGCAGGCTCACCCTGCCCGGGGGCACGGAGGTGCTTTTGACAGACACCGTAGGCTTCATCGACCGTCTGCCCACCCATCTGGTAAGAGCCTTCCGCTCCACCTTGGAGGAATTGACCTACTGCGACGTGATCCTTTGCCTCACCGACGGCAGCGAGGAAGCGGGAGAACGCACCCGCAAGCGTGCCGTGACGGAAAAGCTGATTGGCGAATTGGGTGCGGGAGACAAGCCGATCCTTGAAGTATACAACAAGACCGATCTGGTTTCCGATGCCGATAAGGGGCTGTTCCCCGGGGACGTGCTGGAGATCTCCGCCGCCACGGGCAAGGGGATCGAGACTTTGCTGGAAAAGCTGGAGGAAACGGTGAACGGAGGCAAAAAGGTCTTGAAGCTGTTCTTCTCCCACGCACAGGCGGGGAAGGCGGCGGAGGTGTACCGCTTTGCCACGGTCCACAACACGGAATACACGGAAAACGGCACGGTGATCACCGCCCTTTGCGACAGCCGTGCTCAGGGGATGTTTTCACAATTTATACAAGAATAATCCCTTGACTTTACGGAAAAATACTGGTATACTGATTGGCAAGAAAAAGATCCCTGTTTTTTGAGGTTTTGACTATGTTCCCATTCAAACGCTTGACAGCCTGCTTGCTCTGCATCGTAGTGCTTTGTTGCGGCTGTTCCTTTGTAGATCCCTTGGGAGGAGAATCCTCCTCTTCCGCTACGGAAAGCACCCCTTCTTCCCTGCCCCCCGCGGCAGAAAGCTCTGCGGAAAGCTCCCTTCCCCGGGAAGACAGCTCCGAGGAGCTCTCTCTGCCTGTGGAGGAATCCGACCCGGACGAGAGTGTGGAGGAATCCAGCGCCCCCGATATCATTGAGCTGCCCGAGGATCCCGTGGATACGGTGCTCAGCTTCGTGGCCTGCGGGGACAACCTGATCCACCCCTCCGTATACTACGCGGGCATGGAGTATTACGCCGCCGCCAACGGCACCAAGGTGGATTACGATTCCTGGCCCACCAACGATATGGGCTACGATTTCCTGCCCATTTACGAATACGTGGCGGATACCATGAAGAATGCGGACATCTGCTTTATCAACCAGGAGACCCTCTCCGGAGGCCCCGGTACCAAGATCGACGGATATCCCCAGTTCAATACCCCCCTTGCGGTGGCGAGAGATCTGGCAACGCTGGGCGTGGACATCATCAACATGGCCCACAACCATATGCTGGATTCCGGCAACGATAAACTGCTGAAGTATTCCGACCCCTATTACAGATCCCTGGGGATGACCCCTCTGGGCTATTACAAGGACGAAGCGGACACCAACAACATCGTGATCTACGAGAAGGAGGGTGTCACCTTCGCTCTGTTGACCTACACCTACGCCACCAACGGCATCGTTTGCCGTTCCGATACCTACATCCCCTACTTCAACGAGGAGCTGATCCGCCGTCAGGTGGGGTTGGCTCACGCCTTGGCAGACGTGGTCATCGTCTCCGCTCACTGGGGGTATGAGGACAGCTACACCCAAAACCAGGAGCAGAGAAACTACGCCGAGCTGTTCTGCGAATTGGAGGTAGACGTGGTCATCGGTACCCATTCCCATTGCTTACAGCCTATGAAATGGGTGACCAACGATATCACCGGACACAAAATGTTGTTGACCTATTCCTTGGGGAACTTCGTTTCCGGGATGCAGGGAGCTTTGAACGTGCTGGAGGGAATGCTTTCCTTTGACGTGCGCAAGAGTGCCGAAACCGGTGAGATCACCATTGAAAATCCCCTGCTGACCCCCGTGGTGCTTCACTACACCAAGGAAAGCGCAGACGGTGAAAAGGACACGGGCTACCGCAACTTTAAGATCTACGAGCTGAAGGACTACACCGAGGAATTGGTAAAGGAGCATGGCGTGACCTGGTACGAAAAAAAGAAGGGCACTACCACGCTCAAGGGCGGCAAGTTCTCCATCGAAAATCTCTACAAGACCCTGCAGTCCGTCATCCCCGCAGAGTTCTTACCCGAGGAATACCGTTAAAGACAGGCAGCGTCGCAACATGCGGCGCTGTTTTTTGTTGACAAAAAGAATCTCCCGTGGTAGAATGAAAGTGAGAAAACGAAAAAAGGAACGGTGACAGCTATGAAAAAGATCCTTTCGATCCTTCTTGTCCTTGGCATATGCCTTTTGGCAAGCTGCAGTGCAGAACCGGAAGATCCCTTCCGCCCGCTGACTAACGAGGGTAAGGAAGAGATCGCCGCCGCTTGGCAGAAGCAATTCGGCGGCACGCCGATATGGGACGACGGAAGCGGCGGCAACCTGCGATACTACGGCACTTTCGGGGATTGCGTGGTACTGTTTCAGAAAACTCTGCTGCAGATAATAGAGACCAAGAACATCGCAGGGTATCTATTCTCCCACTCCTCCAGCTTCATTCTGACCGTATACCGCGAAGGAGAGTTTCTGTCTCTTTCCGACGCCTACAGCAAAGGGTACGTCACGGAAGCCCAGGTAGGAGAGATCCATCGGTATCACACGAATTACGGAAAGCCCGCTTCGGAGAAAACGGAATAAGCTTCCCTTCGGAACCGCAAAAGAGCGGTTCCGTTTTTTTGTTGCGGCAATTTGAATTTTTATGAGAAACCCTTGCAATCTCCACCGTAAAGTGGTATAATACTATACTAAAGAAGTTTTTTCTTTCGGAGGTGGAATTTTCCCATGGGAAAGCAGAGCAAAAAAGGCATCCTCATCGCCCTGGACGGGCTGGACGGATCGGGCAAGGAGACCCAGACCCGCTTGCTGGAGGAGGCTTTGAAGGCAAGGGGCATCCCCTGCCGTTCCGTGTCCTTCCCCACCTACGACGAGAAGATGAGCGCCGCGGTGAAGCTGTATTTGGGGGGCGCCTTCGGGAACGATCCCCACGCGGTGAACGGCTACGCCGCCTCGGTGTTCTACGGGGTGGACCGCTACTGCTCCTACATGCTGGACTGGAAAAAGGACTACGAAGCGGGAACGGTGATCCTGGCTAACCGCTATACCACCGCCAACGCGGTGCATCAGCTTTCCAAGCTTCCCGAGGAGGACTACGACGGCTTCCTGGAATGGCTGTTCGACCTGGAATACGGGAAGATGGGTCTGCCTGCGCCCGATCTGGTGTTGTACCTGTGCGTGCCGCCGGAGGTCTCGGAAGCGCTCATCAAAAGCCGCTCCTCCCAAACCGGGCGGGAGACGGATATCCACGAAAACGACAAACGGCATTTGTCCGACAGCTACAAGGCGGCGCTGTATTCCGCAAAAGCCTTGGGCTGGAAAAAGATAGACTGTGCAAAGGGCACGGCACTCCGCACTCGTGAGGACATCCATGGAGAGATCCTCCATGCTGTGGAAGCTTTGCTCTCTCACTAAAAAGAAACGAGGTTTTTCCTTATGGTGAAAATTGCGATCTTATTGGCAGACGGCTTTGAAGAAGCGGAGGCTTTGGTCCCCGCAGACCTGTTACGCCGCGCGGGAGGGGACGTTTTGCTGGTCTCCGCCTACGGCGAAGAATTTGTGACAGGCGCTCACGGGATCACCTTTAAAACGGACATTTCTCTGGATCAGTTGGACAAGGATTCCCTGAACTGCGTTCTTCTCCCCGGCGGGCTGAAGGGTACCGAACTGCTTTGCGACAGCTTTGCGGTGCGGGCTTTGGTGCAGTACGCCGCAGAAAACGGCATTTACGTAGCTGCCATCTGTGCCGCACCCTCCGTTTTGGGGAAGATGGGATTGCTGGACGGCAGACGGTACGCCTGCTATCCCGGCTTTGAGAAGGAGATCTCCGGAGGCACCCGCACCGGAAAGAAGGTGGAGCACGACGATATTTTCGTCACCGCCGAAGGTATGGGCGTTTCCTTTGAATTCGGGTTCCGTCTGGTAGAGCTGTTGTTCGGCTTCGAGACGGCAACCGTTCTGAAGGAGCAGACCCGCTACGAATAAGTTTCATTCCGCAACAAACTACGAAAGGACATGACGGAGCATGGAAAGCATCCCCTCTGCAGAAAAGAAGATCCGCTGGGATCAGCCCCGGTTCACAGCACCGCTGTTGGTGCTTTTTATCCTCGCCGCCATGCACTTTTCGCGGTTTCTGCTGGCAGGTGCTACCGACGTAGCCGACCTGTTTTTGAGCATTTCTCTGGTGCAGATCCTGGTACTGCTGGTGCCTTGTATGCTGTATTACCTGCTGAAAAAGAAGAAGTTGGCCACCCCCATGCCGGTCTCTCCCATGAAGCTGCGGCACATCCCCCTGACCCTGTTCGGCGGGTGCGTGCTGATCCTTGGGACCCTGCTGATCAAGTTTTTCTACCGCGCGGTGGCAGAGCAAGCGGTCTCCACCCCCGCCTTCTTTGAAGGGCTTTCCGCAGGCGACGGGGAGCTTTCCTTTGCGGGTGTGCTCCTTTCCATGGTCATCATCCCCGCGGTATGTGAGGAGTTGCTGTTCCGCGGTGTGATCCTTGCGGAATATCGGTCTTTGGGGCAGGGCAACGCCATTCTGATCTCGGCGATCTGTTTTGCCATGCTGCATTTTTCCGTGACCAATTTCCCCGTATATCTGTTCGTGGGCATTTTGCTGGGTGTGATCACCACCGCTTCCCGCTCGGTGATTCCCGCCATGCTGGTGCATCTGCTGAACAACGCCCTGAGCGTTTTCACTTCCGATCAGTTTTTAAACATCATCATGCAGAAGAACGGTGCGTTCTTCGTAGGATTTTTGCTGGCAGTTCTGTTTGGTGCGGCCCTGTTCCTGCTTTTGTATTGCATTGAATTGCAATATCTGAAATTTGCGGAGGAGCCGCCGGAGCAATCCCTGCCGCCGAAGAACCGCATCAACCTGGGGAAGGTCTTTCTTTCCCCCACGTTCCTTGTGCTTGTGGCCGTGTTCCTGGTGATCACGGCGATCCAATAAAGGAGGTATTCCATGCAAGACGAACGTCGCTCCTCGAAAGATGAATTGGAAGAGATCCTTGCGGAATACCGCGGGAAGAAAAAGGCTGCGTCCGAAGTCTCGGAAGAGCCTGCCACCTTTGCCGAAACCTTGGTGGTAGAGCCTAAGCCATCCGAAGAAGTGTCCGAAGCAGAGGCTAAGACCCGAGTGGAAATGCCCGCCTACGATGAGCTTGAAGCTTATTTGATGGCGGAAGAAGACTCCGCCCAACCGGAAGAAGAGCTTTCTCTCGGAATCTCCGAAAGTGCGGTAGAGAACCACTTTGCGGATTCCGTTTCGGAGGACGCTCTGGGTCTTTCCTCCCATTTCACGGAAAGCTCCGGGGACGAGCCTCCTTTGCCGGAGGAAGAGCAGGAAGCGCCTCCAACGGAAGAAGAGGAAGAAGAGGACGAGGATGAGGAAGACGACACCCCTCTGCCCCTTCCTTTCAGGCTGATCAGGAAGCTTTGGCGTGCCGTGGCGGGAATGAGCTTTGTGCTGAAGGCCGCTTTGTATATCGTGATCGTGCTGATCATCACGGCTTATCTTTCTTATTACGTTCTCACCGTGGGCAACGATATGTTCGCCCTGGTCAAGGGGGATGCGGAGATCACCATCACCCTGCCGGAAAACGCTACCAAGGAAGAGGTGGCGGAGATCCTGTACGAAAGCGGACTCATTGAATACGACTGGGCGTTCTCCCTGTATCTGAAGTATTCCGGAGACGGCGAAGAGATCACCTTCATCGCCGGGGAGCATACCCTGAACGTATCCATGAACTATATCCAGCTATTGGCATCTTTGACCACCCCCTACAGGGAACGGGAGGTGGTTACCCTCACCATTCCCGAGGGCTTTACGGTGGATGAGATCATCACCCTCTTTTTGAAGAACGGCATCGGCACCAAGGAAGGCTTTGTGGAAGCCATCAACAACTACCCTTATAAGCACGAATTCGTAAGACTTTTGGATGAAAACGGATGGGATGCCGACCGTGTGTACCGTTTGGAAGGCTACCTCTACCCCGACACCTACGACTTCTATACCGATACCGAAGAATATCTTGCCATCAACAAGCTTCTCAACAACTTCACTTCCAAGGTCTGGGTGGATTGGAAGACCACCTACGCCGCCTACTGTGAGGAGAAGGGCTTTACCCTGGACGATATCGTGACCCTTTCCTCCATGGTGGAGGCAGAGGGTAAAACGGCGGAGGACTTTGAGTATATCTCCTACGTGTTCCACAACCGCCTTTCCCACAAGGTGGATTTCCCCCTGCTGGAAAGCGACGCTACCATCCAATACGCATTGGAGCTGGCGGGGATGGACCGTATTCAGGACTCTTCTCAGATCGACAAGAGCTTCCCCAGCCCCTACAACACCTATACCAACGAAGGACTGCCTCCCGGAGCCATCTGCAACGCAGGTCTGGATGCCATCCTTGCCGCTATGTTCCCCGCACCGCCCTACGACGAGGACGGGAACACTCTGAACGCATACTTCTTTGTCAGCAACGATTTGGGCGAAACCTATTACGCCGCCACCATCTCGGGGCATTTGAAGAACGTAGAGCGTGTCAAGCGGGAAAACGAGGCCTTGAAGGCAGGAAACGAAACAAATGACTGACAGAAGAAAACCCGAGATCCTTTCCCCCGCAGGAAACCCCGATAAGCTCCGCTTTGCCGTGGATTACGGTGCCGACGCAGTGTATTGCGCTCTGGAGCGGTTCGGTATGCGCCGTGCGGCGGACAATTTTACAAAAGAATCCCTGGCAACCGCCATTGATTACGCCCACAGCAAGGGGAAGAAGGTCTATTTGACGGTGAACGTCATGCCCCATGAGGGAGAATTCGGCGACCTGCCCCGCTTTATCGCCGAGGCGGACGAATTGAAGCCCGACGCCTACATCGTCTCCGACCCCGGGGTGATGGATTGCGTAAAGGCCAACGCCAAGGATCCCGAACTGCACCTTTCCACCCAGGCAAGCACGGTGAACGCCGCCGCCTGCCGCTTCTGGCATCGCCTTGGGGTGAAGCGTATCGTGCTGGCAAGGGAGCTTTCCCTGGCGGAGATCAAGGCTATTCGTCAAAATATTCCCGAGGAATTGGAGCTGGAGGCCTTCATTCACGGTGCTATGTGCGTTTCCTATTCCGGAAGATGTCTGCTTTCCAACTACTTTGCGGGGAGAGATGCCAACGGAGGCGCCTGCGCCCAGCCCTGCCGCTGGAAGTATTACGTCCACGAGGAAAAGCGTCCCGAGGACGTGATCTCCGCAGAACAGGACGAATACGGGACGTATCTCTTCTCCTCCAAGGATCTGTGCATGATCGATCATATCGGAGACTTGGTGGAAGCGGGATTGGATTCCTTGAAGATCGAAGGCAGGGTGAAGAGTGCCTACTACACCGCCGCGGTGACCAACGCATACCGTATGGCACTGGACGATTATTACGAAGGCAAGCCCTTCAACCCCGCTTACATGGCGGAGGTGGAAAGCGTTTCCCACAGGGAATACGCCACGGGCTATTTCTACGGCAATCCTCACGAAAATGCCAACATCGTGGGGAACAACCTGTATCTGAAGGACCGCGCCTTTTTGGCGGTGGTCAAGGACTACAACCCCGAAACGGGGCTTGCCCTTTGCGAGCAGTTCAACAAAATGCAGATCGGAGACAAGGCCAACCTGTTATCTCCCGGTACCACCGGGCGGGATATCACCGTGACGGAGCTGTTTGACAAGGACGAAAACCCCATAAGCGACACCAAGCATCCCCGTATGCCCTTCTATCTGCGGGTAGAAAGCGCCAAGGCGGGGGATCTCATCCGAGGACTTTAAGACCCATGAAACGACTTTTGCAAAACCGCATCACCGTGATTGCGGGACATTTCGGTTGCGGCAAGACCAACATCGCCGTGAACCTGGCCCTTGCCCTGGCAGAAGAGGGCAAAAAATGCTGTCTGGTGGATCTGGACATCGTGAACCCCTATTTCCGCTCCGCAGACAACGAAAAGCAACTGAAGGAGGCGGGGGTGCGCCCCATCCTCCCGGAATTTGCCAACACCAACGTGGACATCCCTTCCCTGCCCAAGGAATACGGCTCGGTATTCGTCACCGATGAATGTGCCGTCATCGACGTGGGGGGCGACGGGGACGGTGCCACGGCGTTGGGCGTTCATCACGACAAGTACGAAAGCTGCGGCTATTCCATGTACTACGTGTATAATTACTACCGCCCATATATCTCCGACCCCCGTGCCGCGGCGGAAATGCTGCGTGAGATCGAAGGATCCTCCCGTATGCGGTTCTGCGGCATCATCAACAACTCCAATTTGGGAGCGGAGACCACAAAAGAGGACGTGGAGGCTTCCTTCGCTTCCTGCGAAGAGCTTTGCCGTCTGACGGGGCTTCCCCTGGCGGCGGTCACCGCCTTCCCGGAGAATCTGCCCGAAGGCGGCGTTCCCATTCGGGACGTGACCAGAAAATTATTTTAAAAGAAAAAACAAAAATCCATAGAGAAAACCCAAGAAAGGCCTTTGTTATGAACAGAGTAACGTTCAAAACCGATCTTTGTAAGGGCTGCGGACTGTGTGTCCTGGCTTGCCCCAAGAAGATCATTGCATTGGAAGAAAAGCTTCTCAATGCCAAGGGGTATCACCCCGCAGGTGTGCAGGAAATGGACAAATGCTTAGGCTGTGCCATGTGCGCAACCATGTGTCCCGACCTGGTGATCACCGTCGAGAAAAACGTGTAAACCCACAAGAAGGAGAAAACCATCATGAGCGAGAAATTGTTAATGAAGGGGAACGAAGCTTTGGCCGAAGCTGCCATCCGTGCAGGCTGTAAGCTGTTCTTCGGCTACCCCATCACCCCGCAAACCGAGCTTGCGGAATATATGGCAAAGCAGCTGCCCAAAAGAGACGGTATGTGCTTGCAGGCAGAGAGTGAAGTCTCCGCCATCAATATGATCTACGGCGCCGCCGCTACGGGAAGCCGTTGCATCACCTCCACCTCCTCTCCCGGCGTGTCCCTGATGAGCGAGGGCATCTCTTACATCATCGGCAGTGACCTGCCCTGCGTGCTGGTAAACGTCCAGAGAGGCGGTCCCGGCCTTGGCGGTATTCAGCCTGCCCAGTCCGACTATAACCAGGCCATTCGCGGCTTGGGTCACGGCGACCAGCACGTTATCGTCCTGGCACCCAACTCCGTGCAGGAGATGGCATCCCTTACCGGAGAGGCCTTTGATCTGGCGGACATCTACCGTATGCCCTGTATGATCCTGGCAGACGGTGCTTTGGGACAGATGATGGAGCCCGTTGACTTCGGCGCACATACCCCCAGAGAGATCCCCGCAAAGACCTGGGCAACCAACGGCCACAAGAATGCAAGAAAGCACAACGTGGTGAACTCTTTGTACATTGCTCCCGAGGAATTGGAGCAGACCGTTCTGGACCGTTTTGAGCGCTATGCGGAGATCGAGGAGAAGGAAGTCAAGTACGATACCTATCTCACCGAGGACGCCGATATCGTGGTGGTGGCCTACGGCATCACCGCAAGAATCGCAAAGACTGCCGTGCGTATGGCAAGAGAACAGGGCATCAAGGCGGGGTTGTTCCGTCCCATCACCCTGTGGCCCTTCCCCTCGGGGGAGCTGAAGGCACTTTCCGCAACCGCTTCTGCATTCCTGTCCGTGGAGATGAACATGGGTCAGATGCTGGGCGACGTAAAGCTTGCCATCGATTGTGCAAAGCCCGTTTCCCACTTCGGCAGAACCGGCGGTATGATCCCCACCCCGGACGAGATCCTCGTCCATATCAAGAAAGCAGTTGGAGGTGACAACTGATGATCGTTTTTGAAAAACCCCATGCATTGACGGACGTTCCCTTCCATTACTGCCCCGGCTGTACCCACGGCATCGTACACCGTCTGGTGGCTGAGGTCATTGACGAACTGGGCGTGGAGGGCACCACCGTTGGCGTTGCTCCCGTAGGTTGCTCCGTTTTTGCGTACAATTATTTCAACTGTGATATGATCGAAGCGGCACACGGCAGAGCCCCCGCAGTGGCCACCGGTGTCAAGCGCTCCAACCCCGACCTCACCGTGTTCACCTATCAGGGCGACGGTGACCTGGCGGCCATCGGTACGGCAGAGACCGTCCACGTAGGCGCAAGAGGGGAAAATATTACCATCATCTTTATCAACAACGCCATCTACGGTATGACCGGCGGCCAGATGGCGCCTACCACCCTGCTGGGACAGGTGACCACCACCTCTCCCTACGGCAGAGATCAAAAGCTCCAGGGCAACCCCATCCGCGTCTGCGAGATGATGGCTACTCTGGACGGCACCGCATACGCAGAACGTGTTGCGGTGGACACCGTGCAGAACGTGCGCAAGGCCAAGGCGGCTATCAAGAAAGCGTTCACCCTCCAGCAGGAAAAGAAGGGGCTTTCCATCGTGGAAGTGCTTTCCACCTGCCCCACCAACTGGGGTCTCTCTCCCGAGAAGGCGCTGGAGTGGCTGCGTGAGAACATGATGCCCCACTACCCCTTGGGCGTTTATAAGGATATTACGAAGGAGGAACAGAACTGATGGCAGGCATTCTTTTGGCAGGCTTCGGCGGACAGGGCATTCTGTTTGCCGGCAAGCAGTTGATCGTGGCAGGCATGAAGAACGGCAAGGAAGTCAGCTGGCTCCCCTCCTACGGTCCCGAAATGCGGGGCGGCACCTGTAACTGCTCGGTGAACATCGACGACGAGCCCATCGGCTCTCCCCTGGTCACCACTCCCGACATTCTGTTGGCTATGAACAAGCCCTCTTACGATAAGTTCGTGTCCAAGGTAGCAAAAGGCGGCACCGTGGTGTACGATTCCTCTCTGGTCACTCCCGATGAGATCCGTACCGACATCAAGTCCTGCGGTGTGCCCGCTACCAAGCTGGCAAACGAAAACGGCTTCCCCAAGCTGGCAAACTGTATTATGCTGGGCAAGCTGATGAAGGAGACCGGGCTGTTTGACGGAGACTACTTCCGTGAAAGTCTCCGCGCCGCTTCCCCCAAGGCGAAGCCCGAGCTGGGGGAAATGAACGCCAAGGCGTTCACCATCGGTTATGAATACCAAGACTGATTCCGTCTGCGGGATCATCGTTGCCGCGGGAAGCGGTACGCGAATGGGCGGGGTCTCCAAGCCGGAGATCAAATTAAACGGTAAAACCTTGTTCGAACGGGTATTGGAGGCGTTTCTTGCCTCCCCCGTGGAGGAGATCGTGGTGGTAGGCGGGGAGAATCTTCCCCGTTTACGCCTTTTGGCGGGACGTTACACCACCCCCATTCCCATCCGCTACTGCCAAGGCGGCAAGACCCGCAGTGAATCTGTTTTTGCAGGCGTGTGCCAGATGTCCCCGAGCGTTTCCTACGCCTGCGTGCATGATTGCGCACGTCCCTTCGTGACACCCGAGATCATTTCCGCCGTCATTGAAGGGGCAAAAAAGACGGGGGCGGCCACGGCCTGTGCACCTGTGACGGACACTGTCAAATTCGTGGATACGGAGCACAAAACCATTTACACCCCCAAGCGGGATCATCTGCTGGCGGTGCAAACGCCCCAGGTCTTTAAAAAGGACGGCTACACCGTGGCATACGCCATGGCCACCAAGAAGGGCGGCGTTTTTACCGACGAGACCTCCATGCTGGAAGCGGCGGGAGCGACGGTGGAATACGTGCATACCGATCCCCGCAACATCAAATTGACCACCAAGGAGGACATTATCCTCGCCAGAGCGATCCTCTTGGTGGAGAAAGCGAAAGAGCAAAGCGTATGATACGAATCGGCCACGGTTACGACGTTCACCGCCTTGTGGAAGGCAGAAAATTGATCCTGGGCGGCGTGGAGATCCCCCACGCCCTGGGTCTTTTGGGTCATTCCGATGCGGACGTGCTGTTGCACGCCGTGTGCGATGCCTTGCTGGGCGCCGCAGGGCTGGGAGACATCGGCAAGCATTTCCCCGACAGCGACCCCGCCTACAAGGGCATTGATTCCACTCTGCTTCTGAAGCATTGCGGCAAGCTTTTGGCAGAAAAGGGCTATACCGTGGGAAATATCGATGCCACCGTCATTGCCCAGAAGCCCAAGCTGGCAAGCCATATCCCCACCATGGCGGAAAACATCGCCGCTTGTCTGGGGATCGAGACGGAACAAGTAAACGTGAAGGCCACCACGGAAGAGCATTTGGGCTTTTCCGGCAGGGAGGAAGGCATTGCCTCCCACGCTGTGGCGCTGATCATCAAACAGGTATAAGGAAAAAACGGCTTATGAAACGGAAATTTATCGGCAATCTGATCTTCCCCAACGCTGTGATCAAAAACGGAGAGATCTGCTGTGAAAACGGCGTGATCACCTACGCAGGGGTGCGCCGCAAGGACGACGGCTCCCACGTGATCCACGATTACACGGGCAAGTACATCTCTCCCGGCTTTATCGACGTGCATCAGCACGGCGGCGGCGGGTACGACTACATGGACGGCACATTGGAGGCCTTTATCGGGGCGGCCACTCTCCACGGAAAGCACGGCACCACCACCATTCTGCCCACCACCTTGACCTGTCCCGACGAGGAGCTGTTTGAATCCTTCGTCACCCTGAAGAAGGCGCAGAACACCGCTTACAACGGGGCTTACCTTTACGGTATGCACTTGGAGGGCCCTTATTTTTCCGCCGATCAGAAGGGAGCGCAGGACGAAAAATACCTGCAGATCCCCAACCCCGCCCACTACAACAAGGTGCTGGATGCGGCAGAGGGCTGTATCGTCCGCTGGACGGTGGCTCCCGAGCTTGACGGTGCCATGGAGCTGGGCGACACCCTGAGAAAGCGTGGTGTGTATCCCTCCATGGGTCACTCCAACGCCACCATCGACGTGGCAAAGGAGGCCCTCTCCCACGGATATACCCATCTCACCCATTTTTACAGCGGCATGAGCACCATCGTCCGCATTGACGGTTACCGTCATCCCGGTCTCATCGAGGCGGGGTATCTCTACGACGACCTCACCGTGGAGATCATCGCCGATGGTAAGCATCTGCCCGACACCTTGTTGCAATTGGTGTACCGCTCCAAGGGAGTTCACAGAACTGTTTTGGTCACCGACGCCATGCGCGGTGCAGGGCAGACGGAGGGCAAGACCATTCTTGGCTCTTTGGAAAACGGTCAGGAATGCTTTATCGAGGACGGCGTGGCAAAAATGCCCGACCGTAAGGCCTTTGCGGGAAGCGTTGCCACCGCAGACCGTCTGGTACGGAACATGAAGGATCTGGCAGGGGCGGATATCTGCTCCGCCGTTTGCATGATGACCGCCACCCCCGCAAGACTCTTTGGTATCAAAGAGCGGGGTGTGCTCAAGGCAGGTTACCGCGGGGATCTGGCCATCTTTGACGAAAACATCAACGTGGAAGCCACCGTTGTGGGCGGCGAGTTTATTTACCAAAAGGAAGGAACCGACGCTTCATGAAGCTTTGCAGAACCGAATTACAGCAGGGCGTTGCCCTGAATACGGTGACCACGGACCGCTTCAAGACGGCCTTCTTCACCGTGAATCTGTTCGTTCCCTTGCAGAAGGAAACGGCTTCCGCCTACTCCCTTTTGACCGACGTGTTGATGCGGGGTACGGAAAGCTACCCCACCATGCAGGCGCTGAATCAGAAGCAGGATACCCTGTATTCTCTTGGCCTTGGCGCTTTCGTGCAGAAGAAGGGGGAAGCCCAGGTAGTGACCTTTGAGCTCACCGCCATTGACGACAGCTTTGCCTTTGACGGAATGGAGATCCTTGCAGAGGGAATGAAGCTTATGCAGGAGCTGATCTTCCGTCCCTACACCGAACAGGGTGTATTCAAAAACGAATACGTAGAGCAGGAAAAGAAGAACCTGTGTGACGATATCCGTGGGCGGATCAACAACAAGACCGCCTACGCAAGGACTCGCTGTGTGGAGATCATGTGCGAGGGCGAAGCTTACGCCGTGGATCACGGCGGCGATCTTGAGGACGTCAACGCCCTCACTCCCGAAGTCCTTTGGAAAGCTTACAAGAGTCTGCTGGCAAGTGCCAAGATAGAGATGTTTTACGTGGGCAGAAAGGGCGAAGAGGAGGTTGCCTCCCTTTGCAAGAGCTATTTGCAGTTTGCCCCCCGCGAGGCTTCCTTCCCCAAGACCATCTTGGGTTCTCTTCCCAAGGAATCCCGCACCGTAACGGAGCAAATGCGGATCTCCCAATGCAAGATGACCCTTGGATTCCGCACGGAATACGCCTTGCAGCAGGGGAACTTCCCCGCCATGGCCTTGTTCAACGAAATATTCGGCGGGTCTCCCAACAGCCGTTTGTTTATGAACGTGCGGGAAAAGCAAAGTCTTTGCTACTATTGCTCCAGCTTCCCCGACGGGTTGAAGGGGCTTTTGATGGTGGTCAGCGGTATTGAGCAAAAAAACAAGCAGAAGACACTGGACGCCGTTTTGGAACAGCTGGAGGATCTGAAGCAGGGGCATATCGACCCATCGGAGCTGGAAAACGCCCGTCTTTCCTTGCGGAACGGTTACCGCGAGATCACGGACAGCCCCGCCGCCATCGCCTCCTGGTATCTTGGCAGGATCTCTACGGGACGGTACGACGCCCCCGAGGATGCCATCACAGCTATGGAGCAGGTGACCGCCGAGGACGTGGTGAAGGTAGCAAACAGCATCCGCCTGGACACCGTGTATTTCCTGGAAGGAGGTGCTACAGCATGAGTAACTTCCAAAAGGTTTGCGACAGCACCGTGGGAGAGCAGTATTTTTACCGTGTGCATGAAAGCGGTCTGCCCATCTACGTGATCCCCAAGAAGCATTCCGCCACCTACGCCATGTTCGGCACTCGCTACGGCTCCATTGACTGCAAGTTCAAGACTGCAAAGGACGAGGATTATCTGGAGCTTCCCGACGGCGTGGCACATTTCTTGGAGCATAAGATGTTCGAGGACGAAAACGGCGTGGATGCCTTCACCCGTTACGCTTTGACGGGGGCTTCCGCCAACGCCTTTACCTCCTTTGACCGCACCTGCTATCTGTTCTCCTGTACAGAGGGCTTTGACGAGAATCTGGAGATCCTGCTGGACTTCGTTTCCCACCCTTATTTCACCAAGGAGACGGTGCAGAAGGAGCAGGGCATCATCGGGGAAGAGATCGCCATGTACGACGACAACCCCGGCTGGTGTGTGTTCTTTAACTTGCTGAAATGTCTTTATAAAAACCATCCCGTACGCCGCAGCATCGTGGGCACGCGGGAATCCATTGCCCGGATCACCCCCGAAATGCTTTACCGTTGTACGGACACCTTCTACAACCTGCGGAACATGGTTCTGATCGTCTGCGGCGACGTGACTCCCGAGCAGGTGAACGCCGTTTGCGACAAAATGCTCACCGAAGTCGCCCCTGTGGTGGAGGTGGAGCGTGTCTTCCCGGAAGAGCCGGAGGAGATCAACTGTCCCTACGCAGAAGGCTTTTTTGAGATCTCTCAGCCCATCGTAGAGATCGGCTTCAAGGATATTCCCGCAGAAGATCCCGACGAGCGGATCCGCATTTCCGCGGCAAACGCCATCAATATGCAGCTACTCTTTGGAAAATCCGGGGAATTCTACAACCGACTGTACGAAAGCGGCCTGATCAGCGATAAGTTCGGCGGGGCATACGCCCAGGAGCGTACCGCGGCCTTTACGGAGGTTTCCGCCTACTGTAACGAGCCCTACGCTTTGAAGGACGCCGTTTGTGCCGAGATCGACAAGCGGAGAGAGATCTACTTCACCCGCGAGGAGTTTGAGACTGCCAAGCGTGTGGTCTACGCCAACAACCTGTTCAATTTTGATTCCACCGACGACATTGCCAACACCTTCATGACCTTTTGGCAGAACGGCGGGGACTATCTGTCCTACTCCGCCTGCCTTTCCAAGATCGGGTATGAAGAGGCGTGGAAGGTTCTGAAGGATACCGTTCGCACCGACCGTTGTGCCATGAGCGTGGTATATCCCAAAGAAGGAAAGGATGAATGATATGCATACCGTAGCATTCCCCGGCTTAGGGCTGGAATTTGAGATCAACTCCGTGGCTTTTTCCATTGCGGGCATTGAGGTCAAATGGTACGGCATTCTCATTACCATCGGTATCTGCCTTGCCCTGTTTATGTTCTACCGCTACGCCAGCAAAAAAGAGGGTCTTCCCGAGGACCATCTGTACAACCTGGCGTTGATCACCGTGCCGGTTTCCATCGTCGGCGCCCGTGTGATGTACGTGGTGACGGAATGGGATCGTTATCAGGGAGATTTCTTGAAGATGATCAACATTCGGGAAGGCGGTCTTGCCATTTACGGCGCCATTATCTTCGGCATTATCACCGTGTATACCTATTCCCGCATCACCAAGCTGAGCACCTTGAAGCTGATGGATGCGGCGGCACCCGCGGTGATGATCGGGCAAGCCATCGGCAGATGGGGCAACTTTATGAACGCAGAGGCCTACGGCTACTCCCCCGGAGTGGAAAACCTGCCCTGGCGCATGGAGATCACCGATTCTTTAGGCAGGGTGACCGTGGCCCACCCCACCTTTTTGTATGAATCCCTGTGGAATTTCGTGGGGATCCTGCTGATCTATCTGATTTTCTACAAAAAGAAAAAGTTCGACGGACAGATCCTCTTTACTTACCTTGGCTGGTACGGCTTTGGCAGAATGTGGATCGAGATGCTCCGTACCGACAGCCTGTATTTGTTCAAGGGCTGGCTGGGCGAGACCATCAAGATCTCCGTGTTCATCGGCGCAGTCTCCGTGGTGGCTTCCATCGTGGGGATGATCTTCCTTTACCGCAGGTCGAAGAAGAAGGCGGCACAGGAAGCCTACACCCCCAAGTTCGCCTCCGTAAAGGTGGAGACGGTGGAGGAATCGGAGCTTCCCCAAGAGGAAGAAGCTGCTGCGGAAGCTTCCGAAGAAACTCCCGAAGAATGAAAAAACGAGCGACGCTGTGAAAAGCGTCGCTCTTGTTGTATAACGAAAGCCATAGAAACGTTGCGTGGTCAATCCCTTCCACCACCTGCGGTGGTCCCCCTCCCCTTACTAAGGGGAGGCTTTTTGCTGCTCAATGATGGGAATCTACGAAGCCGTTGCAACAACACTGTTTGCGGGTAGTCTTATCGTTTTTATTCTATCCGGTTTCCAAAGGGATGTGATCCCTTTGGCAGGGGTCAAGGGGACGGCGTCCCCTTGTAATCTCAGCCGTTCAGTTTTTCGTGCAATGCCTTGACCTCTTCCGCAAAGGCCTTGATGGAGTAATTGTCGTAGGGAGTCACGCCCACGGTGAACTGATCCTTCATAGCCTCCGCAAGGTCGGCGGGAATGCCCTCTCTGCCCAGCAGAGCGCCCATAAAGGAGCCCACGGTGGCACCGTTGCAGTCGGTATCCATGCCGCATTCCACGGCGAAGGCTACCGCACCGCGGAAGTCGTTTCGGTAGCGCATAATGGCGGCGATGCAGAAGGTAGCGTTGTTGATGGTGTGTACCCAACTGTACTTCTTCCCCGTTTCAAACAGGGTGTCCATCAGCTCCTCCCTGCTCAGGTTGGATTCCGCCAGCTTCTTTGCCCACTTCATTTCCTCGGCGAAACGGCAGTTTGCGGGGATGGTTGCCATGGCGATGTCGAAGCACTTTTCCACGTCCTTTTCCGTAAAGGCGGCGGCGATCATGGCGGCAAAGAACATCTCGCCGTAGATACCGTTCTTCACGTGGGAGAAGGAAGCGTCCACGAAAGCCAGCTCGGAAGCCTTCACGGGCATACCTGCGCAAACGTAGGCAAAAGCGTCGGCGCGGATCTGCGCCCCGATCCACTCACGGTAGGGGTTCAAGTAGGTGGCGGTCTTTGCAACCTTCATGACTTCCTCGGGATTCTCCGGCTTGCCCCAGGGGGTGATCTCCTCGCAGTTGATAAAGTTCAGGTATGCCTGGCTTTCTGCGGTGAACACAAAGCGGAAGGGTAGCTTGTGGGACCACATATTGCCCACGTCGTAAGCGTCCATGGCGAAGCCCTTGTCCTTCAAAAGCAGATAGTTCAGCACGGTGAAGCGGGTGTCGTCGTCCAAGCCCATGCCGTTGATATTCTCGTCGGTGCTGAAATGCTCCTTGCGGTTCTCCCCGGACTGTGCGGGGAAGAAGTAGGATACGGGATACTTCCCTGCTTCCTTGTACCACTTACGGATGTCGGGCATTGCCCAGCCCTCGCAGGGCTGACCCCAGGCACAGCCGACGCATCTCCCCAGCCATGCGCCGTGGAAGTAGGTGAGGTCCACAGGTGCAAATTTGTCTGCAGGAAGGGTGTCCGCCTTGCTTGCCTTTTTGATGTCCGCAAGGGCGCTGGGTTCCTCGTAGGGGTAGTCCGTCCGCATGGGAAGAGCTTGCAGTTTTTCGTAGACCGCCATCAGCTTGTCGCGGTCACTGCCGCATTTTTCGATCTCTTTTTTCCAAACCTCACGGTCGATCTCTCTGCCCTCTTCCGAAAGCTGCGCAAGCTCGTCGTGAAGCAAATATTGAATCTTTCCGCTTCCTGCCATTGTGTAAGTCTCCTTTAAGCGTTTTTTTCAGTTTAGCATAAACGGCGTGGGTTGTCAAGGAAATGTTTGGCCGCCTGTTTACAAAATCACTTCACATCCCGGCAAAGCCTGTCGCAAGTCTTGGATCTGCTCCGCTGTCAACGGATTCCCCGCCAACTCTAACTTTTTCAGTTCTTTCAGACCGTAAAGCGGTGTCAGATCGGTGATGCGGTTTTGATACAGTCCCAGCTCGTTCAGCGTTGTAAGGTTTTTCAAAGGCGAGATATCCGTGATGTCGTTATCGGAAAGGTACAGCCGTTTGATAGAAGCGAGGTTTGCCAACGGTGTAAGGTCAGAGATATGATTATGCTCCAGATCCGTCTCCACCAGCTTGTTCATATTCCGCAAGGGTGACACGTCCCGAAAGCCGTTGTTCCCCAGGCCCAATTCCTCCAGCTCGGTAAGCCCCGCCAAAGGTGAAATATCTTGTAATTTGTTATCCCAAAAGGATAAGATCCGTAACGTGGTCAGCTTGCTGACGGGGGTTGCATCCGTGATAAAATTATGCCCCATCCAAAGGGTGTGGATCTTCTTCAAGCCCGAAAGCGGCTCAATATCCATCAACCCCTCCTCTTCCAACGCCAAAATCTCAATATTTTCGTCAATCACTTGTCCGGCAATCAAAATATCCATTCGAACATACCTCCTTTTCTGTCCAAAACATTTTATCACGGAACATTCGTTCTGTCAACTGTTTTTGCAAAAAATATAACGATTCCGTTCGGCGGGCATTTTTCTTGACAGAAAAAACCAACTATGCTATAATTGATGCAAATAGATACGACATGGAGGTCTGCGTATGAAAGGATTGTTCAAACGACTGACGGTGGGAGCATTGGCGGTCTTGCTTTTGACGGTGGTTCCCCTCACGGGGGTTAGCGCGCAAAAAGGAGTGAACGAAGTGGCAGAGGAACAGATTTCCGATCTGACGGAATACATCGACGGTCTGGTGCTGGCAAACGGGGCTTTCCCCATGAGTAAACCCACTTCCGCGATGGTGACGGACACCTCTCATCTGGAGACGGTGGACGGCGTTGCCCCGGAGGTGTATACCAAATGGCCCTTTGCCAAGATCGTGCCCTATTTTTCCCAGCTTTCCATTCTGGGAATGCTGAAGGCCTCCCCGGAGCAAGCAAAGGAGTCTGCAGAGCGGTTCATCGGCTGGTATTTTGCCCACTTAAACGACAAAACCGCCGATATCAACGGTGTGGACGGTACGGTCTACGACTACTATTGCTTTGTGGATCCTAAGGACAAGGATCATATCGTGGAGGTGACCGTCCGTCAGTTCCACGCCCATCAATACACCATGAACCCTGCAGACAATCCCTACGATTACGATTCCACCGATTCCTACGCCGCCTGCTTCCTGCGGGTGCTGTACGAATACCACAAAAACTACGGCGGAGACTTCCTGGCAGACAAGAAGGAGGAGGTTCTGCGGGTGCTGAACGCCTTGAGATCCACCTACGTTCCCGCCCTGGGGCTGACGGGTGCCAAGCCCAACTACATGGTCTGCTACCTGATGGACAACTGCGAGGTATACGACGGACTTGTGGCGGCTTCCAAGCTGTTGGAGGAGCTCTACGGCGACAAGGCTTTGGCAGAGGAGCTGGCAGGTCTTGCGGAGACGGTGAAGGCCGCCATTGAAAAGCATCTCTGGTCCGAAGAGAACGGAGCTTACTATCCCTACGTTTTCGCCGACGGCAACAAGCCTGCAAAGCCCGATTGGAATATTTTTTATCCCGACGCCGCCGCCCAGCTGTATCCCATCTCCGCAGGGGTGATCGACCCCGCCGGGGAACGGGCAGCGGCGCTTTACGAGAAATTCAACCGTCATTTCGGCACCAAGACAAAGGGTTGGCAGGTCTTGAAAACGGGAGACACCTTCCCCTGGGCATCCATCGCAGGGGTTGCGGCCACCATGGGTGACTACGAACGGCTGGAGACGTATATCCGTATGATCCGCACCACCTTCGGCACCAAGGGCTATCCCTACCCCTTCTACAATTCCGAAGCAGGGGCTATGCTGGAAATGTTGAAGACCTACACGGAAAGCGCCTATTACAAGGAAACCTATCTTGAGACCGAGACCTCGGAGTCGGAAAGCGAAGGGGAAAGCAAGGCAGAAAGCCTCCCCGAAAGCACAACGCCTACCCCTCTCCCCACAGAAAAAACCAGCCTTTGGAAAATTCTGCTCCCCGTCGGGGCAGGAGTCGTCCTTCTGGCAGGCCTTGCGGTGTGGATGATCAGAAAGAAAAAGAAATAAGCGAAGCAAAAAGAAGCGTCAAATCGACGCTTCTTTCTTTGCATTTATTGCTGTAAAAACTTCTTCATCAGGTCTGCTACCTTCACGGCGGTGTCGGGACAGCCTGCGTAGTAGGCGGTGGGATACTTCCCTACGAACTCACCGAAGGCCTTCTCGTAAGCGAAGTAACGCTCCTTGTAATCTTCCTTGTCGAAGAACTGATGATCGATCTCCATCTCGAAGCCGATGACGGTTTTGGAGGTCTTTTCCCCGCCGATCACACTGCCGTCGGTATCGATGACCTGCTGCTGTCTCACACATTCCGCCACGATGCCCAGCTCCGGTGTCCGCTCTGCGCGGAAGAAATAGGAGGGCTGGATGATAACGGTGTCGAAGATGTCCGTGCGGTTGACCACGTGCCCCAGATTGGTATGGGAGCAGGCGGCACCGTGATAGTAAGGGATCCACAGGCATTCCTTGCCGTAGCTGTGGGCGACTTGGGAAACCTTCCGCATGGAATACACCATGGGGCTGTGGAAATCCTCCCGGGGACAGGCAGGATCAAACTTGGTGTAGTAGGCGGTGACGATGTCCTCCAAGGAGAAGTAGATGCCCTGCACGTTGTTTTCCCAGATCTCAGGCTCTAAAACTTCCTTCACACGGTGAACAGCGTACACCCAGGCATCTGCAAACAGATGGGTCAGGGCGTGGAGACAGCCCTCGTGGGGAACGGAGAACCACAGCTTCACAGCGGGGTTCAGCTTCACCAGCCGTCTGGCATAGGCCACGGCGTCCTCCACGTAGTCGTCCATATGGAAGTTGGCACGGAGATAAGTCTCCACACGGGGCGCATACTCGGCCTTGATGGTCTCCAGCATGGCGGGATCCCCCACCATATCGGGAGTCATGGAGGACAGGGTATGCTCGTCCAGGACCTGCTTTTCGTTGCCATTTTCGTCCCTGTAGCGGTTGAAGGCGGCGATGGGGATCAGCAGGATCTCGTCGGAGGCCGAGAGGAGCTTTTGCAGCTCCTCATCGGTGGGTACGTAATATTTGGTTCCGCTGTAGCCCCAATAGCTTGTGTACAGCAGGATACCCTTTTGCATATGGGTCATTTTTATACTTCAACCCAGACGCCGGGGGTCTTGAGAGCGCGGTTGCCCGCCTCGATGACTGCCATGATGGCTACGGTCTCGTCGTGAGCGGCGTAGATCTTGCCGGTACGGAAGAAGTCCAGCATGGAGGCAATGAAGTTGGGGAAGGTGTTGGACATAGCGGGGATCTTCACGTTGGTGCCGTCGGCATAGCTTGCCACGAACTCAAAGTCGATACCGCCGTTCCAGCCGTAGTGAGACATCACGGCGCTTCTGCCGTCTGCAAACTCCAGCACCATGGATTCGTACTTGCCGCTGCCGATGGACATGACGCGGCTGACGTTGCTGCCCATCAGCATGAGCATGGGCTCCAGCTGGTGGATGGCGTAGGTGTCGAAGTTACCGGGGCCGCGGGAGTTGATGTATACGATGCCTTCCTTGGAAAGGGTCTTCAATTCGTCTGCAAAACGGAGCGCAGAGGAGGAGAAGAAGGGAGTGTTGTTCTCTTCACCCAGCTTCACCAGGTCGATAGCGATCTGCTTGGTGAGGGCAAAGGTCTTGTCTACGTAAACGGGCTTGCCGCTACGCAAGGGCAGCTGGCAGAGATCCCAGTGTCTTTCGGGGTTGTCGGGGCTCATAACCACCAGACAGTCGCTCTTTTCCACCACTTCTTCGATGGAATCGCACTTCTGGATGCCGAACTTTTCGCAGAACTCGTCGGTGGTCATATTGCCGCCGGGCTTCTTATCCAATTCAGCGTAGGCGTAAGCCACTACGAACTCACAATCCGGGTCTGCGTTGCGGATGAACTGGGGATAGTTGAGAGCGTGCCACTCTTCCAGGAAGTAGTCGATAAAGCCGATCTTCTTCACTTTCTTGTCGCCGATCTTGCTCTTCAAGAAGTTCACAGCCTTGAGAATGTCCGCATAGGGATCCTCGCCGCACTCACGCTCCACGGTCAGGAAGCCGGTAAAGCCGATGTCCTCCAAAGCCTTCAGATAAGCGTCGAAGGGGACGTTGCCCTCTCCCAGAGGAACCTCCAGGAAGTAGTCGGAAAGACGGAGATCCTCGATACCGCCTTCTGCGAAGAAGGTGTATACCTTGCGGGGATCGATGATGAAGCCCTTGCCGTCCTTGGCATGGGTGTGAACGATGTAATTGCCCAGGGTGTAAACTGCGGCAACGGGGTCGGTACCGGTGCACATAACAAGGTTAGCAGGGTCCATGTTGACGCCGAAGCCCTTGCTGTTCACGTCGTCCAGGAATGCCTTCAGACGCTCTGCAGGCTCGGGACCGGTCTCAATGGCGAAGGTCACACCGATGGAAGCGGCATACTCACCGATCTCACGGCAAGCGGCAACCATGTTGTGGTAAGCCTCAGAAGAAGTATCTGCCTTTGCGGGGTCTGCGGGATCTTCGGGAACAACGCCGATGTGGGTGGTGACAACCTTAGTGCCCAGACGGACTGCCAGATCTGCCACTGCCTTGGAGGCGGGGATCTTCCATGCGTTCTCGTCTGCACGCTCGAAGCCGTGGCCGCCGAAATCGCCGCAAACTGCGGAGATCACCAGGCCGTACTGCTCCAGCAGAGCGCGTACGCGGGCAACCTTTGCGTCGTCAAAGGTGTCGTACTTCATTTCGCCGTCCACCACGTAGAGCTGGATGCCCTGAGCACCTACCTCAGCGGCCTTTGCCAAGCCCTGCTCAAAGGGAAGCTTGAAGGAGTCGGTCATAACGCCGATGCTGAACTTTGCCATAGTTTTTTACCTCTTTATGATATATACTTTTTGACTTAGATCAAGGCCTCAAAGATGCCCTTAGCCACCACGGACAGGGTGAGCATAATAGCACCTGCTCCCAACACGCCCAAGACGATGGGAGGGAAGCATTTGCGGAGCTTCAACCCCAGCAGAATGGAGATCAAGGCACCCGTCCATGCCCCGGTACCGGGGAGAGGAATTGCCACGAAGAGGAACAAGCCCCAGAACAGGGTCTTATGCATCTTGGCGACCTTCTTTTCGCCGATCTCAAGGATCTTGCGGAAGGGCTTGCCCAGCTTGGGAAATTTCGCGAACCAATTCAGCGCCTTGCCGCCGAACAGGATGAGGAAAGGGATAGGAAGCAGATTGCCCACCACGGAGATCAGGATCACGGGCAGGATATCCAGCCCGAAGCCGATGCCGTAGGGAATTGCACCTCTCAGCTCCACGATAGGAAGCATACTGATGAGAAACGTGATCAGATAATTCATGAAAGCAGAATGGTCTCCTTGTTTTTTACCCTTCCATTATACTATATAAATTCCGTTTTGGCAAGTCTTTTATGGGCTTCCCAGGTATTTTTTGATCTTTTCAAGAGCCGCTTTTTCGATTCTGGATACGTAGGAGCGGGAGATCCCCATACGCTGTGCCACCTCCCGCTGGGCGTACACCCTGCCGCTTTCGGTCAGGCCGTAGCGCAAAACGATCACCGCTCTTTCCCGTTCGTCCAAAACCTCCCGCACGGCGCGGTACACCTTGGAGTGCTTGATCTTGGTATCCAAGGTCTCCACGATATCCTCGTCGTCGGAAAGGATATCCAGATAGGTGAGGGGATTCCCCTCTTTGTCCACGTCCACAGGCTCGTTGATGGAGGTCTCCATGGCGTGCTTCTTCTGGGCGCGGAAGTACATTAAGATCTCGTTTTGCAGACACTTCCCTGCGTAGGTGGCAAACCTCGCCCCGTTTTCCACGTCGTAGCTGTCAATGGCCTTGATCAGCCCCACCGTTCCCACGGAAAGAAGATCCTCCTGCTCCCGATGGGAAAGGTAGTATTTTTTCACGATATGAGCCACCAGGCGGAGGTTATGCTCGATGAGGGTATTGCGGGCAGTCATATCCCCTGCCCTGGCTTTGAGGAACAGCTCCTTTTCCTTGGCCTTGGAAAGGGGCGGCGGGAAAGAATTTGTCCCTGCCGCACGGAGAAACAGCCCAAGGAAACGAGAAAGCATTGTTAAAACAGTTTGCAACATGAACGATCACCCTCACAATGGTATGTGAGGGTGTTTGTCCAATATTACCCGCGGGTCTGTCCGTTCCCCCAAACCACGTATTTCACCGTGGTAAGGGCGGAAAGCCCCATGGGACCTCTTGCGTGCATTTTCTGGGTGGAGATACCGATCTCCGCCCCGAAGCCGAACTCCCCGCCGTCGGTAAAGCGGGTGGAGGCGTTGACGTATACCGCCGCGGCATCGATGCCTGCGGTGAAGCGCTGTGCGTTGGTAAGGCTTTCCGTCAGGATCGCCTCGGAATGCCCTGTGTTATGGGCGTTGATGAAGGAAATGGCCTCCTCCACGTCACCCACCACCTTCACGTGGAGGATGAGGTCGTTGTATTCCGTATAGAAATCCTCCTCCGTTGCAGGCACGCAATCGGGCAGGATGGCGCAGGTCTCCTCACACCCCCGCAACTCCACGTCGGCAAGGCGGGCTTTTAGCAAAGGCAGGAAGGTTTTTGCAATATCACGGTGCACCAAAAGTCCCTCTGCGGCGTTACACACCGAGGGTCTCTGCCGTTTGGCGTTGTCAACAACGGAAAGGGCCATGTCCATATCGGCGCTTGCATCCACGAACACGTGACAGTTCCCCGCCCCCGTCTCGATAACGGGCACGGTGGCGTTGTCCACCACGGAGCGGATCAAGCCCTTGCCCCCTCTGGGGATCAGCAGATCCACGATCCCCCGCAGCTGCATAAGCTGAGTTGCGGTCTCACGGGAGGGATCCTCGGGCATGGTGATACAATCCGCAGGCAGACCCACGGAGGTCATGGCCTCCCGCAGGGAATTCACCATGGCGCAGTTGGTGAAGAAGGCTTCTTTGCCCCCCCTCAACACCACGCAGTTGCCGGATTTTACCGCCAAAGCAGCGGCATCCGCCGTTACGTTGGGGCGTGCCTCGTAGATCATGGCGATCAGCCCGATGGGCACGGTAAGACGGCGGACGGTAAGTCCGTTGGGGCGCACCCATTCCTCCCCAAGACCCAAAGGGTCGGGAAGGGCGGCAACCTCCCGTAATGCGGAGGCAATCGCCTGCAAGCGGGCCTCCGTCAGCTTGAGGCGGTCCAGCATTTGGGTGGGAACGCCGTTTTCCGAAGCGTGTGCCAGGTCCTTTTGGTTGGCTTCCAAGATAGTATCCACGTCCCGCAAAAGCAGCTTTGCCATGGCAAACAGGGCATCGTTCCGATGTTGTCCCGAGGACGCTTGTAATGCGGGAATAGCTTCCCTACCCCGCAGACAGATCTCACGAATGGTCATACTCAGATTCCTTTCGCTTCAAAATAAGTGCCGATGAAGGTACCGTCCAGAATGGCGTACAGCATGGCGGGATCGTCGCCGTTGCAGATGATCATGGGGATCCCCGCCTCCGTCACCGTGCGGGCGCTTTGGAGCTTTGCCACCATGCCGCCTGTACCACGGGCAGAGCCTGCGCCACCTGCCGCCGCTTCGATCTCGGGCGTGATCTCGGGAACGCAATCGATGCGGGTGGCGGTGGGATCTTTGCGGGGGTCGGCGGTATAAAGACCGTCGATATCCGACATATTCACCAGCAGGTCGGCATCGGAAAGAAGGGCAACCACAGCCGCCAGGGTATCGTTACTGCCGAAGCGGATCTGCTCCCCGGAGACGGTGTCGTTCTCGTTGACGATGGGGATCACCCCCGCCTCCAAAAGGGTCTCCAGGGTGTTCTTGGCGTTGGCATAACGCACCTCGCTGTCCACCACGTCCTTGGTCAGAAGCAGCTGTGCCACCACGTGGCCGTACTGAGCAAACTCACGGGAGTACATACCGATGAGGTCGCACTGCCCCACGGAGGCCGCCGCCTGCTTTTGCTGCAGGGTCAAGGTCTCCCTGTCGAAATGGAGCTTGGAAAGGCCGCACCCCACCGCACCCGAGGAAACCAGGATCACCTGCTTCCCCGTGTTCTTGATATCCGCAAGACATCTCACCAGCTTCTCGATCTTCCGCAAATTCATATTGCCGCCCTCGTGGGTCAGGGTGGAAGTACCCACCTTCACCACGATACGGTTAAAATGTTCCGTTTTTATTTTCATATGCTAAACTTTCTTCTTGATATTTTGCTTCAATGGTATTATAATAGAATCAGAAGGTTTTTGCAATAGCAAATCTGCATTTTTTCAGTAGAAAAGAGAGTTTTTGATATGGTTAAGGAAAAGATCCTTTTGGCTTCCGCCTCCCCGCGGCGGAGAGAGATCTTAGAGACCGCAGGGATCCCCTTTGAGGTGGTGCCTTCCTTTGGGGAGGAGATCTGCCCTGCGGGGCTTTCCGTGGAGGAAGTGGTTCTGGCAAACGCCCGCGCCAAGGCTTTGGAGGTGTCCTCCCGCTTCCCCGGACGGGTGGTATTGGGGGCAGACACCCTGGTGGAATACGGCGGCGAAAAGCTGGGCAAGCCCAAGGACCGCACCCACGCCGCAGAGATGCTCCGCTTCCTTTCCGGGAAGACCCATCGGGTGTTGACGGGGGTGTGCATCACCGACGGCAAGACGGTGAAGGGGGAGGTCTCCGTCTCCCACGTCACCTTCCGAAAACTCAGCGAAGAGCTGATTACCGCCTACGTCGCCACGGGAGAATGCGACGACAAGGCGGGCGCCTACGGCATCCAGGGCAAGGGGTGCATTCTGGTGGAAAAGATCCAAGGGGACTACTTCTCCATCGTGGGCCTGCCCATCTGCACCGTGTATAAAATGTTAGAGGAGTTTTGAAGCAAAAAACCACCGAGGCGACTCGGTGGTTTTAATGCTTTATGAGCTCAATTTACTTTTTCGGCACTTGCGATAATACAGTCCCGCTCCGATCGCCAAAAGAACGATCACAGCCAATGCGCCGCAGATCAAAGGCAGTGTGTTTTGCGATTCATTGCCGATGCCCAAGTATTCATCAATGTTCAGAATATTATCGATAGGGCCGCAACCGCCGGCGGCAGTGGTAACCGACGGCCCTCCCATCGCATAACTGAACGCCTCTCCGGGGTGTTCCGCTTCCCACGCTTCTTTGAACGCCTTCAGCTCTCGCTTCCACTCTACGATGATGCCAACCTGTTCTTTCAGTTTCTCAACAGTCCACCAATTCTCGGCGTTGTCCGACGGTTCAATGTTTGACGCTTCAACGTTCACATAACCAACCGGAATCATAACAGGCTCGTCTTGATTTTCAATATAAAAGAACCAACCGACACGGGATATCTGTATGTATTTCACGTCATAAACCGAAACAAAATCCGGTGTTTTCAGCATATTTTGAATTCTGACAGCGTGGTCTGCGTAACTGCTGGAGGCACGGTATTTCCCGTTTTGAGCTTGCGTCTCAGGGTTACCGTCATAAAAGTGCCCGAAGGCAATCCCATCTTCGATTTTAAGGCCGAGATTACCGACGTATTCACCCTCTTCATCAACGAGCTTAGCGATGTATACTCTTCCGTCATCTGTATCTTCGTCAAACACAGGCTTCACGATCAAATTGCCGTTATCCGCCAATTCCTCCATATCAATGGTATGCACCACCGTAATGGACTCCTTTACGATCTTCCACCCATACCGTTCCAATTTTTTATAGCAATCAAAGGACTCCTTCTGTGTCGCGGCGTACAAAGTCTCCCGAGCATCCTTGGAGGCGTACACCATTTCTTCGGAGGTTGCTGCGCTAACTGCAGTGAAACCCAATGCCAGCATCATCGCCAAGCACAGGCAAAGTGAAAATATTCTTTTCTTCATTGTATTACTCCCTCCGCAACCGTTTGGTTGCAATTTTTGCGCCGATCGCTCACGAAGCGAACGATCCAGCAGACCCAGATAGCAAGGGTCAAGACAACTCCCACGTGGGTGTGGAACTCCGTCAGCGGGTGCCACCAAAAAGCATCGGCGTAAAGAAAAAACATCAAAATTCCAAAGCTTCCGAACAAACAGCGCCAAACGGTGCCATAGCGCATGGAAGGCAGAAACGAGGCTCCGAAGTCCAGCAAAGACAGGATGCCTGTGACAAGAGGCAAATACAAAACATAAGCCAAAATCAAAACAA
>JAZPZV010000016.1:0-2449 GCA_045544855.1 Eubacteriales bacterium | reverse complement strand
CTCGTCTGCCTGCCCGATACCGATACGCTCAAAGACCTTTTTCATTTCATCGGCGGTGGTAGGAAATTTGACCCATTCGCCCACAAGCTCGCCCTCGTTGTATTTTCCCAGGTTGGTTATAAAGGCGGCAAAGGGATAATCCTTGTCATATTCATAGTTCGGCATATATGCACCTCCTTCACTTGCTTTTCTTTTTCGGGAACTCCAGCTTGAAATTCATAAACTTGCCGCCCGTATCCTCCAGGATCACGGTTGCGTCGTAGGTGTCGCCCTTCTTTTCGGACCACATACCTTTTACGGCGGTACGTCCTTTTTTCAAAAGGTCCGCCGCCATCTTCTTTGTCAGCTCCTTCTTGCGGGAAGTCCAGAAACGGTCATTCTTCCAGAGGACGAAGGAACAGGAACGGTCGGAACACGCAAAATTGCTTTTGCCCTCATAGACCGGCTTGCCGCAGCGGGGACAGTTGCCGATCACCTCTTTATCGGGGGCGAACAGCTTTTGTCCTTCCTCGGAGATATGGGAATAGGTCGATACGGTATCCTTCACCATAGCGCAGATACCGTTAAGGAACTCTCCCGGATCGGTTTCACCTCTTGCAATAGAGGTTAGGCGCTGCTCCCATTCTGCCGTGAGCATAGGAGAGGTAAGCGGCTCGGGGAGAACGGTTACAAGGTTCATGCCCGCTTTTGTGGGAATGAGATTTTTCCCCTTGCGCTCCACAAATCCCGCCGATACCAGCTTTTCGATGATGGCCGCCCTTGTTGCCGGTGTGCCTAAACCTTTTCTTTCTGCCTCGTCGGGCATATCTGCCTTGCCTGCGTTCTCCATAGCGGAGAGTAAGGTATCCTCGGTAAAGGGTTTCGGGGACTGGGTGTAATGCTCGGTGATATCCGCCGTCACATTACCGTAGGTCTCGCCCTCGGTGAGTACGGGCAGCTCGGCGCCGCCGTCCTCGTCCTCCAGTTTCTCCTTTAGGTGGGAACGGAAGATACGCTCGATCTCCCGCCATCCTTCGGAGAGGATACGTCTGCCTTTTGCCGTGAAGGTGTTGCCTCCACACTCAAAGGCCGCCGTTACGGTCTCATAAATGAAGGGTTCCGCCGCCGCACAAAGCAGACGGCAGCAGACAAGAAGGAACAAATTGCGCTCGCCCACAGGCAGAGCGGAGATATCCGCTTTTTCGGTCTCCATCGTGGGAATGATAGCGTGGTGGTCGGTCACGTCCTTGTCGGATACCATAAGCTCCACCAGGGGGAAGAAGCTGCGGCACTTATCAAAGGGCGGCACCTTCGCTGCAAGGTGGATCACACAGGAGGCGGTTTCTGCCATGTCAGAGGTGAGATAGCGGCTGTCGGTACGGGGATAGGTAGGCAACTTCTTTTCATAAAGGCTTTGCGCGTAATCAAGGGTCTGCTTTGCCGTGTACCCGAAAATGCGGTTGGCCTCTCTCTGTAAGGTGGTAAGGTCGTAGAGCTTGGGAGGCTGTTCTTTCTTCTGCTCACGCTTCACCGAAACACATACAGCGGGACGGTCGGTACAGGCTGCTTTGACCTTTTCCGCGTCCTCCGGGGATACGATCTTTTCCGAAACAGCCTCCGCGCCGTTCACCTTCAGGCGCACGTGATGATATTTTTCCTTGCAGAACATCATCGTTTTTGCCTCGCGCTCGGCCAGCATTGCCAGGGTCGGGGTCTGCACACGTCCCACATTCAGGGTACGGTGATACAGAACGGAGAAAAGACGGGTGGCATTGATACCCACAAGCCAATCCGCTTTTTGTCTGCAAAGCGCGGATTGATACAAGGCGTCATACTCCGCGCTGGGGCGCAGGTCGTTCATTCCCTCACGGATCGCGCTGTCCTCCATAGAGGAGATCCATAATCTTTGAATGGGCTTGCTGCAGCCGGTCATTTCATAGACCAGACGGAAAATGAGCTCACCTTCGCGTCCCGCGTCGCAAGCGTTTACAACGGTATCTACGTCGGGGCGGTTCATAAGGGTACGGAGATTTTCAAATGCTGCCTCCTTGCCCGGCGCGATCACATAACGGAAGGGCTCGGGGAGAATAGGAAGGTCGTCATAGCGCCATTTCTTGAAATTCTCGTTATAGCCCGCCGCGTCCATCGGGGAAACAAGGTGGCCCACGCACCAGGAAACGATATATCCATTCCCCTGAAAAAATCCAGCCGCCCCGGATTTTACACCCAGGGCCGACGCGATAGATTTTGCTACACTCGGTTTTTCTGCGATAATCAGCTTCATTCAATATCCTCCGTTTCATCGGTCGTATCCGTGTCGGTATCTTCCTCGATCAGATATTCTTCATCCTCCAGGTCAAAGTCGTCGATCTCGGAAGGTACTTTTGTTGTTTTGCCTTTCTTCTTTAGCACAAGGAAATAGAAGGCCGCCCCGCCTCCGCCTGCCAGGATCACAAGCACAAGAACGA
The DNA here is from genome assembly GCA_045544855.1 of Eubacteriales bacterium. GTDB lineage: Bacteria > Bacillota > Clostridia > Oscillospirales > CAG-382 > Coliplasma. The sequence continues at coordinate 2 of JAZPZV010000016.1, read as the reverse complement.
TC
>JAZPZV010000015.1:0-13365 GCA_045544855.1 Eubacteriales bacterium | reverse complement strand
GGTTGGTGCAATGCGGCGCTGAGCGGCAAAAACCGCCGATAGGCGGGATCTACTGAGAGTCCGATGTACCTTACCGAGGGTAAAGAATTGTTTATTGGCAACAGGCAGAACGGAGAACGGCCGTAAAAAATGCAAGCATTTTCGAAAGACATTCCCATACCCTCAAAAAATGCAGGCATTTTTTGCCTTCCGTTCGGGTTTACACCACTCACGGAAGTTCGACGCGGCAGGGGTTTTGCTGTGTGTTCCTTTAGAAAGTACTGTGCACCCTGCCTTGCTCAGGGTGACCAAGTCGGCGGACGGCTTTCGTCCGTACATTGCCGTATACCGCCGACGTCAAAAACGATAAATCGTTTTTGGAACTGCGGTGGCTACACGTCATCCTGAGCACGCGCGGATTGTATCCCCTGTGGCTACGTATTGCAGTCATCTCCGCGCACGTCGAAGTTTTGCGGAAGGAACGGAGTGGATGGAGCAAAACCGCCGTAGGCGGGATCTACTGAGAGTCTGATGTACCCTGCCAAAGGTAAAGAACTGTTTTATCACAAAGGATATAAGTTTACCCGTGTAGGGGTAGATCAGACTTTGAGGAGACCCCTTACGGTTTTGCTTTTTAGAAATTGCCGAAAAAGAAACTACGTATCCAAAGACAATGGGCAATTTCAAAAAGCAAAACTTCGACTCCGCAGGCTTTTCTTGTTGCGGTTCAAGACACATCATTACCCCACGCCTGCTCCGCTCAGGGTGACGTCCTTATGTGGGGTTGGATGTTTACGAAACTTTGTAAGGAATAAAGCCTTCCTCATCTCAAGACGTCATCTCTGAGCATACCAACCCTGCGGGTTGGCCGCGCGGGTCGTAGTCGTTACGGCTGTGCAATACAGCCTTCCCCACACCGTGGGGAAAAGAAAACTCCCTTCGGTCGATTACTTTCGGGGGACCGTCCGCTTGCGGAAGGTGGATGAGGTTCCTTATAACCCCAAAAAAAGAAGCGGCAAAAACCGCTTCTCCTTTTCATTTTACGGATCGATCTGCAACTCTACCTTGGTATTCCCTGCGCGGATGGCAAGCCAATACCGGAAATTGAAGCCGCAGAAGGTACATTCCACCGTGACGGGGACCCCCGCCCGGAGCTCCACCGTCCCGCCGCCGTCACTGCCCCGATTGTCGTCGCTGGCGTAGCTGCTGTAGCTTACGCGCAGAGTTTGATCCACCGGGGAGACCAGCTCCAAAACCACCTTGTTGTTTTCCCCGTGGAATTCCTTCTCCACGGAAACCTCCTTCACGGAGATGGCCACCGCCGAGGGGGCGGGGAATACGTTTTTCAGCTCCACACGGCTGTCCCCGCTTTGATAACTGCCGGTATAGAAGTCGTAGGGGGCGTAGTACCACCCGCCAAAGAACAGGTGCCTTACCTCCGCCGTCAGCTCCAAAACCCTTCCTTCCCCGAAGGCTGTCTCCACCAGACAGACTGCGTCAAAGTCACGGGACACCCGATAGAGGGCATCTTCCGTTTCCACCCACAGAGTGCCGCGATCCACGGGGTAATCCCCGCCGCCGGGGGTCAAGGTGTCGTCGGAGATCTTAGGCTCTATCTCCCCCGTGGGGGTAAGCCCCTTGAGAGCCGCTACAAGCTCCGAAGCGATGGCGTATTCGCTGACATCCTTTACGGAGATCCCCCAGCCGTCGGGGGTGTACCGCAGAAGCTTCACCGTCCCCACGTTCTCTGCGGGGGCGTCTTCTCCGATCACCAGCGCAAATAAATGCTCATAGCAGGAGCGGTTCTCGGCGCCGTGGGTATATTCCACCCTGGTGACCACGTAGTACTTGCCCGGAGACAGGCCTTCCAGCCCCTCCATGGAGACGGGTACGGTATCGGCGTCTTTTTGCAGTTCTTCCAGCAGGTAGAGCCTCGACAGAGAAGCGTTCTCCGGGAGGAGAGGGGTGATCCTGCCGTCTGCGGCGTAAAGGGTGGGAACCACAAGGTTCTCCTGCAATAAGAACTTGTAGATCCCCATGCCGTCCGCGGAGATACCCTGCATCATTCCGTCCTCCCCTTCTTCAAGATGCTCCGACCAGCAGAAGCCCACCAGCGGGGCAACGATATCCGCAGAGGAGGCGTAAAGCCCCGTGCTGCCGTCTACGGCGGGTAGTTCGTTTTCCTGCTCCTCGGGGCGGGAGGTCTCGCCGCTTTCTATGGGTGTGCTTTCGGTTTTGCTTTCGGTTTTGCTTTCTTCCTGTTCTACTGCGGGGGCGTTACAGCCCCAAAGGCAGGCGGAAAGCAGGGTCAACAGCAGGAAGAAAGCCGTCCATCTTTTCATCATTTTCTTTTCCCCTTTCGTATTACGGTTCTTCGGGAGCCTCTTCCATAGGATCGCCCATCAGCTCGTCTTCGGAAAAGTCCTCGGGCAACAGCTCCCCAACCAAAGCTTCTTCCTCGGAAGAGTCCTCGGGAGGTGCGATCTCTCCCTCCCAAAACTCGTCGGAGGTCTCCTCGGGCACCTCCCCGGGGAGTGGAACCTCCTCGCCCATGGTCTCCGTTTCCGAACTTTCGGGCATGGGGTCGCCCATTAAGGGCTCGTCCACACTTTCGGGAGGAAGCATTTGACCGTCCACCATTTCGCTGTATTCGCTTGCCGTCTTGGAGGGGCTGTCAGAAGAGGTGTCCTCCACGTCGGGGGTGCAGGAGGAGGTCAGTACCATGGCCGCGGCGATGCCTGCCACCACCACCTGCTTCCCCGCCATGCGCCGCTTTTCCAGCTCCGCCTCCAGATAGCGCACCTCCCACTCGCACTTGGGGCAGGTACCCTTGCAATTGCCCTTGTGCTTGCATTCCGAGGTGACGAAGGCGATGTCGTTGTCCTTGGCGATCTGTTTTCTGATCTCCTTTAAGATCTTACATTTCTTCTTTCCGTTCATAGTTACGATCAGTCCTTTCGGGTGTCTTCACCCTTTATACAACCGAAACGCAAAAAATCCTCACGGTTTGTGGGGATTTTTTGAAAAAATAAAGTTTTTTCAATCGACGGCGGGTTTTTCCATGCTTTTCAGGGCTTCCTCCAGCCGTTCCGGGGGGATCCAGGTGAGGGTGTCCATCACAAACCGCAGGGAGGTGCCGTCATCCTCCACCAAAGTGACCGTTTCCTCGTCCTCGGAGAAGCAAGCTCTTGCAAGATTCCCGGAAGGCCGCTCCAAAACCGCAAAGGCTTTGCGGTGGACGCTGTATAACAACGATACGGAGCCCTTCCCGCGGCAGTAGGCTTCGAAGCAGAGATACCCTTCCTTCCCGCTGGGGTACAGGTTGGGGCCCACGATCCCCTCCCGGAGGGAGAACACCACCCGGGGGGATTCCTTGTTTTCCAGGATGGAAAAGAATCCTCTGTAATTCAACATGGAGACCTCTGCCACGGAGTGTACGCAGAACAGCAGATCCGCTTTCTCAAAGGGGAGAAACGCATCGTAGATATAGGGGATCTCCAACCGATTTTCCCGGTGAGGCAGGGTGGAAAAGTCGAATTCCCAATCCGTGGTGCGTTGTTCTTTGGGCTTGGGGAGAACGGTCTCCTCCTCGGGGACGTCCTCCAGACGGAAATCGTCCACGTAGGTAAGCTCCTCCGGGGGAAGGCTTTCCAGCTTTTTTGCGGCGCGGAGGCCGGAGACCAGGTAATACAGCACCAGGGCGTGGAAGACCACGTCCAGGATCCCGGTGAAATCCTTTGCCAGGACGCAGTACGCCCCCAGGCACACCGTATCCATGATGAACAGCACTAAGGCCGCCAGCAACCAGCGGGGGTTCTCCTTGGAGAACAGCCAGCAGAGGAAGTACACCGCCACCAGCACCACGGCAAACACGCCCCCGGGGATGGCCAGGGCTCCCGTTTCGTCCAGAATGCCGAACAGCAAAGACAGATAGGGCATGGTGGCTGAGAACAGGTAGATCACCCCTGCGTTGAAGAACAACAGCAACAGGTTCACGGCGGTGAAGCACAGCATCATCAGCAGGTTTCCTCTGGCCCGGATGTAAAGGGCCTTCAGATGGTTCCGCATGGCGATGGAGCGTTGCAAAGCAAGGTCCATGAAAACCCCTCCTTAGGGGCGCAACCCCATGCCGCCCTCCAGGGTGAGGGTCTCGCCGTTGAGGTACTTAAAGTCGGGGTTGGCAAGCTGTACGCACACTCTGCCGATCTCTGTTTCGGGGTCGCCGAAATGTCCTGCGGGAGGCATCTTCACGTTGGCCTTGAAGGCCTCGGGGTAGGCGTTCTGGAACTTCTCAAGCTGCGCCGTCCAGGCCAGGGGGCAGACCACGTTGGTGTTGATGCCGTCCTTTGCCCATTCCGTGGCGGCTACTCTGGAAAGGCCTCGGATGCCCTCCTTTGCGGCGGCGTAGGCGCATTGGCCGTAGTTGCCGAACAGACCCGCGCCGGAGGCGAAGTTGATGATGCTTCCCTGTGTCTCCTTCAGATAGGGATAGCAGGCCTTCATATAATAGAAGGTAGCGTACAGCCCGGAATACATAGCCAGATCAAACTGCTCGGTGGTGTGATCCTGAATGGTCACCCCGGAGGCGGAGGCCTGGGCGTTGTTGATCAGCACGTCGATACGGCCGAAGGCTTCCATAGCCTTTTCCGCCACCATTTTTGCGGTGGCCTCGTTGTCACTGCCTGCGGAGATGTCCGCCTGCAATGCCAAAACCCGAATGCCGTACAGCTTTTCCAGCTCTTCCTTTGCCTTTTCCAGCTTGGGAACGTTACGCCCGGTGATCACCAGGTTGGCCCCCTCCTTGGCGTATGCGGTGGCAATGCCGTAACCGATGGAGCCGCACTTCCCGTCGGAAAGCACAGCGTAGCCCGCCCCGGTAATGATGGCGGTCTTTCCTTGCAAAAAGCTCATAATATCAGTTCCTTTCGGTGGTATTCATAAGGTTACTTCATTATACCAAAAGGAAAGGCGGCTGTCAATGTTTTGCAAATCTTTTTTCAACCCAGGGGGATCTCGTAGGCTTCTCCCAAGGGGTAGCGCAGCAGGTTGCGGATCCCCAACAGCTCGATCAGCTCTTCTCTGGTGACGGCGCGGTTCTCTTCCGGGGTGCAAAGAAGATAGGCCTCGTCGAAATAGTTGTAGGCAGCATATCCTTCTCCGTCTTGGTAATACATCCAAGTGGTCTTGCAGACCCCGTAGACTTGTTCTCCCGCCTTGGCGTACCAGGCGTAGACGCTCAAAGAGTGCAGCTCCTTGCCTGCGGGATCCACCAAGGGCGGAGTGGGAAGCCGTTCCCGGTAGGACTTTGCCAGCATTTCGGCGTAAAGGGCGATGTTTGGCAGGCTTTCCAGATCCGACGGGGTGTAGGAGACCTCCGACGGGGTGATCTCTCCCGTGGCGAAATCGATGACGATCCGTTCCTCCGTTTGGCAACCGTCGATAAAGCGGGTGAAGACCGCGGAGGAACCGTTTGTCCAATGGGCATAGATCCCGTTTTCCATGGAGAGCAAATCCTCTGCCAGGGCTTTTGCCTCTCCTTCCGGCAGACCGGAAAGGTATAAAACCTTTTTGGGCGGGGAAGAAAGGTCTGCTATCTGCTCCCGAATGGCGGCCGCCGTATCTTCTTCCCTGTAGCCACGGTGTACCACCAGATAGGGGTCTTCCGCATCCAGCATAAGATCTCCGAACTGATAGCCGTAGATCCAGCTTTCGTCCTGCCACAGGCTTTCGTCAAAAACGCCGTCGGTGAAGGCGATGATCCCCCCCAGCTGGGGCTTGCCCATGTAAGCCTCAAACAAGGGCAGACGCAACTGCTCCACCGCGCTCTCCGTCAGGTTGACGGTGGCGTAGCCTGCAAGCCCCACTTGAGACATGGACAGGAAGAAGCAATCGTATTTGGTGAACTCTCCCTGCAAGTAAGCGGGGATACGGTAGTAAAATTCCGAGGGTACGTCCTCTCCCCGATATGCTTCCAAGGTTTCGAATTTCAGCAATCGGTATTGGGTGGGGCGATAGGAAGGGGAGACCTCCAGCGGCTGATAAAGGTCGTCAAGGACCTCCGTCAGCTTGGCCTTCACCACGCATTGGGCATAAACCGAGAACTCAAAGCTCGGCGGATCGGAAGCCCCGCCGGAACCGTTTGCGGAAGAGCCTTGTATAAAATGCAGGCTTTGTCCGGAGAGGGCTTGGGGTGAGGAGGGCTCCAAGTGTACCACGGGGATCACGGTGGGCTCGTAAGAGACATCCCCGGAGCTTTCGTCCAAGGAGCTTTCCCCAAGGCTTTCCCCGTGGGGGACGTCCGTGGGGGAGGCGGTGAACAGGGGGAACAGACAGATCCCCGCAAGGAGGGTAATGCACGCCGCCGCGGCAAGCCACGGGAAGGAGCGTTTTCTGCGGGGCGTTTCTCCCTTTTGCAGAAGCTCCTCGGGCAGGTCGTTCATCAGCTCCAGAAACCGTTCTGCTTTCATACCGTATAGCCCTCCTGTTCTAAGTAGTCCTTTAGCTTTTTGCGGGTGCGGGATAGGATCTTCAGCACGTTCCCCTCGGTGGTGGAAAAGTGGTCGGCGATGGCGGCGGTGGTGTCCATATGGAAGTATCTGCGGATGAAAATGCCGCATTCCCTTTGGGGGAGCCTTCGGAGAAAGGCGGCAATGGCTTCCATAAACGCCTGTTCCTCCATGGCGGTCTCCACGGAGTTGCCCCCGGGGATGAATTCTCCCACCTCCTCCAGGGCAAGGGGGTATTCTCCGCCGCCCCGCTTTTGGCGGTTGCTTTCTTTTCGGCGATTGAGGGAGAGATTGCGGGTGATCTTTGCCAAAAACAGCTTGAGACAGTTGGGCTGTGCAGGGGGAATGGCGTTCCAGGCGTGGAGCCAGGTATCGTTGACGCATTCCTCACAGTCCTGCATATTCCAAAGAATGTTGCGGGCGATGGAAAGACAGTACCTGTCGTATTTGGCAGAGGTCTCGGTGATGGCGCGTTGGTCACGCCGATTGTAAAGGGTGATGATCCCACGGTCATCCATAGGCGTATTCCTCCTTTTTCGTAGTTTTTGTGTCTTCATTCATAGAAGACAACGTTTACCCACCGCTTCTGACAAGAAAAGCCCCGCTTTTTTCACGGGGCTTTCGGTTTACAGGTTCTCAAAGATGGCAAATTCTCCGTTCTCACGGCAAAGAGCCAGCTCTTCTTTGGTTCTCACCGTCCACACGAAGCGGGGGGCTTTGTAAAGCCTTGTGGCCAGCTTCACGGGGAGGGAATTTCTGTCCTTATAGTTATAGGCGATGAAGTTGGGTCTTGCTAAGAAGTTGAAGCCCATGGAGGACAGGATCATATTCAGCGGGGAATACTTTTTCTTGTCCCTGCACACGTTGGTGTAAAGCTGTCCGCAGTAAACGTGGGGCAGGTATTTCTTTATGTTCTTTACCAACAGAGGGTTGAAGGACTCTATGCAGTAAGGCCCTTGGTAGCTTGCAAGCAGTTCTGCCACCTTGGGGCAGAGGGTGGAATTCAAGTCTTCCCCTTTCAGTTCCACCAGCAGGGGAACTCTGCCGTTTACCAGAGACAAAACCTGTGAGAAGGTGGGGATATTCTGCTCCGTGCCGTTCAGGGAGAGGGCTTGCAGTTCCCCGGCGGTGAGGTTTTTCAGCTTTTCCTCTTTCCCCGTCATGCGGGCAAGGGAATAGTCGTGGAATACCATCACCACCCTGTCGGCAGAAAGCTGAACGTCCAGCTCGATGCCGAAGCCCGCATCCACCGCCTTTGCAAAGGCCTGCAGGGAGTTTTCCGGAACGGTATCCCCGTGGAGCCCTCTGTGGGCGTATTCGCAAAGCAGACGGTCGTCCACCGGCTTCCTGCCCTTCGGACGGACGAACAGGAAGAGATACAGCAGGATGAGGGCGCAAAGCACCCCCAAAAGGATATACAGTACGATCATAGCTTAATCATCTCCGCCGCCAAGCTGTTCCAGAGCGGACTTCTTTTCCGTGGGACGGGAGTCGCCGTGCTTTACAAGCAGCATGGTGATAAAGGAGAACATCACGAACACCGCACCGAAGGTGAAGAAGGTGTACCGCATACCGAAGGCGTCGTACAGCACGCCGGAGAGAATGGGCGCTACGATCTGTGCGGACATGGAGGCGGTGTAGTAATAGCCGGTGTACTTACCCACGTCCCCCTTGCCTGCCAGTTCCACCACCATGGGGAAGGAGTTGACGTTGATGGAGGCCCAGCCGATGCCTGCCAAAGCGAACACGGGGTACATGATCACGGGAGGGGTGTCGGGGGAGACCAGAGTGCCTCCCGCAAAGGCCGCCGCCAGCATAAGGATGCCCGCCAGAATGGTCTTCTTTCTTCCCAGCTTGGAGGACACAATGCCCACGGGGATGTAGGAAACGATGGCCGCCGCCTGGGCTACGATGAGGGTGAAGTTGTAGTCAAAGCCCAAAACGTTGGAGGCATATACGGAATACTTACTGGTGATGGAGTTGTAGCCGATGAACCACAAAGCCACGGAGGCAAGGATCAACAGCAGGGAACGGAGCTGTGCGGGGGAGAGCTTTTCCTTTTCCCCCGCCGTTTCGGGAGAGGCGGGCTCTGCCAAGCCGTATTTCACCGTGTCCTCTTCCATTTCCGAAGCCCACTTCTTTTCCTTGACGGTGAGCAGGAACAGAACGAAGCCCAACAGCATCACGGCGCACACCGCCAGCACGTAGCCGGTGTAGGACATGAACTTGTTCTTGGAGGTGGCAAACACCATACCCAGAACCAGCACGATGATACCCCCTGCCGTACCCATCAGATTGATGACGGCGTTGGCTTTGGAGCGCAGAGGCTTTACGGTAACGTCGGGCATGAGAGCCACCGCAGGGGAACGGAAGGTTGCCATGGCGATGAGCACCACCAAAAGGGTGGCGATAAAGCCCACCAAGGGCCAGACGTTGGTAAGAGTCAGCTCCCAGGTCAGCTTTTGCAACGCCTCGGAGGCTGCGCCGTCGGCGGGGATCAGCTCTGCGGAAGCCATTCTTGCCAATTGATAGTTATCGATAAAGGTGAGACAAACGAAGGAGATCACCGCGGCGATGGTGCCGCAGAAGATAAAGGGCGTCCGTTTGCCGAAGCGGGTGTTGGTTCGGTCGGAAATAGCGCCGAAGATGGGGAGCATAAACACCGCCAACACGTTATCCAAGGACATGACAGCACCGGAGGCGGTCTGGGGCATACCGAAATGGTTGGTCAGGATCAGGGGAACGATGGCGTCGTAGGCCTGCCAGAAGGCAGAGATCAGGAAGAACGCCATGCCCACCAGCATCACACGCTTGTAGTTGAGCTTCATAAAGAATACTCCTTTTCCTTTCGTTTGCATACAGTATACCATACATCCTTTCGTTTTGCAAGAGAAAAATGACCGAGGACGTTGGGCGGTTTCCCCGCAGGGAGAAGGGCGTGGAAGCGTTTCGTGGCACAACGCTTTTCGGGTCGCCGTGGGCGTCGACCCCTACGGACCCGAACCGAGGAAAAGATAAAACACAGCGTTTTCTCCCGCCAAGAGAACGGTGAAAGATTCGCTTGGAACCCTTCCTGTTGCGTGAGAAAACGGTTTGATTTATGCCTATGCATCATGCGTATTTGTAGGGGACGACGCCCACGGCGTCCCGCTTGCGTGGGACAACAAAACAGCTTTTCGCCATCCAACCTGCGGGAATTGGGCTTGTTTTACATAGTGTTGCCTGCAGCCTACGCTCCGTTCTCCGCGCCGAGAAGGGCGTGGAAGCGTTTCGTGGCACAACGCTTTTCGGGTCGCCGTACCGCCGCAGGCGGTTTGACGTCTCGACCCCTACGGACCCGAGCTGAGGAAAAGATAAAGCACAGCGTTTTCTCCCGCCAAGAGAACGGTGAAGGATTCGCTTGGAATCCTTCCTGCTGCGTGAGAAAACGGTTTGATTTTTGCCCATGCATCATGCGTGTCCGTAGGGGACGACGCCCACGGCGTCCCGCACCCCCCGCTTCGCCTCCCTCACGCAAAAAAACTCTGCAAAGGCCGTGTTGTCTTTGCAGAGCTTCTTTCTTAATCTTCTTTCTTTTGTTCCATTTCCTCTTGGATCTCGGGGTCGTAGGAAAGGAGGGGAGAGACGTCCTTCTTTTTGATCTTGCGGTCCACGTAATTCCCCGTGATCTTCACCACCAGAGGACACATGGCCACCACGCCGATAAGGTTGGGCACCATCATAAAGCCGTTGAAGGTGTCGGAAATATCCCATGCCAGGGAGGAGGTCATCACGGCACCGGAGACGATCATCACAACGAAGATCACCTTGTAGATCTTCACGCCCTTGGCGCCAAAGAGATATTCCACCGCCTTGGAGCCGTACTGAGACCAACCCAGAACGGTGGTGAAGGCGAACAGCAGCATGGCGATGGCAATGAACCATTCTCCCACCACGCCGAAGCTATCCCCGAACACACGGGAAACAAGGGTGGAGTCGTCCAGATTTGCCACGGTGGGGTTGCCGGTGGCCAGATCGATGTAGCCGGAGGACAGCACAACGATGGCGGTCATGGTGCAGACGATCATGGTATCAAAGAACACCTCGAAAATGCCCCACATCCCCTGACGGACAGGCTCTTTGACGTCGGAGGAGCTATGCACCATCACGGAGGAGCCAAGACCTGCCTCGTTGGAGAACACCCCTCGCTTGAAGCCCTGGGTCATGGCCAGGAATACGGTACCCACCACGCCGCCGGTGGCCGCACGGGCGGTGAAGGCAAAGCGGAAGATGGAGGCGAACATTGCACCCACGTTCTCGATGTTCATGATCATCACTGCAAGAGCGCCGATGACGTAGGTGATGGCCATAAAGGGCACCACGCGCTCCGCAAAGGAGGCGATCCTCTGCAGGCCGCCGATGATGATCAGCCCGCCTAAGATCATCAGCGACACGCCGATGATCAGACCCAGCACGGACACACCGCCAACGGTGCCAAGATCGGTGTTTCCAAAGAAAGCGGATTGCAGGTTCAGGGTGATCTTGTTCACCTGACCCATGTTGCCGATGCCGAAGGAAGCCAGAATGGCAAAGCAGGCAAACAGCACCGCCAGAACGGAGGCGATGGTCTTAAAGCCCTTCTTTTTGCCCAAGCCGTCCTTCAGATAGTACATGGCGCCCCCCGACCACTCTCCGTTTTTGTTGCGGCGGCGGAAGAAAATGCCCAAAACGTTCTCGGAGTAGTTGGTCATCATTCCAAAGAAGGCGGCCACCCACATCCAGAACACCGCGCCGGGACCGCCCACCACGATGGCGGCGGCAACCCCTGCGATATTTCCCGTGCCCACCGTAGCGGCCAGGGCGGTACACAGGGCCTGGAACTGGGAAATGGCTTTTTTGTCCCGCTTTTTGGTGGAGCCGTCCTTCCCAAACAGCGTGCCCACCGTGTTTTTGAACCAGTGCCCCACGTGGGTGATCTGGAAGACCTTGGTCAGCAGAGTGAGCAGAATGCCCGTGCCGATCAACAGCACCAGCCCGGGAACACCCCAGATAAACGTGTTCAGCACACCGTTGATCTCGGTGACTTTTTGCAGAAATGCGTCCATAGCGTTTGTTTCCTTTCCTTACACAAAGAAAAACACGGCTTGCAAACCGCAAACCGTCAATAAAAACACTACGCAAAAAGGCACCCCTTTAAAAAAATGAGGTTACGACTTTGTCCTTTTGCCTGAGAGATTTAGCAGAGGTCTGCTTTGCACCTTCGGCACTCAATTCAATGAGCTTCTCCAAAGTGACGTCGGCTTACAGTCCTTCTCCGCCTTTTTGCGGAACCTGAGAGTGTTATTCCTTCGGTAGCCCTTTTTGGACTTTTCCTGCAAGCGTCATACGCCGTGTATTCGATTTTCGTTATTGTACTATATCTTTTTTCTTTTTGCAAGAGGTTTTTGAAAAAAAGAGAATTTTTGTTGACTTTTCCCATTTCAGGGGGTATACTAAGAAAAAAGGGTAGAGGTTTTGACATGAAAAAGAGATGGCTTGGTTTGTTCTTAACGGCTGGACTTTTGCTTTCCGTGCTTCCCGCAGGGGTAAGCGCAGAGACGGCACACTACACGGAAAAGGATCTGGGCGGGGTGCGTTGCACCATTTTGTCCGACCCGGCAAAGATCTCCTACGTGAATCGGATGATGAAGTACCACATCCTTTCCGAAAAAGAGAATTACCGTGTGGCAAGAAATCTGAAGAACGGGGACAGCGTGGTGTTCTTCTTCGAGGGCTGCAGCGACATGGTGAACCACCCCACCTACGGGGATTACAATACCTACCGCATGGGCGCTTACGTGGCGGTGGTGCAGGAGGTGGATGGCAGACTGACCGTGGTGTACGAATCGGAAAAATGCTCCACCCTCCCGGACAACCCCCGCAACCCCGCCACCAACGAGGGGACTCCCGTGCCCACCGTGCGGGACGGGGTGTATAACATCGTCTCCACCAACCACGGGGGAGGCTACGCGGCCTTGCATTTGGAGGATAACTTCGGCAAAGCGGCGGCGGTGAGATGTACCCGAACGGACAGCTATACCAGCTCCTCCACCGCCATCAACATCCACGCCCGCAGTCAGTTCCGCAACGCACCCACAGACGGCATTACCCCCACCTCGTACAGCTCCGCAGGGTGCTTCATCGTGGGGCTTGCCAGCGATGGCTATGCAGAATACAACGCCTTTATCAAGGCAGTTTTGGGTGTTTCCAACGCAAAGAACACCAAATGTACCACGGGTGTGGATCACGGTCTGGCCATCGTGGACCGTGTGAACTACAAGGAACAGCTTGCCGCCATCTACGGCGGGGACGCAAAGCATACCGGGGCAGAGGTGGCAGATCTCATCGCCGAGTATACGGATAAGCTCCACGATGCGCCCCCCTACCTCACCGGGGACGTGAACGGGGACGGCAACGTGACCCCCGCGGATTACCTCACGTTAGCACGGTACGCCGCAGGGGAGCAGACCCTTTCGGAGGAGCAGATCGCCCGGGGCGACCTCAACGGCGACGGCAAAACGGATGCCGATGATTGCGAAGCGTTGAAGAAACGGTTTTGCAAAGAATAAAACAAAAGGCACTTGCGAGAGATCGTAAGTGCCTTTTTGGGTGGGCTTCCTATCGAAGAAAAAGACGTAAGTTTACCTATGTAGGGGTAGATCAGACTTTGAGGAGACCCCTTACGGTTTTGCTTTTCGAAATTGCTGTAAAAGGAACTGCATATCCAAAGACAATGGGCAATTTCAAAAAGCAAAACTTCGACTTGCCAACCCTGCGGGTTGGTATGCTCAGAGGTGACCAAGTCGGCACAATGCTTTTGGTTTAAGCGTAGTTTTGCTATGCCGACGTCAAAAACGGCAGA
>JAZPZV010000014.1:0-26102 GCA_045544855.1 Eubacteriales bacterium | reverse complement strand
CGAGCATCGAAAAGAAACATTTTCACCGAAATTGGTTGCCCTATCTCCCGCATGCTCCCTTCGCCTTGCTTGCAAGGCTGAGCTCACCTCCCGGAGGGAGCCCATGTTCCACCCATTGGTTTTGCAGCAAATAGCATGTTTGTGCAATTTGCTAAGGGATTCTTTGGGTATGGGGTTTGTCAGCAATCTGAAAAACCGAGACTTTTTTTCGTCTCGGTTTTGCTTTTTATCTCTTTTTCTCGTCCAGAAGCTTGTTCAGCTCCTCCATAAAGGCGCCGATGTCCTTGAACTGGCGGTACACGGAGGCAAAGCGCACGTAGGCGACCTCGTCCAGATTCTTCAGCTTTTCCATCACCAGCTCGCCGATGGCGGTGGAGTTCACCTCGTTCTGCAGGGAGTTCTGCAGGGTAGCTTCGATCTCGGACACCAAGGAATCCATCTGCTCCAAGGTGACCTGACGCTTATCGCAGGCACGGATGACGCTCTTCAACAGCTTGTTGCGGTCAAAGGTCTCCCGGGTGCGGTCCTTCTTCACCACGATGAGGGGGAGAGATTCCACCGTTTCGTAGGTGGTAAAGCGCTTGCCGCAATGCTCGCACTCTCTGCGGCGACGGATCACACCGCCGTCGGAGGTGGGGCGGGAATCCACGACCTTACTGTCGGGATGGGCACAAACGGGACATTTCATATCGTATAACTTCCTTTCAACGGTAAAAACAGCCATGACGGCACAGGGTCATTGTACCACACTTTTCCCGATTTCGCAACCTTTTTTTGGCTTTTCTCAAAAGTTTTTTTGAAAAACGTATTGAAAACGGAAAAAGAGTATGCTAAAATATCCCCGAAAATATATATTTCAACAGGAGGCATTCTTTATGAAACTTTCCCTGCGCATTGTCTGCCTTGCATTGGTAGTTCTGCTGTGCGGCGGTATTCTGGCTTCTTGCACCAAGGAACCCGAGACCAACGCCAACTCCGGCTCTGCCGATACCTCCGGAACCACTTCCGAGAGTCTGGCAGGCGAATTTACCGACGAAGACGGCAACTACATCGCTTCTCTTTCCGGCAACACCTATGGCGGTCAGACCATCACCTTCCTGATCTGCTCCGTTAACGAGACCTACAACTCCGAGCTGATGTATAACGACTACGCCAACCCCGGCCCCACCACCAGCAACGAGCAGATCCCCGAGGTGGTCAACAAGGCTTACAGAGACCGTAACGCTCTGGTAGAGGAACAGCTTGACATCGTGATCGCCGAGGAGTTCGTTCACGACCCCAAGAGAACCAACAGCAAGATGGTTCAGCGTATCACCGAGGATAACCTGGTGTTCACCGCATCCTATCAGGTGGTTGTTCCCTGTCTGTACGACGGTGCGAACCTTGCCAAGGTGGGTGCTCTGATGAACCTCTACGACCTGCCCGACATTCAGCTTTCCGCTCCTTGGTGGGATCAGGTCTTCCAGGAGGAAATGACCATTGCAGGTCAGCTGTACTTCACCATCGGTGATATCGGTACGGTGAACAAGTCCGCCGCAGCGGCACTGACCTTCAATAAGTCCATGTACAACGCCAACGGCCTGCAGGAAAAGTACGGCGGCTCCATCTACGACCTGGTCCGTAACGGTAAGTGGACCATCGACCTGGCTCTGGAAATGACCAAGATGTTCAGCGAGGATAAGAACGGCGACAGCGTGATCGACTACAACGATATCGTTGGTTGGAGCGGTCAGCTGGACGATATGTGGAGCTTGTTCTACGGCTCCGGCTCCAAGCTGGCTTCCACCGATACCTCCGACGGCTATCCCGTGCTCACCGCTTACACCGAGCGTTCCGCCGCTGTGATGGATAAGATGCAGAGCCTGGTGCAGGATAAGCAGCACTACCTCTCCGCCAACGACTACTTCAACGTGGTACAGTGGCCCTCCGTCCTGCTGAGAGACAACTTCATCGCAGGCCAGAGCTTGTTCTACAACGGTTCCATGACCACTCCCATGGAGCTGGGCAACATGGACGACGAATTCGGTCTGGTTCCCATCCCCAAGGGCGATGAGGAGCAGGAGACTTATTACAGCCTGGTGAACCCCTGGGTTTCCACCTGCTTCGGCGTTCCGATCTCCCTGGCTGAGGACGATTACATGATGATCTCCGACTTCCTGAACGCTATGGGTGCGGCCTCCGCCAACATCGTGGCTCCCGCTTACATCGAGCAGTGCCTGGAGGAAATGAAGTCCCGTGACGACGACACCATCGAGATGATCGAGGATTACATCCTCCCCGGCCGTGGCTGTGACATCGGCATGGTCTTCGCTTGGGGCGGTCTGGACACCCTGCTTCACGACATGGCTTCCAAGCCCGTAGGCACCTTCGCCTCCCAGTACGAGACAAAGGCAACCATGGCACAGCAGGCTCTGGACGAGACTGTGGCATTCTTCAAAGAAGGAAAATAACAAACCAAAGGAAACAAGGCTTCTCCCCCAAACGGGAGAGGCCTTTTTCATACGCGTTTTGCGTTGGACTATACTGCTGACAGTTATTGTATGCTAACCGATATTTTTTTCTTGACAAATGAGCAACTGCGTTATATAATTGCAAACAGAGATTTCCCGGAAAGAAGGCAAACGTTTATGACCATCCGCATTGGTATTTTAGGCTACGGCAATTTGGGACGGGGCGTGGAATGCGCTCTCCGTCAGAATCGGGATATGGAGCTTGTGGCGGTGTTCTCCCGCCGTGACCCCGAGAAGGTAAAGACCCTCACCGGGGTGAAGGCCGTTTCCCTTGACGATATAGAAATCTACAAGGACAAGATCGACGTGATGATCCTTTGCGGCGGTTCTGCCACGGGTCTTCCCGTCCAGACTCCCAAGTACGTCTCCCCCTTCCACGTGGTGGACAGCTTTGACACCCACGCCAAGATCCCCGCGCATTTCTCTGCGGTGGACGAGGCGGCAAAGGCGGCAGGGAACTGCGCCGTGATCTCCGCAGGCTGGGATCCCGGGATGTTCTCCCTGGCACGGCTGTACAGCTCTGCCATCCTTCCCGAGGGCAAGGATTACACCTTCTGGGGCAGGGGGGTCAGCCAGGGACATTCCGATGCCATCCGCCGTATCGAGGGGGTGCTGGACGCCCGTCAGTACACCGTGCCCGTGGAGGAAGCGGTGGCACAGGTGCGTTCCGGCAGTCAGCCCGATCTCACCACCCGGGAAAAGCACACCCGTGAGTGCTACGTGGTGGCGGAGGAGGGTGCGGATCTCGCCCGTATCGAGAACGAGATCAAGACCATGCCCAACTATTTTGCGGATTACGATACCACCGTGCATTTCATCTCCATGGAGGAGCTGAAGCGGGACCACGCAGGTTTGCCCCACGGAGGAAGCGTCATCCGTACCGGGGTGACGGGGCTTGAAAAGGAGCATTCCCACGTCATCGAATACAGCATCAAGCTGGATTCCAACCCCGAGTTCACCGCAGGGGCGCTGGTTGCTTCCGCACGGGCGGTTTACCGCTTGGCGGCGGAGGGGAAGAGCGGGTGCTTTACCATGTTCGACCTGCCTCCCGCCTACTTGTCCGCAAAGACCGCCGAGGAATTGCGGAAGGCGTTACTGTAAAGTATTTGTTAAGAACCTTTCTTTCAAAAAAGAAAGGTTCTTAACGATCTCCAAAGAAATTTCCTGCCGAAAACTACCGTTTTCGGAAAGATCAGGTTTCTTGGGGGATTCTTAAGGGGGTGTTCTTTTTCGAAAGAATACCCCCTTAAGCGTTCCTACAGTGCCATATCCAGCGCCATCATCACGGCAAAGCCCAAGGCAAGGAACACCGTGCCCGCCACACCTCGGGATTCCGGGATCAGCTCCCGCACCGCTACGTAGATCATAGCTCCTGCGGCGAAGGACAGCACGTAGGGCAATACCGTCCCCACGGCGGCAGACAGCAAGAGTGCCACCGCCGCCCCCAAGGGCTCTACCGCTCCCGAGGCCACGCCCTTTAAGAACGCCTTGCCCTTCCCGACCCCTCCCGCCATGGCAGGAGCGGAAACAATGGCACCCTCCGGTAGATTTTGTAAGGCGATGCCCACAGACAAGGCAAAAGCCCCCGCCATGGTGACTCCGGAGTTTTCTGCCAACGCTCCTGCGAACACCACCCCCACCGCCATGCCCTCGGGCAGGTTGTGCAGGGTGACGGCAAACACCAAAAGCGACTTGCGTGAGGCGTAGGGGGCGGAGCCGTCCAGGATCAACAGGAATCCCACCCCCAAAAAGAACCCGCTCACCGCCGCCACCCAGCCGGGAGTGCCCGTTGCCCGGGCCATCTCTGCGGCGGGGATCAGCAAGGACCACACCGAAGCCGCCAGCATCACCCCTGCGGCAAACCCCGAAAGTGCCTTTCCCGCAATCTCCGGGAGGGCTTTTTTCATCAAAAACACGGCCGCCGCCCCCAAAGCCGTTCCAAAAAAGGGGAGGAAGATCCCCAACCCCACCTGTAACCAAAGCTCCACGTTCGTTTTTCCTTCCATAGAATGCTTCAGTGTCAGTGTATGCAGGGGAATGAAGTTTCGACAGAACCCGAATCGGGCGGGGTGTAAAATCAAACCGCACCTCCCGCAAAGCACGTGGTGCAAACAGGATATTTGATCCCTTACCCTTTGCGTGAACGTAGGGGGTAAGACGCCAAACCGCCTGCGGCGGCAGGGCAACCCGCATTGCGTCAAAATGCACGGCGGATCTGCACGATCTTTTTGCGTGGAACATAAGCGGGCAACGGACCCGAATCGGGCGGGGTGTAAAATCAAACCGCACCTCCCGCAAAGCACGTGGTGTGAAGCGGATATTGTATCCCTTACTCTCTGCGTGTTCGTAGGGGGTAAGACGCCAAACCGCCTGCGGCGGCAGGGCAACCCGCATTGCGTCAAAATACACGGCGGATCTGCACGATCTTTTTGCGTATAGCTTTCGTTTGTTCATTGCGCCAAACCTTTTCTTGACAAAACCGCAGAAATGGAGTATACTGTCTGTAATCACCCCAAGGAAAGGAGTTTTCCCAATGAAAAAACGGTTTTTCAACACCACCCATATCATTCTGATCAGCTTTTTGGCCGTGGTCCTTCTGGGGAGCCTGCTTCTTTCCCTGCCCATCAGCACCAAAAGCGGGGAATCGGTGCCCTATATCGATGCCCTGTTCACCGCCACCACCTCCACCTGCGTGACGGGACTTGTCACCGTGCCCACCTTCTCCACCTGGAGTGTCTTCGGGCAGGTGGTGATCCTTGTGCTGATCCAGGTAGGCGGCTTGGGGGTCATCACGGTGATGACCGGCTTTATGCTTGCCTTGAAACGAAGAATGGGTCTTTCCGACCGTCTGCTGATCCAGGATGCCTTCAATCTGAACACCCTGTCGGGGCTTGCTACCTTCGTGAAAAAGGTGATCGTCGGCACTTTCCTTGTGGAGGGTGTGGGAGCATTGCTGTATATGTGCGTGTTCATCCCGGAATACGGGGCGGTGGGGATCTGGTACGGTGTGTTCCATTCCATCTCCGCCTTCTGCAACGCGGGCCTCGACCTGCTTTCGGAAAACAGCCTCTCCGCCTACGCCTGTAACCCGTTGGTGAACTTCACCACCTCCGCCTTGGTGATCTTAGGTGGATTGGGCTTCGTGGTGTGGTGGGATCTTTTGAAGGTGCTGAAGGAATTCCCCAAAAAGAAATTCCACACCTTCCGCTTTCTGACCCTCCACAGCAAGATCGCTCTGTCCGTGACGGCGGTACTGCTCTTTGGAGGTGCGGTTGCATTCTTCTGCTTGGAGTACAACAACCCCCAGACTATGGGAAACCTCTCCTTGTTTGATAAGCTCCAAACGGCCTTCTTCCAGTCCATGACCACCCGTACCGCAGGGTTCTTCACCCTGCCCCAGCAGGGGCTGACGGACGCTTCTGCGGCGCTTTCCGCGGTGCTGATGTTCATCGGCGGGTCTCCCGTGGGGACGGCAGGCGGTGTGAAGACGGTCACCATCGCCGTACTGCTGGCGGCTACGGTCTCCACCGTGAAAAGCAAGGACCACACCGCAATGTTCGGCAGACGGATCTCAGCGGATTCCCTGCGGAAGGCGGTGGGGGTGGTGTGCATCTCCTTTGGGGTGCTGTTGGTGGCTACCGTGGCCCTTTCCGCTGTGACCGAGGCACCGTTTTTGGACGTGCTGTACGAGACGGCCAGTGCCATCGCCACCGTGGGGTTGTCCAGAAACCTGACCCCCTATCTGAGCATGGCGGGGAAATGGATCATCATCTGTTGTATGTACTTAGGCAGAGTGGGGCATATCTCCCTGGCCTTGGCCTTCAACCGAAAAGGGGAAAATCATAACCTTGTAAAAGAGCCTACGGAAGACATCAGCGTAGGTTGACGGATAGAGAAAGGAAGTAACTTATGGGCATTCATAAAACATACGCCGTGTTCGGCTTGGGCAGATTCGGCTACTCCGTGGCAAAGGAATTGGTAGAGAGCGGTGCGGAGGTTCTGGCGGTGGATTCCGACGAGAACGCCATCAACGCCGTGAAGGGGGAGATCCCCCTCTGTAAGTGCGCCGATGTGACAGATCCCGAGGTGCTGGACCGTTTGGGGGTTGCAAACATCGACGTGGTCATCGTGGCCATGGCCAACAGCCTCGAATCCACCGTCCTCACCACCACCCTCTGCAAGGAGATCGGGGTGAAGACGGTGATCGTGAAGTGCGCCAACGAGACCCATAAAAAGATCCTCACCCGTGTGGGTGCGGACCGTGTGGTGTTCCCGGAAAGCGAATCCGGTGTGCGCATGGCCAAGAATCTGGTCAGCTCCGGCTTCGTGGATCTGATGGAGCTTTCCCGCGGGGTTTCCATGATCCAGCTGGAGGTACGCCCCGAGTGGATGGGGAAGACCATTCTGGAGCTGAATCTCCGCAAGAAGTACGCCATCAACGTGGTGGCCATCCGCAAGGGCGGCAACGTGGACGTGAACGTCCGCCCGGATACGGTGCTGGAGGGGGACATGAAGCTCATCGTCATTGCCAACTCCGAACGGCTGAATAAACTGCGGTAAAACAAAAAACAGGAGCTCCGATTCAAAAAAATGCCGCAAACGGCAAAAAAATGAAACGGGGCTCTTGCTTGACCCCAACAGTCTGGAAGCATAATCCCAACGTTTTATTCGTATTCTGTTACCAACCACCTACCCATGGAGGGCTTTTTGTGATCGGATTTTTTGCCAAACGGTTCATTAAGGATAGTGAAAACACCCATCTGCCCGCTGTCCGTGCCGCTTACGGGACTTTGTGCGGTGTGGCGGGGATCTGCTTCAATTTGCTGTTGTTCGCCTGCAAGCTGTTTGCGGGGGTGATCTCCGGGGCCATCTCCGTAGTGTCAGATGCCTTTAACAATTTCATGGACGCCGCTTCCTCCGTCATCACCCTCATCGGGTTTCGGATGTCGGAGCAAAAGGCGGATAAGGATCACCCCTTCGGTCACGGGCGGATCGAGTATCTTTCCGGGCTGTTGGTCTCTTTGCTGATCCTGCTGGTGGGCTTTGAATTGGGGAAATCCTCCATAGAAAAGATCTTCCACCCCGAACAGGTCACCTTCTCCCCCGTGGTGGCGGTGATCCTGGCTCTCTCGGTGGCTGTAAAGCTTTACATGGCCTTTTACAACTTCCGCATCGGTAAGCTCATCGATTCCGCCGCGGTCAAAGCCACGGGGACGGACAGCCTTTCCGATTGCATCGCCACGGGCACCGTGCTGGTATGCCTGCTGATCTCCCGCTTTACGGGGCTGCAGCTGGACGCTTATTGCGGCCTTGCGGTTTCGGGGTTCATCCTGTTTTCCGGGTTGCGTTCCGCCAAGGAGACCATCGACCCTCTGTTGGGCAAACCGCCCAGCGGGGAGTTTATTGACAAGATCACCGCAATCGTGTTCTCCAACCCCTGCGTCAGCGGCATCCACGACCTGGTGGTTCACGATTACGGCCCGGGGCGCACCATGATCTCTCTCCATGCGGAGGTGCCCGGGGATGCGGACATTCTGGAAATGCACGACGCCATCGACCGCATCGAGAAGGAGCTGAGAGAAGCTCTCCATTGCGACGCGGTGATCCACATGGATCCCATCGCCACCGACGACGAGGCGGTGCACGCCCTGCGGGCGCAGGTGGAAAAGCTTCTTTGCGAGATCCACTGCGGCATTACCATCCACGATTTCCGCATGGTGGTGGGCAACACCCACACCAATCTCATCTTCGATGCGGTGATCCCCTACGACTGCAAGGAAAGCGATAAGGAGATGAAACAGCGCATCGAGGAAAAGATCAGTACCTTAGATCCCAACTACTTCGCCGTGGTGGAGATCGACAGGAGCTACGTATGAAAAACAAGACGAAACCAATCCTTGCCGCGGCAGGCTACCTGTGGGGCGGGGCGCTGATCACCCTTTTGGTCTCCCTGGCCGTGACCATGGTCTACCGCGCCATAGCGGGAGGCAAGAACGTGGAGGAATATCTGGCCGTAGGACTGATCACCCTGCCGGTGCAATTGCTCTTTGGCTTTTTCGCCTTTTCCCGTTACGGCTACCGCAACCGCGAGCTGACGGGGAAGGGGTGGACGGTTTCCCTCCTTGGCGGCGGGGGAGTGCATTTCCTGCTGTGCCTGCCCTTTCATTTCAGTCTGTATACCGCAGGTGTGCCCACGCTGTACCTGGGGGAGTATCTTTATCGGATCAATACCCCGAACCTCCCTCCCGAGATGGCCTTTACGGAGATCCCCATGCTGTGGCCGCTCTTTGTATTCATGGCGGCGGAGGGGCTGACCCTGCTTTGCGCCTATCTCGGCTTTTCCCGGGGGCAACAGAAGCGGGAAAGAGAAAGCAATGCCTTGAAAAACCAAGCTTCTTCTTGACAAGTCTTCCTAAAAGTGCTATACTGAACCTGCCAACCGAATAGAAAAAGATACGGTTTTGAAAAGTTGTACGCTGAGTAGATGAAAAGGAAATCCGGTTCGAGCCCGGAACAACCGCCATTACTGTGTTTGAATCCCCATGCCTTAGGCTTTCCCTGCTTTTGTAGGGAAGGTGTACGGTTTTGTCGTCATAAGTCAGGTCCCCTGCCGTGTCTTTTTGCGTTACCAACCTTGGGTGTGAAGAGTGTGACTCTATGCCGCTGTCTGCGGTATGGAACGCACTCTTTTTTCATCAAAAAAACAAAAAGACAGAAAGGAATCTTCGCATGAAAAAGACTTCTATCCTCCTTCTCGCCCTGTCGGTGCTTCTGTGTACCCTGCAGTTCTCCGCCGCGGCAGAAGCCACCACTGTCACCGTCACCATTGCCGTGGAGGGCAAGACCACGCTCCACGCCATGGAGGTCACCGTCACCGATGCCGATGGAGACGGTGCACTCACCGTCAGCGACGCTCTTTACGCCGCCCACCAAGCCGCTTACGAGGGCGGTGCGGAAGCAGGCTTCGAGGCCTACGTACACAAGGATTACGGTCTCTCCCTGGGGAAGCTTTGGGGGAACACCTCCGGAAATTTCGGATATTATGTTAACCATGCATCCGCCTGGGGGCTTTCCGACCCTGTGAAGGACGGGGACGTGGTGGACGCCTTCGTTTACGCCGATGGAAAGTATTTCTCCGACCAATACACCTTCTTCGAGACCTCTGTGGAACAGGGCGTTCTGACCCTCACCCTTTGGGGTGCAGGGTATGACGCCGATTGGAATCCCATCACCACCCCTGTTGCGGGAGCGAAGATCTTCCTGGACGGGGAAGAAACGGAGATCGTCACCGACGAAAACGGCAAGGCCGTTCTGACTCCGGCAGCGGGAGAGCATCTCATCGCCGCCACCCTGGCAGGGCAGACCATCGTCCCGCCCGCAGTACGAGTGAACGTTCCCAAAACGCCTGTGCAAACGGGAGATGAAGGCATGATTATGTCAACCGTTCTGTTTGCGGCCGCCTTCGCCGTTGTCCTGACGGTACTTGGCAAAAAACGGGGCCTGTTGCAGAAGTAATTTTCACCGTAAAAACACGCTCGGCAGAAAAAGCCGGGCGTGTTTTGTATACCGATGATTCTGCCTCTGTCCTTCCTGTCACCTCTGCTGAATACCACCCTGCGGGCAAGTCGGCACAATGCTTTTGGTTTAAGCGTAGTTTTGCTATGCCGACGTCAAAAACGACAAGTCGTTTTTGGAACTGCGGTGCGAAGGCAAGTCGGTGGTACGCGGCCGCGTCTGCGTGTCATCCTGAGCACGCGCGGAACGTAGTTGTTGTGGCTACGTATTGCAGTCATCTCCGCGCACGTCGAAGTTTTGCGGAGAAAGCAAGGTGCATACAGCGGCATAAAAGTAGTCTGCATTTCGATTTGTATTGGCCGCGATGCACCGTTCGGAGCAAAACCGCCGCAGGCGGGATCTGCTGAGAGTCTGATGTACCTTGCCGAATCTAAAGAACTGTTTTATCACAAAGGATGTAAGTTTGCCTTTGTAGGGGTAGATCAGACTTTGAGGAGACCCCTTGCGGTTTTGCTTTTCGAAATTGCTGTAAAAGGAACTGCATATCCAAAGACAATGGGCAATTTCAAAAAGCAAAACTTCGACGCGCGCGGAGATATACCGTATTGCACAGCCGTAACTACTACGACCCGCGCTTGCTCAGGGTGACGTCCTTATGTGGGGTTGGATGTTTACATAACTTTGTAAGGAATAAAGCCTTCCTCATCTCAAGGATGACACGCTGACGTTGGAAGCGCCCCCGACTCTTACCTCGATCCCAAGGTTCTAAAAACAGCTTGCTGTTTTTGACGTCGGCGAAATGATACCACGCATACATCCAAAGCCATACGCCGACTTGCTAGCGTACCGCAGTTCCAAAAACGACTTGTCGTTTTTGACGTCGGCGAAACAAAACTACGCATAGATCAAATGCATTGCGCCGACTTGGTAGGGGCGATTCACGAATCGCCCGTCCATATTCCACGCAAAAAAGGACCTTCCGCAGAAAGTCCTTTTTGAAGCTTATTTTCCTTGCAATTGCTTTTTGTCGTACTGCAATTTATACAGCCCGTAGTATCTGCCCTTCTGCTCCAGAAGCTCCTGGTGGGTGCCCTGCTCCACGATCTTGCCGTGGGAGAGGAAGAAGATCCGATCTGCGTGCTGGATGGTGGAAAGGCGGTGTGCCACGATGAGCATGGTGCCGATGTTTGACATCTTCTCCAGAGAATCCTGGATCAGGATCTCCGTTTCAGTGTCGATGTTGGCGGTGGCCTCGTCTAAGATCATCACCGCAGGGCGGTGGATCAGGGTGCGGGCGAAGGAGAGCAGCTGTCTCTGCCCCGCAGAGAAGTTGTTGCCACGCTCACGAACCTCCTCGTCCAGACCGTTGGGCAGCTTGTCGATGAAGTGATCGGCGTTGACGTAACGGCAGGCCTCGTTGACCTCCTCGTCGGAGATCCCCTCCATTCGTAATAGAATGTTGGAGCGGATGGTTCCGGAGAACAGGAACACGTCCTGGAGCATCTGACCGAAGTGCTTCCGCAAGGAGGCGATCTTCACCTTGGTGATGTCAATGCCGTCCACCAGGATCTGCCCCTTTTGAATGTCGTAGTTGCGGCACAGCAGGGAAAGGATGGTGGTCTTGCCGGAGCCGGTAGACCCTACGAAGGCGGCGGTCTGCCCCGCCTCTACCTTGAAGGACACGTCCTGCAATACCCACTCGTCCTCCACGTACTTGAACCAAACGTTCTTGAACTCGATCTCACCCTTCACCTCCTCAAGCTCAATGGCGTCGGGAGCGTCCACCACGTCGGGGGTGATGTCAAAGATGGTAAAGATCTTCTCCGCAGAGGCGAAGGCGGACTGCAGCCAGTTGAACTGCTCCGCCAAGCTCTGAATGGGGTTGAAGAACTTGGAAATGTACATATAGAAGGAAACGATGGTACCGCTTTCGATGATCTGCCCCATGAACTCCACGTTCTTGATGTACCCTCTGCCGCCTAAGTACAAAAGGCAAAGCACGGAGGAGATGTAAAGCATATACACCAAGGGGCGGAAGATACCGAAGACGAAGATCTGTTGCCGCTTGGCCTTGCCCAGAGCGGCGTTCTTTTCGTCAAACTCGTTTTTCTTCTTCTCTTCGCGGTTAAAGATCTGGATGATCTTCATGCCGGAAAGATGCTCGGATAAGAAGGTGTTGATGTCCGTGGTGCCGTCCTTTACCTTACGGTAGGCCTTGCGGGAGAACTTGCGGAACACCACGGTGAACAGCACGATGAAGGGCACGAAGCAAAGCACCATCAGGGTCAGCAGGTAGTTGAGAAGCAGCATGGCCGCCAACACGCCGATGATCACGAAGCAGTTCTTCACCAGGTTTACCAGGATGTTGGTGAACATCATGGAGATGGCGCCGGTATCGTTGGCCACACGGGTGACCAGCTTGCCCACGGGGATCTCGGAAAGCTGTGCGTGGGAAAGGGATTCGATGTGGACGAACAGATCCTCGCGGATCTTGGAAAGGATCTTCTGCCCGATCTTCTGAAGTAAGATCGCCTGGAAATAGGAGCAGACGAGAGATACCACCAGGATCCCTGCGTATACCGCCACGGCGGCAAGCAGCTTGGACATGGGGAAGTCGTCTACGATGAGCTGTTCGATGTGCCCCACGATCAAAGGGGAGATCACGTCGTAGGCCACGGAGAAGATCATGATGAACAGGATCAACAGGAAAGACTTCCAGTGAGGCTTTGCATACTTGATCAGCCGTTTTACGATCTCGCCGTCCTTCATGTTGCGGTCAAAGCCGATGGCTTCCTTTTGACCACGGATGGTGAGGTAAGCGATGAACAGCACCAGCGCTACGAAGCCGATGACACCGCCCGTTACCAAAAGAGGAAAGAATTCTCTCATTGTGCGTTTTCCTCCTTGCTTTCGGATTCCAGCTTTTGCAGCTCTACCATGTTGCGGTAAGCGGTGCAGGTCTCGTAAAGCTCCTTGTGGGGGCCTACCGCCACCAGCTTGCCGTCCTCTAAGAACAGGATCTTGTCCATCTGCTCCACGGTGGAGATACGGTGGGCGATGAGGATGGTGGTCTTGCCCTTCCGCAGGGTGCGCAGATTTTCAAGGATCTTCTTTTCCGTCTTCACGTCCACTGCGGAAACGGAGTCGTCCAGGATCAGAATGGAAGCGTTCTTCATCAAAGCGCGGGCGATGGAGATGCGCTGCTTCTGCCCGCCGGAGACGGTAACGCCACGTTCACCCAGCACGGTGTCGTACCCAAGAGTGAACTCGGAAATGTTGTCGTGTACGTCGGAAAGCTCCGCCGCTTGGCGGATCAGCTCCATGTCCTCGCTTTCGGAGGCGAAGGCGATGTTCCTGCCGATGGTATCGGAGAACAGGAAGTTATCCTGGGGCACGTAGGCACAGAACTTGCGGACGGTATGGATGGGCAGGGTGTTCACGTCTCTGCCGTCCAAGAACAAGGTGCCGTCGGGGACGTTGTAGGTGCGTAAGATCAGATCCACCAGGGTGGTCTTGCCCGCACCGGTCTTGCCGATGATGCCCACGTTCTCTCCGGCACGGATGGTACAGGAAATATCCTCCAGCACCGTGTAACTGCCGCCGGGATAGGAGAAGGTGAGGTTCTTGAAGGTGATATCCCCTGCGATATGCTCCACGTCGGTGACGTCCTCTCTGTCCTTCACGTCCACGGGAGCCTCCAACAGCTGGGTGATACGCTCCAGAGAGGCCTTGCCACGGGATCTCATTTCAATGAGCTGGGAGACGGCCATGATGGGCCAGACGATGGCGGTGAAGTAGCCGATGAACTCCACCAATTCGCCGGGGGTAAGAACGTCCTCGTGGACCAGATAACCGCCGTAGCCTAAGATCACGCAGATCACAGACTCCACGAAGAGCATGACGCAGATGTTCAACAGGGTGGAGGCCTTGGTGTAGTTGATGTTGGCGTCCTCGTTTTCTCTGTTCAGCTTGTGGAATGCCATCAGCTCCTTGGTCTCCTTCACGAAGGCCTTCACCACGGCGATGCCGGAGAAGGACTCCTGGGAGAAGTCGGACAGGGAAGAGAAGGCGGCCTGACGGGTCTGCCAGCGCTTCTGCAGGCTTTTGCCCACCACGGTGCTCACTGCCAACAGCAGGGCCATGGGGATCAGGGACAAGAGCATCATGGGCAGGTTCACCCCTGCCATCTTGATCAGCGCCAGCAACCCAAGGAACAAAGCGTCACAGAAGGAGAGGATGCCCATGCCGAAGCAGTCCTGCACCGTCTCCAGATCGTTGGTGAACAGGGACATCATCCCGCCCACCTTGTTGACCTGATAGTACTGCTGGGAAAGGTCCTTGCAATGGTCGAACATCCTGCCGCGGAGATCGGTCTCCACCTTGATGCCGGAGCCGAAGAAGCAGATACGCCACAGGAATCTGCCCGTGACCATGATGAGGATCACCACGATCAGGGGGAGGCAGATCTCATCCAGCAAAAATTCCATGTCGAAGGGGCGCATCACCCCGTCGATGAGAACTTCGCCTTCGTTGACGCCGTCCACGACCTTCTGATAAAGCTCGGGGACCACCAGCTGAAAATAGTCCACCGCGATCAGCACGATGACGCCCAAAAGAAGCATGGGCGCGTGCTTGAGATAATAACGGTTGATTTGTTTGCCAAATAACATAGTTTTTTACCTTTAGTTGATTGCCCGCTCAGTTGAAATGCTTTTCAAACCAAGTGTGAAATCTTGGGAAAAAGGGTGTGAAATCGAAAAAGCGATCCAAAAGCTTACCGAATCCGGTGATGAGAGGGGTGTTGATCACCGTGAGGACCAAGGTGCCCACGCCGATCATGGAGAGGGAAAACTCCCCGAACAGCACAAGCATCAAAAGGATGGCGACAGCAAGTGACGTCATGTCGTAGATCCATTTGACTCTGCCCATCGCCCAGCCGTAGCGATCGGACAGCTCCTTGACCACCAGCTCATACCCTTGCTGGGGCAGGTAGGTGCGCAACAGCAGTGCAATGGCAAAGGCCGTCACACAAGCGCCCAACCCGCAGTAAAAGATCCGTTGCCAAAGCTCCGTGGGGATCTCCGTGCCGAAGGTCTCTCGCCACAGGTCCAATACCACACCGTAAAAGACCGCCGTGCCGAAGGAAAGGAGAAATTTCTTCTTGAACCGCCCTATGACGGGACAAAGCAACAGGATCAGCCCGCCCTGCAGAACGTATTCCGCCACACCGAAGGAAAAGAACTGCAACAGCGGCTCCAGCTTGCGGTGAAGCACGTAAGCAGGCGCAACCACCATGGAAACGCCAAAACCGCTCTTGGCGGAAAAGCATACGCCCAACGCACACAGGATCACTCCCAGCAGGTAGGCAAGCTCTCCCACGCCGGCAATTTTTTTGCTCTTTGCCATACCGCAAACCTCCAAGCTCCGTCTTCAATTGCTTTTTGAAAACGCTTTTTGTATTATACCATAATAAGGAAGAGGTTGTCAATATTTACGGAAAAATAGGGGGAGAATTCTTGCTGAAAAATTGCTTTGCCAAGGCGACGCAGAAACTCAGACCTCGTCTCCCACAATGCGGAGCGTCTTACCGCCGTCGCAGACGGTTTGAGCCTCTGCCTAAAGACCCGAACAGGGTGAAAATGAAAAACAGATCCTATCCCCCGCGATGCACGTGGTGCGAACCGGATATTTCATCCTCCCCCTTTGCGTGAACGTAGGGGGTAAGACGCCAAACCGCCTGCGGCGGCAGGGCAACCCGCATTGCGTCAAAACACACGGCAGATCCGCACGGCCTTGTTGCGTGGGACTTACACGGGCGACAGTCACGAACAAAACGAAGCAAAAAATCAAATCTCGTCCCCTGCAAGCACCGCTTGACAAAAAGAAAGCAAGAATTTCTTGCATTTTTCCGCGGTGTATGGTAAGATAAACGTAGAAAACAAGAAAGGTGGTTCGCCTATGACCATCGGTGAAAAGATCCAATACTACCGCAAGCAAAAAGGACTTTCCCAGGAAGAGCTGGGGCAGTTGTTAACGGTGAGCCGTCAAACGGTGAGCCAATGGGAGACAGGACAGACTTCTCCCACCATCGACAATCTTACCCGCCTGAAGGACGTGCTGGGAGTCTCTGTGGACGAACTGCTTTCCCCGGAGATGGGCATACAAGCCAAAGTGCCCTCCGAAACGATAAAGGAAGAACCCTTGGAACGCTACGAGACTCGCATGAACGCTTCGGAAGCCAAAGATTTTATTGATTGGTTTACTGCCGGAGCAAAGCGGGTGCGTATTTCCCGTATGATCATGGACCTGCTTTGTATTGCCGTGCTTTTCCTGTTCTTCGGCGTTTCATTGGGCGAGATCTCCCTTGCTGTCGGTTTTTCTTTGGGAATGGTATTTTACGAGATTTATCTTTCGGTACAACATCGTAAGTATCTGGTTGCGGCAGGCAAAACGGAGCTTTGGCTCACTACTCAAACTTACGTGTTCTCTTTATATGAAGATCACATCGTCCGTTCTACAGAATCTGAGGAACGGGAGACTGCCACCATGCGTCTGGAATACAGCGACCTCCAAAAAGCGCAAGAACACGGGGATTTCTGTATATTCTTTCACGGTGAAAAAAGACTTCTCATAAGAAAAAGCTCGGTAGCCCCCGGATCCCGTATGGACAGCCTGTTGCAGAATGGCTTACAAGCGGGAGAGAAGGCGTATTTTAACCGCAAGGAGCATGTGCTTCACTTGCTTTTTGGAGATTTGTGCGGTCTTTCTCTGATGGCGATGATCTGTTTCGTCTGTTACCCATATACTATCTACCTCAAGCCTTGGATAACGGCGGTTATTGCTTTGGTGATGGCACTATTCCCCGCGATTCAGCTCTACAGTCTCGTTCATTTCATTCAGCGTGGAAAAGAAAAGCTGAAGTCTATATTGGCTGTTTCTATCTGCGCGCTCGCTTTGGTAATCGTCTTTGGAGTATACGGCTACTGTCAATCCGTAGACTACTATCAAAGCCCGGAGCAAAAAGCGATGGCGACCGCGCTGGCGTATTTGGAGGAGGTGGAGCAGCTGACAGGGTTGGATTTCCCCGCGCCGGTGGATGCAGCCTTGGATTATCTTGTACCAAGTGAAGAAACCTTTTATATCAGCAAGCTTTCCGTTTACAGATTCAAGAGCAGTGCATTGGATGCTCTGCTGCAAGTCCAAAAGAACGGCAAGGCCATTTGGGGAGGCGCTGAAGCCGTCTTAAAAGAGGATGCTTTTTCGTATTTCTACATCGGGGACGATTTTATGGATCGCTCCGCTTATTACAACCTCTCCACCCAACAGTGGAACACCTTCACCGGGTCGGGGAGTTATCTGCTTTTCTACTGCGATCACGATGAGTCAGCCGTTTTTATCTACGTGGTGGACCTCCCCGAAGGCCAAGAAATCGAAGGTTAAGCAATCAAGGGCGAGAGATTTTCTCGTCCTTTTTCTTTATTAGAATGCTTTTCTCGCCACTCCACCACGAAGACGAATAGAGAACGGTGGGAAATCAAACCTCGTTTCTCGCAGGGCGGGGCGCCCTGCCGCCGCAGGCGGTTTGGCGTCTTGCCCCCTACGAACACGAATGGAGAACAGCGCAAACGGGGGGCGCATCTTCCGCAACGGGTAGGGCAGAAAATTGGTTTTTTTCCATCCGTCTTGCGTAGAAGAGGATCGGATTTTGATCGTTATGGTTACGTGTTCGTAGGGGTTGACGTCCACGGCAACCCGCATTGCGTCAAAATACGCGGCGGATCCGCACGGTCTTGTTGCGTGGGACTTACACGGGCGATTCGTGAATCGCCCCTACAAGTCGGCGTACAGCCTTCATCTGTTCATTGCGGCATGCCGCCGACGTCAAAAACGATAAACCGTTTTTGGAACCTTGGGATAAAAGGATGAAAAACAGGTCTCGTCTCCCGCAATGCACGTGGTGCGAACCGTGAATTTCATCCCTTACCCTTTGCGTGTTCGTAGGGGTTGACGCCCACGGCAACCCGCATTGCGTCAAAATATGCGGCGGATCCGCACGGTCTTGTTGCGTGGTGCTTACACGGGCGACGGTCACGAACGGGGTGAAAATGAAAAACCGACCTCGTTTCTCGCAGGGCAACTACGAACACGCCGAGAGTAAGGGTTAAATTGTTCGGCTTGTTCCACGTGCAGAGAACGATTCTTCCTTGTGGAAGATGCTCTCCCTCTCCCGAAAACGACAGTTTTCGGCAATAAAAGTTCTTTGGGGGTTCGGGGGTCTTTCTTTCAAGAAAGGCCCCCAAGGCGTTCCCCCCACGAAAAAGGGACCCTTTCGGATCCCTTCTGTTATGCTGTTCTTAATAAGCAACGCCCTGGGCGATCATGGCCTTGGCCACTTTCTCGAAGCCTGCGATGTTGGCGCCTGCCACCAGATTGCCTGCCATGCCGTACTTTTCGGCGGCGGCGTAAGCGTTGTGGAAGATGCCTACCATGATGCCGTGGAGCTTGTTGTCCACTTCCTCAAAGGACCAGCTGTAACGCATGGAGTTCTGGCTCATCTCCAAAGCGGAGGTAGCCACGCCGCCTGCGTTGGCCGCCTTTGCGGGCCCGAAGAGCACGCCGTTTTGCTGGAACACCGCAACAGCACCGGGGGTGGAGGGCATGTTAGCACCCTCGGCAACCGCCATAACGCCGTTGGCTACCAAAGCCTTTGCGGACTCCTCGTCCAGCTCGTTCTGGGTGGCGCAGGGGAGTGCAATGTCACAGGGAATGGTCCAAATACCCTTGCAGCCGGGGGTGAAGGTGGCGCCGGGTACACGCTTTGCATACTCGGAAATGCGGGCACGCTCCACTTCCTTGATCTGCTTCATCACGGCGAGATCGATGCCGTTTTCGTCGTAAACGTAACCGGAGGAGTCGGACATGGCAACCACCTTACCGCCAAGAGTGGTAGCCTTTTCGTTGGCGTAGATGGCCACGTTACCCGAGCCGGAGATCACAACACGCTTGCCCTCGAAGGAATCGTTCTTCATGCAGGAAAGCATCTCCTGGGTGAAGTAGCAAAGCCCGTAGCCGGTGGCCTGGGTGCGTGCCAAAGAGCCGCCGTAGGGGAGACCCTTGCCGGTAAGCACGCCGGTGAACTCGTTGCGCAGTCTCTTGTACTGACCGTACAGGAAGCCGATCTCTCTTGCGCCCACGCCGATATCCCCTGCGGGAACGTCGGTGTCCGCACCGATGTGCTTGGCAAGCTCGGTCATAAAGCTCTGGCAGAAGCGCATGATCTCCTGGTCGGATTTGCCCTTGGGATCGAAGTCACTGCCGCCCTTGCCGCCGCCGATGGGCAGACCGGTCAGGCTGTTCTTGAAGATCTGCTCAAAGCCCAGGAACTTGATGACGGAAGCATTGACGGAGGGATGCAAGCGCAAGCCGCCCTTGTAAGGACCGATGGCAGAGTTGAACTGAACGCGGTAGCCCCGGTTCACCCGTACGTTGCCGTTGTCGTCAACCCAGGAAATGCGGAAGACGATGGTACGTTCGGGTTCCACCAAACGCTCCAGAATGCCCCACTTTTCAATGGAAGGATCCTGTGCCACAACGGGCTCCAGAGACTCCAATACTTCTTTGACAGCCTGAAGGAATTCCTTTTCTGTTCCGTCACGCTTTTCTACTTGCTCATAAACCCTGGCAAGATAAGGACTTTGAAAGCTCATGTTACGTTCTCCTGTTCAAAAATACGGTTTTTGAAATTTATGCTCCTATCATACTCCAAGACGGGCGGTTTGTCAAGAGAAAATTGGTCTGTTTTTGCAATTTTTTGTCAGAGAGATTGCAAAGTTGAAAAGAGGGCGGTTTTTTCTTCGGCGTGAAACGCACGAAATCCTTCTCGGGCGGACGGTTCAAAAGGGGCGACAAAACTTGACAGACGGCGGGAATTGTGATATACTCGTATTCGTATATCTGTGCACTTCATTGCCGCCTCCCCGGGCGGAGACATATAAAAAAGGAACTTTATTCTATGGCAACATACATGATCGACTACGAAAACGTGAAGACGGGGGGCCTCAACGGCATTTCCCGCCTCACCGCAGAGGATAAGGTCATTATCTTCTACAGCGAAAACGCAAACCGCTTGACCTTCGACCTCCATCGCAGGCTGATGGAATGCCCCGCCAAGATCGAGTACCGCGAGGTTACCGTGGGCGGGCATAATGCGCTGGACTTCCAGCTGGTGACCTATCTGGGCTACCTCATCGCCAGGGACCCCATGGGGCAGTACCTCATCATCAGCTACGACAGAGGCTTTGAATACGTGGTGAACTTCTGGCGGAAGGACGGCTTGTGCATCGGTCTTTTGCCCTACTTGAAGGACCCCTCCTACGCCCTTTCCAAGGTGGCCAGAGGTGAGGTCTGCAAGGAGGACAAGCAGGAAGATATCGAGGATGAGCCTGTGGTAGAGTTCGTTTCCGCAGAGGAAGCCCCCGTGGAAGAAACGCCCGTAGAGGAAGCGCCCGCAGAGGAAGCTCACGCAGAGGTTGCTCCCGCAGAAGTCATTCCCGAAGAACCCAAGGCGGAAGAGCTCCCCGCAGAGGAGCCTGCAAAGCCTGCCAAGAAGACCTCTTCCAAGAAGAAGTCTGCCCCCAAAAAGCTGCAGGTAGCCCCCAAGGAAGAGCCCAAAGAAGAACCCAAAGAAGAACCCAAGGAAGAACCCAAGGAAGAACCCAAGCCCAAGGCGGAAGCCAAGGCCGCAAAGCCCGTTCGCGTCCTGCCGTCCACGGAGGAGCTGAGAGAGCTGTTGGGGGATCTGGTGGCAGACGACCCCGAGGCACGGTTCGTGCGGGGGGCGTTGGAAAAATACAAGACCAAGCTGGGGCTGAACAACGCTCTGGTGAAGAACTTCGGCAACCAGCGTGCAGGGGAGATCTACCAAAAGGTGAAGCCCTACGTGTCTGAAAAGAAGAAATAATCTTGGAAAAGTGAGGATAGAACCATGCAAGAACCCGAATTCAACAGCGCTGATAAAGTTTTTGAAGCAGAACAAAGAAAACGCAGAACCAAGCTGACGGTGAGAATTTTGGTGGTGGTGCTGTCTTTGCTGGTAGTTTCCGGCATTGTGGCGGCGGTACTTTTGATCCACCGTTATTACGGTCTGATGGATTACCAGGCAGTTTCCTCCCAGGAGCCTGTTCCCGAGCCTGTGGAGCTGGAGCATATTCTGGTGGTAGGTCTGGATAAAGACGATCCCGAGGGCGGCTCCCGTACGGATACCATCATCCTCGTTACCGTGAACCCCGAGACGGAGGAGCTGACCTTGACCTCCTTCTTGAGAAACCTTTACGTGGAGATCCCCGGCTACGGGCAGGACAAGCTGGGCTACGCCTACGCAAAGGGAGGCATGGAGCTGCTGCAAAGCACCATGCAGTCCAATTTCGATATCAACATCGACCGTTACGTCACCATCGACTTCGAGGCATTCCGTGCCATCGTGGACGCCATTGGCGGATTGGAGCTGGATCTGGGCGAAACGGATCTGAAGTACATCTTCCCCGGCGAGGAAAAAGAACCCGGTAAGTATCTGCTGAACGGTCAGCAAGCCCTGGTCTACGCTTGGTGGATCGAAGGCGGGGACGACAGCGGCAGAACCTTCCGCCAGCGTACCATTATGACCAAATCCTTCGAGAAGATCCGTACCATCCCCGCAGAGGAGCTGGATGCCATGCTGGTGGAGACCCTGCCCAAGGTGACCACCGACTTTACGGAAGGGGATTGCTATTCCGTTCTGTTCGGTCTGGCAGGGCTTTCCAAGTACCCCATCCGCTCTCAGCAGGTTCCCTTTGCGGACACCTGGGAGACCATCGTGGTGGATGACAGCCGTGTGATCTCCTTCGATCTGGAGGAAAACCTGCGCTTGTTCTTTGAAAGCGTAGAATAAGCAAATTAGCAAATATAGAAAGAGAACCTTGTGGCACCTGCCGTAGAGCAGGTGCCACAGTTATATTCGCCTGCGTGCGAGTATATTTCGCCAAAGGCGAAATTTTTGCTTACGCAGTGGTATTCGGCTATCGCCGAGTAATATTCGCGCGCTCACTATGTGAGCGTTGCGAGCTTTGGGAGGCGAATATAATATCACTGCGACCACAGAGTTGCAAAGCAACTCGGAGCAATATCACTGTTGCTTGCAACAATATCACGCTGACACGGTCAGCATATCACTTCCAATTTGATACTTCATTTGTGTCTACAAATGCAGTGCTTGTCAAGAAAAGAGGACAGAGAATGTAAAACACTCTCTGTCCTTTTCCTGTCAGTTCGAGTATACTGCTCTATGGGAGGCACCCATTGCGGTGGCTTTTTTGGTTGTAACACCAATCGCTTGCAAAAGGACGGTCTCGGCACGTCGACGTAAAAAACGGAACCTCATCCACCATTCGCAGAGCGAATGGTCCCCCTTCCCCAAAGGGGAAGGTTGGCACACCTGCGGTGTGCGGGGAAAGGCTTTCAATCGTGCCCTGATACAAGCAATGTCGAGAAAATATAGAAATCCGTTTTCCGCTTGCGAAGCAAGCCTACCTTCCCCGCACGCGGGGAAGGGGGACCGTCGGCGGGCAAAACCAAGTAAGAAAAGGAGAGCCTAAATCATTCCCGCCGATGGTGGATGAGGTTCCTATTAATCCCCCAAAAAGAAATCAACGGAAGCACCCATAAAAACGGCAACGCCGTTTTTGACGTCGGCGAAACAAAGCTGAGCACAAAACCAAAAGTTATGCGCCGACTTGGGATGAGGTTCCGGTTTTTTCGGGCGATTCGTGAATCGCCCCTACAAATGCACAAGAATGGTTGTATAGCTTCGTACCGTTTTTGCACGCGGGTGGGACGGGTTGAAAACGTTTTTTGTCCTCTATGCGGGAGAAAAGGCTGTCTTTAACCTTTTGTTGATTCGGGTTCGTAGGGGGCAAGACGCCAAACCGCCTGCGGCGGCAGGGCGCCCCGCCTGCGTTGAAGGACAAAACGCTTTTTCACCATCCGACCTGCGGGAACTATTTGCTGCAAAACCAATGGGTGGAACATGGGCTCACTCCCGGAGGGAGGCTAAAGCAACCTCGTCTTTGTATATTTTGCTAAATGCGACACAAAGATGCCACTTTGTCATCAGCCCGGAAAGAGAACCTTTCGGGGTTCTCTTTTTTTGCTATGCGGTAACGAAAAAAGGGACCCTTGCGGATCCCTTTTCGGAACGGACTTAGTCTTCCTTCTTCTTGCCTGCAAAGATAGCGATGAGAACGCCGGCGATTGCCAGACCCACCACGATGCCTGCGATGAGGATGATTCTCTTCTTTTTCTTAGCGCGGCGAGCGGCCTCGGCAGCCTCATGCTCATCCAGCTCTTCTTCCAGATCGGAGATCTCTTCCTCGAGAAGCTCTACTTCGTCGATCTCCACGTCGTCCACTTCGTTACCGAAGGTGAATTCCTTGTTCAGTTCTTCCATGTTGTTTCTCCTTTGTGTTGTTTTATGTTTTGTGTTTTTTGTCAAGTCATGACCCTTTCCAAAAGGGAAAGGAAGTATAAGATCTCCTCACGGGTGGTGGCTTCCCCCATGGTGACCCGAAGCCCTTCGGCGGCTTCTTCCTCCGAAAAACCCATGGCCAGCAGAGTGGGGGAGGGCAGATGACTGCCGCTGTGGCAGGCCGCCCCGGCGGATACGCAGATCCCATACAGATCCAGCTTTGCCGCCAACGCCTCTCCGTCCCGGTGAGGGAATCGGAAATGCAAATGCCCCGGGAGTCTTGCGCCTGCGCCCGTTGCCACACCGCCCAAAGCGGTGATCTTTTCCGTTGCCAATGCAGAAAGTGCCTCTAACCTTGCAGAGACCTCCCGACGATTTCGCAAAGCACTTTGCAAGGCCGCCGCCATCCCTGCGGCAAGGACCGCACTTTGGGTGCCGCCATGAGGTCTGCCTCCGCGGTACAAGGGCTTCAAAGCAACGCCCGCCTTGCGGTAAAGCCCGCCGATGCCCACAGGCCCGCCGAACTTATGGGAAGCAAAGGAAAACAGATCAAAGGGCAGATCCCTTAAGGAAAGCTCCACCTTGCCTGCGGCCTGTACCCCGTCGGAATGAAAGGGGATCTTGTAGGAACGGCAAAGAAGACCCAATTCCTCCGCAGGCTGGAAAAGCCCCGTCTCGCTGTTGACAACTTGCAGGGATACCAGATCCGCACCCCGTGCCAAGAGGGGTTCTAAGCCGCCGATGTCTGCAACGCCCGTTGTGTGCACAGGCAGCAGCAACGGATCCTTGCAGTTGTTTACAACGGAGGGATGCTCCATAGGGGAGGTGAGAACCTTCTCCCTGCCGCAGAGTGCCAAAGCGTTGGCCTCCGTTCCCCCGGAGGTGAACAGAAGCTCTTCCGGCTCACAGCCCAAAGAATCCGCCAAGGACTTGCGGCTTGCTTCCAGAATCCTTTTTGTGTTTACCCCCGCGCTGTGTAAGGAGGAGGGGTTGCCCACAGCCTCCATGGCCTCCAGCATGGCTTCCTTGGCGGCGGGGCAGAGCGGTGCGGTGGCGGCGTGATCCAGGTAGATCATCTTCTTGCCACCACGTCTCCGGCGCGGACGTAGGTCTCTATTCCTTGGTTGCTGTTGTTTACAATATCCTCGCAGGGGGTCAGTACGTCCTTGCCCACCAGCACCACCACCGTGGAGCCGCCGAAGGCAAAGTAACCCTTTTCTTCTCCCCGGGCAAAGGCTTCCTGCCCGTGGTTGACAATCCTGCCCACCATCATGGCGCCTACCTCTACGTATGCGCACCTGCCGAAATGCTCCGTCTCCAGAATGGAAACGTTGCGGCAGTTGCGGTGGAAGACGGGCATTTTCGCAAGGGCCACAGGGTTCACCGTGTGGAACGTCCCCTTCACGAAGCGGGAGGAGAGCAGCTTGCCGCTATCAAAAAAGGCGTAGCGGTGGTAATCATCGGGACAAAGACGGAACACGAAGGCGTAGCCCTCACGGAAGTACGCTCCCTCTTCCTCGCTGTCCAAAAGCTCTGCGGCGGTATAAGGGGCAAGCTTCACGGGGAAGGCAGTGCCTTCCTTTAAGGGGTACACCGTCATGCGGGAATCCGCAGGGGAACAGAACTCTTCTGCCTTTTGGGAAAAGGGGAAGGTGCCGTCCTTTCTCTTGCGGGTGAACAGGGCGTTGTAGCTTGGGAAAACGGTCTCCTCCACGCCCTCCATGTCCATGCCGTTCTTCAAAGCCTTTTTGACACGGCCCTTGGAAAGACGGCTGTCCATGTAAACCCCCATCAAGCGGGAGGCCGGGCGGGAGCGAAGCAAACGCAAGAGGACGCGCCCGGGGAAACCGCGGTACAAAAAGCCAAGAAACTTCGCCTGGCCGGCAGATTCCTGCACTTCCTTTCCCGTACGATCCAAAACCATGGGAAACGCCTCCTTTCGCTCTATTCTGTTTTATTATAGCCTATTTCGGGAGAAATGTCAATATAGAGGGTTCAGAAAAACCCGTGAACACAGTGTAAAAAATGTAGAGTGAAGCCCACCGCTGTCGTCACCTCTGAGCAACCCAGCCCGTTGGGCTGGCTCGCGCGGAATCGAACAAAACCCAACAAAAACAGCTTTAGCTGTTTTTCACGTCGGCGTAGCAAAACCACGCATATATTAAAAGCAATGCGCCGACTTGGTCACGGCTTTTTGTCACCCTGAGCGAAGCAGGCGTGGAATAATGTTGTACCTTAAATTGCAATGAGAAAAGCCTGCGGAGTCGAGGTTTTGCTTTTTGAAATTGCCCCGAAATCTTGGATGTGGTTCTGTTTTCCACAGCAATTTCTAAAAAGCAAAACCGTAAGGGGTCTCCTCAAAGTCTGATCTACCCCTACATAGGTAAAGTTGCATTTTTTTTGATAAAACAGTTCTTTTATTTCAACAAGGAACATCAGACTCTTATGAGATCCCGCCTGCGGCGGTTTTGCTCCGAACGGTGCATCGCGGCCAATGCAGATCAAAAAGCAAACTACTTTTATGCCGCTGTATGCACCTTGCTTTCTCCGCAAAACTTCGACGTGCGCGGAGATGACTG
>JAZPZV010000013.1:0-5068 GCA_045544855.1 Eubacteriales bacterium | reverse complement strand
GACTCTTATGAGATCCCGCCTGCGGCGGTTTTGCTCCGAACGGTGCATCGCGGCCAATGCAGATCAAAAAGCAAACTACTTTTATGCCGCTGTATGCACCTTGCTTTCTCCGCAAAACTTCGACGTGCGCGGAGATGACTGTAATGCGTAGCCACATCTACTACGACCCGCGCGTGCTCAGGATGACGTCCTGAAGTAAGAAGGAGGACGAACAGCCGCTACGACTACATTCCGCTCGACAACCCGCAGGGTTGGTATGCTTAGGATCACCAAATCGGCGTATGACCTTATATCGTGCATTGCCTCGTACCGCCGACGTCAAAAACGATAAATCGTTTTTGTTGGGGTTGGGATCAAAACGCACGGGGGCGACGTTGCGCTTTCCCACCTATTTTTTACAATTTCTTATTGCAATTCCTTTCTTTGTTTGCTATAATAAAAATAACTATACCGTAAAAGAGGTCTGCCCATGAACACCCCCTTCCGTCTTCACCAAAAAGGCGACGCTGTTTACCTCACCTCCCCCCTTCTTGACAAGGCAGGTGCAAAGCACTTTTTTGCCACCCGCAAGGGCGGGGTCAGCAAGGGTGTGTTCGGCGGCTGGAACTTTGCTTCCGGGGTGGGGAAGATCACCGACACCGAGGAAAACGTGCTGGAAAACTATCGGCTTGCGGCGGAGCTGTTCGGCCTTTCCCTTTCCGATATCTGCCGCTCCTACCAAGCCCACACCTCCAAATGCTTAACCGTGGACGATGCCCACCGCGGGGTGGGCACTACGAGACCGAAATTCGACTTCGGGGTGGATGGGCTGGTGAGCAAGACCAAGGATCTTTTGCTATCCGTCCGCACTGCGGACTGCGTGCCGATTTTGCTGTTTGACCCCAAAAAGCAGGTCTGTGCCGCCATCCACGCAGGCTGGCGGGGAACGGTGGGGAACATCGTTTCCGGCGGCGTAAGGGAAATGACCTCCCAGGGCTGTGACCCGGGGGACGTCCTTGCCGCCATCGGCCCTTGCATCGGTGTTTGCTGCTACCAAGTGGGGGAAGAGGTGTACCAAGCCTTCTCCCAAAAAGGAGACTTTGCTTCCTGCTTCAAACCCGATAAAGAAGCGGGAAAATACCTGCTGGACCTCACCACCGCCAACCGATTGCTGCTGTTGCAAGCGGGGCTGACGGAAGACCATATTGACGAAGCACGGGTGTGTACCCAATGCCACGGGGAGTACTTCTTCTCCCACCGCCGTATGGGGGCGGAGCGTGGCACCATGAGCGCCTTCATTACCGTTTGATATAAAGGAACTTGTAAGTATGATTAAATTTTTGCATTGCGGAGACCTTCATCTGGACGCACCCTTTTCCCTGCGTTCCCCCACGGAGGCGGAGCGCCGCCGCACGGAGCTGCGGGGAGATCTGTCCTCCCTCATGCTGTATATCCGCCAGCAAAAGGTGGAGATCTGCCTCATCAGCGGCGACCTGTTCGACGGCAACGCCGTCACCCCCGAGACTTTGGCTTTGCTGGAGCGGGAATTTGCTTCCTGCCCCGATTGCCGTTTCTTCGTGTCTCCCGGGAACCACGATCCCCTCACCGCAGGCTCGCCCTACCGCACCATGAAGCTCCCCGAAAACGTGCATATCTTCGGCAGTGAAAAGGAGCGTGTCCGTCTGGACCACTTGGGTGTGGACGTGTACGGCTTCGGCTTCGACGGCCGCAACGGCGGGGCGAATCCCGTTTTGGGTTACCCCCACAAGGATGCTTCCAGGATCAATATCCTTTGCTGTCACGGGGATCTGGAGGGGGGCAACGCCTCTCCCTACTGCCCCTTCACCAAGGAGGACCTGGCAAGAAGCGGCTTTGACTACGTGGCCTTGGGACATATCCACAAGGGTACGGATCTGCAAAAGGAAGGGGAAGTCTTCTGGGCGTACCCCGGATGTATCCGCGGCAGAGGCTTTGACGAAACGGGCTACAAGGGCTTTTTGTTCGGTGCTATGGAGAAGGGCAACG
This sequence comes from Eubacteriales bacterium, assembly GCA_045544855.1. Taxonomy (GTDB): domain Bacteria; phylum Bacillota; class Clostridia; order Oscillospirales; family CAG-382; genus Coliplasma. Next base: position 3,064 of record JAZPZV010000013.1, on the reverse strand, counting down.
TGGCTGTGAAGTTCATCCCCATCTCCAACCACCGCTATGAGATCGCCACCGTGGACGTGACGGGGCTGACCCGTACCGAAGCGCTGGAAAAGGTACGCAAGACCGCCATCACCTACGGCAGAGAGACCATTCTGCGGGTGATCCTGACGGGACAGGTGGAGGAAGGCTTGGTGATCTTACCCGGGGAGATCTCCCACAGTGCGGAATATCCCGCCTCCGTGGAGATCAAGGACCGCACCGTCCTTGCCCCCCGCTTCACCGATCTGGAAAAGAGCAACACCTTAAAGGGCGTCTTTTACCGCTTGATGGCGGAAAAGGTCGAAAAGGGAGAGATCCCGTCGGATGCCTTGAAGTACGGCTTGTTGGCTCTGGACGACCGCAACGTGACGGACGAACTTGGAGAGGAGTGAGGATATGCAGGATCTGCGCATTGAAAAAATCGAGATCAATGCTTTCGGAAAACTGAAAAACACCGTGCTCACCCCCGGTAAGGGGATGAACGTCCTCACCGCCCCCAACGAAAGCGGCAAAAGCACCCTGGCGGCGTTTTTGAAGTTTGTGTTCTACGGTTTTACCGACGGCAGAAAGAAAGAGCTTGCCGAAAACGATAAAAAGCTTTACACCCCCTGGGATACCCCCCTTGCAGAGGGAAGCGTTACCCTTTGGGTGGGAGAGAAGCTGTACCGCGTCTCCCGTTCCGCCTCGGGAACCAAGGAGACCTGCGTTCTCACGGAGGTTGCCACGGGGCGGACTCTCCCCGTAGGGGAAGTGCCCGGGGAACTGCTTTTCGGCGTTTCCGAGGAGGTGTTCTCCCGCACTCTGTTCTTCCGTCAGCTCACCCTGCCCCAATCCAAGGATGGGGTGCTGGCAGAGCAATTGCAGAACGTGGCCGTTTCCGCAGAGGAGCAGACAAGCTCCAAAAAGGCCATGGAGCGCTTGACCAAGGCAAAAAACGAGCTGAAGGGAAGAGCGGGAAGCGGTAAGATCCCCGCCATGGAAAAAGAGCTTGCCTCCCTGGAATCCGCCCTGGAGACCGCCATGGAAGAACGGCGGGAGCTGGAAGAGCTGCGGGCAGAGGAAGAAAAGCAAAAGGCCCTTTTGGAGGCCAACAAAAAGCGTGCCCGTGAGGCGGGAGAGGAACTGGAAAACCTCCGCCGCTACGACGCCGCACTGAAGCTGAAAAATCTCCTCCGTATGCAGGAGGAAGCCGCAAAAGCGGAAGGGGAATACCTGAAGGCCAAGGAAGCCTCGGGGGACGTGAATGCGGCAGAGGTTCGTGCCGCCGCAGAAGCCTTGCGGGGCTACAACGCCGCCGCCAAAAAGTTGCAGACCGTGGAAAATCTTCCCCACGAGGAAGTCCCCGTGGAAGAGCTGACTCCGCCTCCCAAGGGTGGGCATCTGCTGTTGGTGCTGGGTCTTGTGGCGCTGGCGGCAGGAATCGGGCTTTGCCTTGCCTTTTTGATCCCCGGCATCGCCTTGCTGGCCGCAGGGGCAGTCTGCTTGGTATGGCACTTCCTGTCCGCAGGGAAGCATAAGACCGCAGGGGAAGCCTACGCACAAAGACTTGCTACCGCAGAGGCCAAGCGGGAAGCTTTGGCAAAGGAGCGGGAGCGGTTGGTGATGGAAGCGAGAGCCGAGGAGCAGACGGCAAAGGACCGTGTCCTTGCCGCCCTGGCCGCCATCGGACAGCCCTTTGAAGCCTGCACCCATGAGGATCTTGCCGCCCTGGAGCAGGCCTGCTACGATACGGAAAAGAAAGAGACCGCATATCAAACCGCCAAGAAGGGTGCGGAGATCGCCTTCGAGGGGGTGGATCTGCCCGCATTGGAGGAGCTGGCAAAGGATGCCAAGCTGCCTTCCCGTGACCGTGCCGCCGTGGAGCGTGAGCTCCGCTTCTTGGAGGAGCAAGCCCGCATGATGGGAGAAAAGTCCGCCGCTACCCAGAGACGCATCGCCGCCATCGAGGGCAGGGGGACAGACCCCGGGGTGCTGACCGGCAAGCGGGATGCGGTGAAGAATCTGCTGGAGGAGGCGCGGGCACGTTACGATGCCTACGAGGCCGCCCGTGCGGGAATCGAGGAAGCATCCAACCAAATGAAGAGCCTTGTCTCTCCCCGCGTGGGGGAGATGGCGGGGAAATACTTTGCCGCGGCAACGGAGGGAAAATACCGTTCCCTTGCCGTGGATACCCGTTTGGCTATGGAACTGCAGGATGAAAACGGGGTCAGCAGAGATTGCGACTACCTTTCCGCAGGGGCAAAGGACAGCGCGTATCTGTCCTTGCGTCTGGCGCTGACGGAATTGTTCTACGAAGGGGCGGGGATGCCCCTGATTCTGGACGATGCCTTCGGCCGTCTGGACGACGGAAGACTGACCGCCATGCTGAAGGTGCTCTCCGCCGCTTGCGAAAAGCACCAGATCTTCCTGCTTTGCTGTACGAATAGGGAAGAAGAAACGCTGAATAAGCTGGGAACGAAGTATACGGCATTGACGATGTGAGGGGACGATAGGAACCTTCATCCCAAGTCGGCGCATAGCTTTTGGCTTGGCGTTTGGCGGTGTAGCGCCGACATCAAAAACGGCAAGCCGTTTTTGGAGCTTTGGGTTCAAGCCTTGGGGCGCATAGCTTTGATGTATACGTAGTATCGTTACGCCGACTTGGTCACCTCTGAGCAACCCAGCCCGTTGGGCTGGCTCGCGCGGAATCGAACCGCTGTGTCCGTTTGTCACCTCTGAGCAACCCAGCCCGTTGGGCTGGCTCGCGCGGGTCGTAGTCCCGGTGGCTACACACAACAGTAATCTCCGCGCGCGTCGAAGTTTTGCTTTTTGAAGTTGCCCATTGTCTTTGGATACGTAGTTTCTTTTGCAGCAATTTCGAAAAGCAAAACCGTAAGGGGTCTCCTCAAAGTCTGATCTACCCCTACATGGGTAAATTTACATTCTTTTTGATAAAACAGTTCTTTAGATTTGGCAAAGGTACATCAGACTCTCAGTAGATCCCGCCTATCGGCGGTTTTGCTCCATCCACTCCGTTCCTTCCGCAAAACTTCGAATCGCCCTTCGG
>JAZPZV010000012.1:0-89301 GCA_045544855.1 Eubacteriales bacterium | reverse complement strand
ATTTGCTGCAAAACCAATGGGTGGAACATGGGCTCCCTCCGGGAGGTGAGCTCAGCCTTGCAAGCAAGGCGAAGGGAGCATGCGGGAGATAGGGCAACCAATTTCGGTGAAAATGTTTCTTTTCGATGCTCGCGGGCTCCTACCACCACCTGCGGTGGTCCCCCTCCCTCCCGGAGGGAGGCTAGAGCAATCTCGTCTTTGTATATTTTGCTAAATGCGACACAAAGATGCTACTTTGTCATCAGCCTGAAACTCCCGCAGGGAGTTGGAAATTGTCATATGCCCCTTCGGGGGGGGCGGAAATTGGGGGACAACTCCCGGAAACGGCAGTTTTCGGAAGGAAAAGTTTTTTGAGGAGATATACCTCGCCGGGGCGAGCTAAAAGAGGAACTTTTTTCAAAAAGTTCCTCTTTCTTATCGTCCTCTATTCGATTTTACAGCGCCATGAGGATCTCACGGTTGAGGGCTACGTAGGCGCGGAGCTCCTCGGGGGTGAGGGGGCGGGCAAGCATCACGGCGGAGAGGTAGATATGCTTGGCGATGCGAGAAGCCTTTTCGTCTCCTTCGGGGAGGGTTTGCAGCTTCTTCACCAGAGGGCTGCCCACGTTGACGGTGAGGATCTCCTCCACGGGGAAGTTAAAATCACTGCCGTCTCCCTGCATGCTGTACATTCTCATCATCTCTGCCATACGGCGGCTCTCCTCGCTGACGGAGAGGAGCGCAGGGGCATCTTCTTCGCCCAGGGTGACGAAAGATACCTTGGCGTCTTCCTTGCCTGTGGCGGCCTTAAAGAGGGTCTCCAGGGATGCGGTGTCCGTCTCCCCTTCTCCCTTGATGGCATCCAGGTCAGCATCGATGCGGCGGAATTTCACCTTGTCGTTCTTGCTCTCTTGGAACTGTGCGTAGTTGGTGTCCATGATGGTATCGAACACCAGAACGGGGATGTTCTTTGCGGCATAGAGATCCAGGTAATAGCTCTGTGCCTTGGGATCGGTGGTGTAGTAAACAGTGCCCTCCTCCTTGTCCTCCAGATACTCGGACAGGGTGCTCCAGCCGCCGGTTGCTTTCTCGAACAAGATCACGCCGTGGGCGCGGTCGTTAAACTTGCTATCCTTGATACAGCCGTACTGGATATAGGGCTTGAGGCCTTCCCAATTCTTTTCGAACTCCTCGCGGTTGTCGTTAAAGAGGAAGTTCAAGCGGTCTGCCACCTTCTTGACGATGTGAGCGGAGACTTTACGAACGTAGGCGTCGTTCTGCAGGTAGCTGCGAGAGACGTTCAGCGGCAGCTCGGGACAATCCAAAACGCCCTTCAGGTTGATCAGGAACTCGGGGCAGACCTCCTTGATGTTGTCCGCCACGAATACGGAGTTGTAGAAGAGACGGATCTCGCTTTCCTGAGAATCAAAAGCATTCTTGCGGCGGGGGAAGTACAGGATTCCCTTGAAGTTCAGGGGGTAATCCGCGTTGATGTGCACCCAGAACAAGGGGTCGGCGTAATCGTGGAATTGCTTGCGGTAGAACTCCTTGTACTCCTCGTCGGTGCAGTCTGCGGGGTTCTTCTGCCAAAGAGGGGTGGTCTCGTTGATCAGCTCTTCCTTTTCACCGTCGTGGAGGTAGATCTCCACGGGCATGAAGGAGCAGTATTTTTCCAGAATGGGCTTCAAAGCATCGGCGGAAAGGTAGGATTCCTCGTCCTCCATGAGGTACATGGTGATCTCGGTGCCTCTTTCGGTACGGGTGCCCGGCTGCATTTCGTAGGCGCCTGCCTCGGTGCATTCCCACAGCACGGCGGGGGCATCGGTGTAGGACTTGGTCTCCATGGTGACCTTATCCGCCACCATGAACATGGAATAGAAGCCCAACCCAAAGTGGCCGATGATGCCGCTGCCTCCCTCTCCCTCGTATTTGGAGATGAAGTCCACAGCACCGGACAGAGCGATGTTGTTGATGTATTTCTCTACCTCGGCTTCCGACATACCGATGCCGTTATCGGTGACGGTGATGGTGCGGGAATCCTTGTCTACCTGCACGTCGATGCGGTAGGGAGTCTCGCTTTCCGCCGCCTCACCCAGAGAAACTAAGCGTTTATGCTTGGTGACTGCATCACAGGAATTGGACAGCACCTCCCGGAGGTAGATGTCCTTCTCGGAATACAGCCATTTTTTGATGATGGGAAAAAGATGCTCGGTATCTACCGACAATGCACCGTTTGCCATATAGTTCACTCTCCTTTGTTTGATCTTTCAAATGCAGTATACCCCCGTGATATGAAGGAACTTAGGGGTATTTGTGACGAAAACGTTAAAATCAGCACTCTCTTGGCAAGAGTGCTGATTTTGCGTTTCGATTTACTCTTCGTCCTCGAAGGTGCAATCGATGTCCCCGTCGAAGATGTCTTCCAGATCCTCGATGAAATCGATATCGTCTTCTTCGAAATCTTCTTCCATCTCCCGAGCGATCTTGCGATTGCGAAGCTCACTCAGTACCAGGACTGCGCCTGCCACGCCGCCTACCGCAGAGAATACGGCAAGGGCACGGGAGAAGCTCTTGGACTTGCACCAATAGATCAAAAACAGAATAAAGCAGATAACGAATTGGCCGATAAGGCAAAGGCCTGCGATAAATTTGGATTTTTTCATGTGCGTGTCGTCCTTTCTGTAAATGGTGATGATCAGCCCTCGGTTCCCTTGCAGGAAAGCTTGAGGAATTCGTTGATAAAGTCGTCCAGCTCACCGTCCATCACTGCCTGGATGTTACCCGTTTCGCAGGAGGTGCGGTTGTCCTTGACCAAGGTGTAGGGCATGAAGACGTAGGAACGGATCTGGCTGCCCCACTCGATCTTCATCTTGTTGCCGGTGATATCCTCGATACGCTCCAGATGCTCGCGTTCCTTGATCTCCAAAAGCTTACTCTTCAGCATACGCATGGCAGTCTCTTTGTTCTGTACCTGGCTGCGCTCCGTCTGACAGCCCACCACGATGCCCGTGGGGATGTGGGTGATACGGATAGCGGAGTCGGTCTTGTTGACGTGCTGGCCGCCTGCACCGCTGGAGCGGTGGGCAACGATGAGCAGATCCTCGTCGCGGATCTCAATGCCCTCGTTCTGATCGGTAAACTCGGGGAGCACCTCTACGGAAGCGAAGGAGGTCTGCCGTCTTCCGCCTGCATCGAAGGGAGAGACACGGACCAGACGATGTACGCCGGATTCGCTCTTGAGATAGCCGTAGGCATTGGTGCCTTCCACCATGAAGGAAACGGATTTGATGCCCGCTTCGTCGCCGTCCAGATAATCCAGCACCTTGACCTTGAACTTCTTACGCTCCGCATAGCGGAGGTACATTCTGTAAAGCATCTGTGCCCAATCCTGAGCCTCGGTGCCGCCTGCGCCGGGGTGGATGCTGATGATGGCGTTGTTGCCGTCGTATTCACCGCAGAGAAGCACCTCGATGCGCTGTTCCTCGTATTCCTTGCGAACGGCCTCCAGATCTGCCAGAACGTCGTCCACCATGGATTCGTCATCCTCCTCGATGGTCATATCGATGAGAACGGAGATATCGTCAAAGATACGGCGGAGGTGGAGATAGTTTTCCAAAAGGGATTTCTTCACCTTCAGGACCTTTAAGATCTTCTGAGATTCCTGGGGATCGTCCCAAAAGCCTGCCTCACCGGTCTTCATTTCCAGGTCGGCAACCTCCTGCTGTAAGGTATCGAATTTGATGGAAGCCTTGAGATCGTTGATCCCCGCCTCCAGATCGCGAAGGGATAGTTTTGCCTGCTCCAATTGAATCAGCACTGTCGTTTACCTCTGATGTTCATATTCATTCAATGATATTATACTGAGAAAGGGCGTTTTTGTCAAGAGAGTATTTGGGGAAATCCTTGTTTTTATGCCGTATGTATCGAAAAAACAAAAGACCCCCGAGGGGATCTATGTTCCATCACTTCTGTAAGCCGGGTTCTGTATTGGACAGTCATCTATCTTGGACGCACGTCGCCGTACGCCTCTTTGCCACCCGTGAAGCTGCCGAGCAAGCTTAAAACGCTTCGGTGGGTGTTGCTCCGGATAGGGTTTACATGGCCGCACGGTCTCCCGCACGCCGGTGAGCTCTTACCTCGCCTTTCCACCCTTACCGCAAAAAATGCGGCGGTATCTCTCTGTTGCACTGGCCCTGAAGTCACCTTCGGCAGACGTTATCTGTTATCCTGCTCTGCGGAGCCCGGACTTTCCTCACTTTGCGGTTGCCCGCATTTGCGCGACTGTCTGGAGTGGTGGATTTTTATCTTAACACAGAAATTTTATTTTGTCAACCTATTGATTATTTTTTGTTTTGAAGATATAATGTATAGGATATATGTTTTTTGAAAGGGAGGGCTTGACCTTGCTTTTGGAATATGCGAAAACCTTCCGCGGAAAAAAGGTAGGCTTTATCGGTCTCGGGGTGAGCAACACCCCCATTCTCCGTTTGCTGTTGCAATCGGGGGCCATCTGCCGCGTGCGGGATATGAAGGATATCTCTCGTGATGAAGCCTTTGCGCCTCTGGCGGCGGAAGGCGTGGAATTCATCTGCGGAGAGAGCTATCTGGAGAACATTGACGAGGACGTTTTGTTCCTCTCCCCTGCCGTGCGGGAGGATCTGCCCGGGCTTTTGAAGGCCAAGGAGCGGGGTACGGTGCTGACCAACGAGATGGAGGAGTTTTTCCGTTTGTGTCCCTGCCCCATCATCGGGGTGACGGGAAGCGACGGTAAGACTACCACCACCACCCTCATCGCCAAGCTTTTGGAGGCAGAAGGGAAAACGGTACATCTTGGGGGCAACATCGGCAGGAATCTGCTGTGTGAGCTGGACGCCATGGAAAAAGATCATTTTGCGGTGGTGGAGCTTTCTTCCTTTCAGCTGATGAAGATGACGAGATCTCCCCATATTGCGGTGGTGACCAATCTTTCCCCCAACCATCTCAACTGGCATATAGACATGGAGGAATACGTCACCGCCAAGGAGAACATCTTCCTGTTCCAGAAGGAGACGGACACTCTGATCTTAAACGCCGACGACGGGTACGCCAAGCGGTGTGCTTCCAAGGCCAAGGGAAGCTTAAAGTTCACCTCCGGGAAGGAACAGGCTCACGTTTGGTTTGATCAAACCGGGATCTACCTGGGCGACACCTTGGTGGTAAAGGACGAGGAGATCCGTTTGGTGGGGGTCCACAACCGCTACAACTACGCCCAAGCCATCTGTGCCACGGAGGGGCTTGTTTCCCACGAGACCGTTCGTAAGGTGGCAAGAGAATTCGGCGGTGTGGAGCATCGCTGTGAGTTTGTCAGAGAAAAGGATGGGGTGAAGTATTACAACTCCTCCATCGATTCCAGCCCTACCCGTACCGCGGCCTGCGTCAACAGCTTCAAGGTTCCCTTGGTGGTGATCTGCGGCGGGTACGACAAGAACATTCCCTTGGAGCCCTTGGGCGAGCTGTTCCCCGGGCGGGTGAAGCACGCAGTCCTTTGCGGGGCCACCTCGGAAAAGATCGAAAAGGTGCTGACAGACGTGGGGTACACGGCCTTTACCCGTGTGGAAAAGTTTGAAGATGCGGTGAAGCTGGCTTCCCAAATGGCGGTTTCGGGAGACTGCGTGGTGCTTTCTCCTGCGGCGGCAAGCTTTGATATGTTCAAGAACTTTGCCGTGCGGGGAGAGACCTTTAAAAAATTGGTACGTGAATTGTAATCGTTACAGAAAGGATATACGGAATTATGGATCGCATTTACGACTTGGCGAAGACGCTGATCGCTCTGCCCGGTGTTTCCGGGGATGAAGACCGCGCTCTTCCCGATCTGGAAAAGCTGTTCGGGCATTATTTTGACGAGACGGGGATCACCCCCGTGGCTTCCTTCTACGGCATCCGCAAGAGCAAGAAGAAAGGTGCCAAAACCGTGCTGTTGGACGCACATCTGGATACCATCGGGTTCATCGTGACCCAGATCTGCGAGGGAGGCTTTTTGAAGGTTGCCGGCATTGGCAGAACCTCGGAAAAGAATCTTTCCGCCTCGGAGGTCTGGATCTACGGTAAGAAGATCATTCCCGGTGTGTTCGCTTCCAAGCCCCCTCATTTGCAAGAACCGGGCGAAAGCGAGAAGAAGATGGAGCTTTCCTCCTTCTCCATTGACACGGGTCTTTCCAAGGAGGAATTGGAGGAGATCGTCCGCGTAGGTACTTACGTGGGCTTTAAGTCCGAGACTGAGAGATTGAACGAACACGTTGCCGTCAGCCCCTCCTTTGACGACCGTATCTGTGCCGCGGCACATTTGCGGGTATTGGAGCTTTTGGGGGATGAGGATCTTGGCATCAACATCGCCGTGCAGTTCTCCGCAAGAGAGGAGCAGGGATACAAGGGTGCTATGACCACGGCGTACCGTTTGAATCCCGATCTGGCCATTGTTATGGACGTGGGACACGCTTACGTTCCCGGTGCGCCGGAAAAGAGAAAGTGCGTACAGATGGGCAAGGGCTGTATTCTGTCCTACGCGCCCCAGACCACCCGCAGGTTCACCGCCTTGGCGGAACGGCTTGCGGAGGAAAAGGACATTCCCATTCAGCTGTTGGCAGAGCCCGGCAGAACCGGCACCAACTCCAACGCGGTGCAGACGGTGAGAGGGGGCGTGCCGGTATGCCTGATCTCCGTGCCTTTGAAGAATATGCACACGGCAAACGAGATCGTGGATCTGCGGGACGTGATGGCCGCTTCCCGTTTGGTGGAGGCACTGCTCCGCAAGATCGGCGAACAGGAGGGCATTTGAGATGGAATTTTTTGCAAGACTGAAGGAATACTGTGACATCCTCGGCCCTTCCGGCATGGAGGATCTTGTCAGAGAAAGAATCATCGAAGACATCAAGGATTCCGGTGCGGAATACGAGGTAGACGCCGTGGGCAACCTGGTGGTCTTCAAGAAAGGCAGACAGCGCCGTGACAAGAAGCTGTTGGTGGCCGCTCACATGGATGAGGTGGGCTTTATGGTCACCTACGTGGGAGAGGACGGCTATCTGTGGTTTGACACCGTGGGCGGGGTCGACCGCCGTGTGGTCAGCGGACGGAGACTGCAGTTCTGTAAGAACGGCATCATCGGCGTGGTGGCTTCCAAGGCCATCCACATTCAGAAGCCCTCGGAGTTTGGCATTTGCGAGCCTGTTTCCGAGATGAACATCGATATCGGCTGTTACGACAAAGAAAGCGCTTCCAAGCTTGCCAAGGTGGGCGACTGCGCCACCTTCTGCCCCAACTACGAGGACTTCGGCGACGGGCTGATCAAGTCCAAGGCATTGGACGACCGTTTCGGCTGTGCCTTGATGGTGGATATGATCAATTCCGACTTGGAATACGACACCTATTTTGCCTTCAACACCTGCGAGGAGATCGGGTGCGACGGTGCGGCTGAGGTCTGCTACCGTATCCGTCCCGATATTGCGGTGATCCTGGAATCCACCACCGCAGGAGACATCTGCGGTGCCCCCGAGGGCAGACGTGCCTGCGAGGTTCGCAAGGGTGCCGTGATCTCCCACATGGACGGCGGCACCATCTACGACAAGGAGCTGGTGGCTCTGGCGCTTGAGGTGGGCAAGGAGCAGGACATTCCCTGCCAGCTGAAGAACATCGTAGCGGGAGGCAACGAGGCAAAGGCCTTCCAGAGAGAGGCGTTGGGGGCAAGAGTGCTTGCCATTTCCGCACCTACAAGATACATCCATTCCGCCTGCAGTGTTGCCGCCAAGGAGGATCTGATCTCCGTGGGCAAGCTGGCAAGAGCGATCATTGAAAGGAAGATTTGAGTATGTTGACGTTGACTAAGAAATTCACCTCCGCTTTTTCCGTGTCCGGCATGGAAAAGCCCTTGGCGGAGATCATCAAAAAGGAATTGGCTTCCGTGGCGGATGCCATCGAGACCGATCCCATGGGCAACCTTTTGGTTCTGAAAAAGGGCAAGGACTCCTCCCGCAAGGTCATGATCGCCGCTCACATGGATGAGATCGGCTTCGTGGTCACCTCCATCGACGGGGACGGCTACGTTCACGTTTCCAACATCGGCGGCATTCATGCCGTGGCTTCCTCTTATCAGAAGGTTAAGTTTGCAAACGGCGTTACCGGTGTGATCGTTTTGGAGAACGGCACCAAGGCGGCGGATATCTCCGTGAAGAAGATGGTCATCGACATCGGCGCCAAGGACAAGAAGGCGGCTGAGAAGCGTGTGAAGATCGGCGACGTGTGCGCGGTGGTTCCCATGCTCCAGAAGCTGGGCGGCTCCCGCTATGCGGCAAAGGCCTTTGACGACCGTATCGGCTGCGTTGTGGCGGCTTACGCGGCGTTGCACTGCGATACTCCCGCATACGACACCTGGTTCGTGTTCACCGTACAGGAAGAGGTGGGCTGCAGAGGCTCCCGTCCTGCGGCGTTCCGTATTATGCCCGATTACGGCATCGCTTTGGACGTGACCTCCGCAGGAGAATGCGGCGGATCTGCGGTGACCAAGCTGGGTGACGGTGCGGCCATCAAGATCAAGGATTCCTCCGTGCTTTGCTCTCCCATGATCATCGACCGTCTCACCGAGCTGGCAAAGGAAGGGGACATTCCTTATCAGTACGAGGTTCTCACCGCAGGCGGTACGGACACCTCCTCCATGCAGATGGCAGGTGCGGGCTGTGCGGCAGGGTGCATTTCCATCCCCACCCGTTACATCCACTCCCCCGTTGAGACCATCGATATGAAGGATCTGGACGCCTGTGCCAAGCTGTTGATCGCCTTTGTTGAAAAAGGAGTATAACTGACCGTGAAGGAATTTTCTAAAGCGCTGCTTGGCCGTGCGGCGGAATGCGAAAAAGCGTTGGCGGATACCTTCGCCCGTCTGGAGGAAACTGCCTTTTACAACACCCGCAAGGTGATGGGTGTGTTTGCGGACAATCAGCTTTCCGAGCGGCATTTCAACGGTACGGTGGGCTACGGCTACAACGACGACGGACGGGATCTTTGCGACAAGCTGTTTGCAGAGTCCTTCGGGTGCGAGGCGGGGTTTGCCCGCGCCTCCATCATTTCCGGCACCCACGCTCTTGCCATTGGGTTGCAGGGGCTGTTGCGCCCGGGAGACGTGATGGTCTCCGTGACGGGCAGGCCTTACGACACCTTGAGCGGTGTTATCGGGCTGACCCCTTGCGCCGGGTCTTTGGCAGAGTTTGGGGTAAAGTACGAGCAGATCGACATGATCGGCGAGGCCACCCTTGATCTCCCTGCCATTAAGGAACGGTTGGACAAGGGCAACGTGAAGATGATCTACGCCCAGCGCTCCAAGGGGTATTCCTCCCGCAGGACGCTGACGGCGGCGGAGCTTACCCAATTGGGAGAATTGGTGAAGCAGTATCCCGGCGTGTTCTTCGTGGTGGACAACTGCTACGGGGAATTCGTGGAGAAGGAAGAGCCCAAGGCTGACCTTCTCATCGGCTCTCTGATCAAAAATCCCGGCGGCGGTATGGCTGAGTCGGGCGGCTACTTAGTGGGCTCTGCAGAGGCTGTGGAGCTGGCCTCCTACCGTTTGACGGTGCCCGGCATCGGGTTGGAGGCGGGAGCTTCCCTGGGAACCACCAAGCAGCTGATCAAGGGCTTGTTCTATGCGCCCCACACGGTGCTCCAGGCCATGAAGACGGCACATTTTGCGGCGGCTATGTTTGAAAGCTTCGGCTATCACTGCAATCCTTCCGCATTGGAGGAAAGAAGCGACATCATTCAGACGGTGGACTGCAAGACGCGGGAGCTTCTGTTGGCCTTCTGCGGCGGCATTCAGGCGGGGTCTCCCGTGGACAGCTACGTCACCCCCGAGGGCTGGGCCATGCCCGGTTACAACGACGAGGTGGTGATGGCGGCAGGTGCTTTCGTGCAGGGGGCGTCCATTGAGCTTTCCGCCGACGCGCCCATTCGTCCCCCCTACCGCGTGTATATGCAGGGCGGGTTGACCTACGAATCCGGCAAGTACGGTATTTTGACCGCGCTGGAAAAGATGGGGCATTGATACAAAATACGAGAGAACGTTTAAGGGGGCTTTCCCAAAAAGAAGCTCCCTTAAAAATCCCCAAAGAACTTGAAGTGCCGAAAACCATCGTTTTCGGGAAATGGAAAAGCCGATACGGAATGATCCGTATCGGCTTTTTGGTTATGGGAGAATTACTTCTTGCGCTTGATGAGGATGATGACCACCACAGCGGCAACCACGACTACGGCTACCACGATCAGAATGATGGGCAGTGCAGAGCTTTCGTCATCAGCGGGAGCGGAAGATTCCGCAGGAGTGGAAGTTGCGGGAGTAGAGGTAGTTTCCTCGGAGGATTCCTCGGGCTCTTCGGAGGACTCGTCGGGTTCTTCGGAGGACTCGTCAGAGGGCTCGGAGGTTGCGCCGGGATCCTCGGAAGGAGGATCTACGGGTTCTTCTTCGGGAATGACTGCCTTTACTGCTTCCATATCGCCGATGATCTCGAAAACGTCGCCCTTCTTGACGGACATAGCGACTACCTTGCCCATCCAGTTGGAGTAAGCGGGGTTATCGCCGTTGGAGGCAGAGGAGTGAACAACCAGAGCGATCTGATTCTCGCCGATGGTAATGGCATCGGCGTTGCCGGGAGTTACAATAGCGTTCTGCAAAGCCACGTAGGTGCCGTCGTCCTGCTTTTCCAGGAAGATGGTGATGGCCCAGTTGGGATTACAAGCCTTGTAAGCCTCGTCGGTGGTACAAACGGTGATGTCCTCGCCAACGATCTTGCCGTCCACGTAGTTCAGGATCCAGGCGTAGCCGTAGGGAACGTCAACAACGTAGTTGCCGTCGGCTCCCTTTTCTGCGGTACCGATCCAATCCTCGGTGGGATCTACGGGATCATCGGAAGGAGGATCTACGGGATCATCGGAAGGAGGATCCACGGGATCGTCGGAGGGAGGATCTACGGGATCGTCGGAGGGAGGATCCACGGGATCGTCGGGGATATCCACAGGTTCGCCCACGGTGAAGCCTGCGTTGGTCAGCTTCATGTTGCCTTCCAGACCGCGGAACACGTCCACGTCCAGATTGATCAAAGTCACCTGCTGGCCAACCTGAACCTTCTTCAGATCGGCGTAGCCGTTCTTGTTGCCGTTGTAGGAGATGATGTAGCCGCCTTCGGGGCAGACCACGTCGGACTTGGCTTCTGCCAGAACGCACCAGGACTGGATGACGATGCCCTTGCCGTCTACGACGATGATGTAGGCGTAGTTCATGTCTCTGGAGGTGCCGTTGTTGCCCAGAGCGGTCAGCTCGGCAACGGTCATGTTATCGCCTGCTACGATGGAGAATTCGCCTGCGTGCTTATAGCCTGCATAGTCCAGGGTGAATGCGCCGGAGGGCAGTGCCGCGGGCTTTTCGGGCTGTACGGGAAGCTTGTAGGAGACAACTTCGTCGTAACCGCAGGAGCAAGCCATCTTCTTGGTACCGGGGGTAGAGAAGGTAGCCTTTACGATGATCTCCTCTTTGTAGGAGTGGGTATGCTTGGAAGCATCGGAAACGGTAACGCCGGTGAGGGCCAGGAATTCCCAGTTTACCTTACCGTCTGCGGGGCTTGCGCCCAGAACGGGTCTGCTGCTGCCGCCGTTGAACAGGAAGCGCACGTACTTGGCTTCCACTTCATCGAAGACGAACACGCTCTTTACGGTACCGTAGTTATCCATCTTCATGCCTGCTTCCTGCAGGGCGAAGGTGCCGACCTCGGTGTAGGTCTTGCCATCCTTGGAGACCAGGATGGTGATATCGCTTTCGGGATAGCCGATCATCACGGCCGCGCAGTGGTAGAAGCCCAGCGCCGCGCCGTTGATCTTCTTGGTGCCGCCCAGATCCAGATCCAGGACAACGTCCATACCGGTATGGGTGCAGTTGGGGTTCTGGATCAGAGTGATCTTATCGGTGCCGTCGCCCCAGTTCTTGTTGATCACGGGAACGTCCTTGGTGTTGACGTCGCCCTTGTCCAGAGAAACGGTGGGAACGACGTAGTTGGGAGCGATCTCGTGACGGATGACCTCGATCTCACTCCAGAAGAAGAAGCTGATACGCTTGGGGGTTACGCGGACGTAACGTGCCTTCACGCCCTTTTCCAGCTCCAGAGACAGGGTGTAGGTAGAGCCCTCTTCCTTACGGGTCAGGCCTTCGGGATCGGGGAAATCACCCACGTCGGTGAAGGTCTTGCCGTCGGTGGAAACCGCAACGGTGATCTTGGAGGGCACGTTGATGCCCCAGGAGGTCAGCTGCAGGGCGTGGATCTTGAACAGGGTGATGTCGTCGTAGACCTCGCCCAGGTCAATGGTGAACACGTTATCGCTGTTCCAGCCTGCCCATGCGGGGTCGTATGCGCTGGAGGCGGAGCCGTAGAAGCCATCGGTCATTTCGGAATTGTTGGTATCTACGTAGGTGGGGTTGGAAGCAGTCTTGTTGGTATACTTCTTACCCAGAGCCAGGTTGTTCTCGTAAGGACCGTTGGAGCTGAGGGCACTGCGAAGTGCGGTACCAACCTTTTCCATCTCTGCAAGAGTGGGGTCGCCCTTCAGCAGAGCATCCGCTTCCTTCTTGAGAGTCTGGATGGTGTTCCAAACGGTAATGGCGTAGTCGTCCTTCACTGCGGTCTTGGCATCCTCTGCCGCCGCGGTCAGGATCGCCTCTGCAGTTGCAACGTTCTGCAGTGCGCAGTATGCACGGTAGAAGTCACCGGTAACGGAGGTCTTGCTTCCAAGAACTTCCTTTGCTTCCGCAACGGCAGTCTTGTACGCCTTGCCGGTCTTCTTTTCGTACTCGGAGGTGAGGGTCTGCAGCTCGGTCTTGCCTTTCTGCAGAGCGGGGCTGGAACGCTTCACGATGAGCAAGCAATCGGCGATGGAACGACCGGAGTACTGCTTGAAGCCTGCCTTGCCGGTGCCGTCATCGCAGACGTACATACCGGAGGATCCGCCGCCGTCCAGACGAAGAACGTCCACACAGCCCATTTCCATCATTGCCTTGGCAACGTCCTGGAGGGTTACGGAGCCGTCGGAGCCGGTGGAAGCACCCTCGGTGGTGAAGAAGACATAAGAACCGTCTGCCTTGATACCGAAAGCAGTCCAACGAGCCTTGGTGGTGTTGGAGTGTGCCGCGCCGCTGTTGAAGGAAGCGCTGGTGGTCAGGTTCTTGCCGTCTTTTACCAGATAGCCGCAGATGCCGATAACGGAGTCTGCCTCGGAGGTAACGCCGGAAGCCTTGCTACCCAGCTCGGTAGCGGTGATGTCGATGGGATCCCCTGCCGCCAGGCCCTTAACGTAGGAAACGTTGGGAGAGCCTTCCTTGACGAACAGGATGAACTCATCCTCTGCCAGCTTTGTGCGGTAAGCATCGTCGGAAACGGAGATGACCTCGCCTCTCAGAGTGCTGTCTACGGAAAGACGGGAACCGTCCACCTTACGGCAGAGCACCTGGTAGCCGGGAATATTCTCGAAGGTCAGCGCCTGAGAGACCATTTCGCCGTATACCTTGCCGGTGCTGTCTGCGGAGGTATCGTAGTACAGGTCGCCGGAGTGAGCGTCGAAGTAGTAGAAGCCGTTGCCCCAGTTGTCGGGGTTGAATCTGCCGCCGTACTTGTTTACGTGACCCAAGCCGCCGGGAACGGACTGACCGTTGATGTACAGGCCGAAGGACAGGCAAGAATCCGCCACGTTGACGAAGGTACCGTCGGACATGAAGGCCACGGCGCCGCCGAATTCGGAAGCGGTGTTGCCGTTGTCTGCGGAATAGATCTCGCCGCCGGAGATCAGATACTCGTTCAGGTAGCCGTAGTTACCGTGGCCGGAGGTATCCATGGAGAAGAAGGAGCCGTTGATGGCGCCAACCACTTCATAGCCGTCCTCGGTGGCCAAACGGTACTGGTTTGCCAGATAGGCTGCGCCGCCTGCGGCACCGCCGTAGGCCACTACCATGTAGTCGTCGGTGTTGAATTCCAAAGCGGAAGCAGAAACGTAAACGTTTTCGTAGATGCCGCTGGAAAGGGTGTACTCACTGTAGAAAACGCCGTCGGTAACCTCGTAGGCCTTGGAGGAATCTTCCTTAAAGGAATACTCCGCAGCCGCAGAGGCGATCAGACCGCTGAACGCGGGCACGATCATCAGCGCAACCAGCAGAAAGCACAGGATCTTCTTTGTGCATTTCATAATAAAATCTCCTTTTCACAAAGTTTTTATTTATGCTTTTATGATACTGCATTTCCCGCAAAAAGTCAAGAAAAACCCACACGGCAAAATAAACTAAAAAACTTCCCGAAATTTGTATAAATGTTTGCATTGGCTTCATATTTTATTAGCATTTTGTTTGGTATGATAAAGTGGACATCGATATTGAAGGAGATTTATGCATATGTTTGGAAACAGACCGCCCTTCCGACAGCGTTTGGCAGGCTTTTTCGTGGGGAGAAACGGACCCGATACCATTTATCACGTTTGCGTGTGGTCCTCCTTGGTATTAGCGGTTTTGGGGATGTTCTGGAGCAACCCTGTTTTTACCCTGCTTTACTTCGGCCTGTTTGCATACGCCATGTTCCGTTTCTTCTCCCGTAACGTGGTAAAGCGTCGGGCGGAGAATCAAGCCTTCTGTAATTTCTTTGGAAAGTTCCGCAGAAATTCCGCTCTGAAAAAACAGCAAAAGGCGGACAAGGAGCACGTTTACAAGAAGTGTCCCCTGTGCCAGGCACAGCTTCGTCTGCCCTACAAAAAAGGAGAGCATACGGTGTGCTGTCCTCGCTGCAAAGGGGAATTTTCTGTCAAAATCCGATAAAAGCTGTCTCCCCCGGGGGTGAAACTTTATCGGGGCGTACTATTGACAAACAGCAGTTTTTTTGGTAATATATTGGGTGTATGTATACTCGCATACTGTGTGTCTCTCAGGCACCAAACATGATTCTTTGCACTCCGGAATACTTTTTCGGGGTATAAAATGAAGATCAAGAAAGGAACCCGATATACGTATGAATGAAGTAGCGAACGTTCCTACCGTGATCAGCGGCGTGCATTATGCGGGCATGGTCCGCTCCGGTGCAAACGCTCTGACCAATCAGAAGGATCTGATCAACCGGTTGAACGTATACCCCGTTCCCGACGGAGATACCGGCAGTAACATGAGCATGACCATGAAGCCCGCCGGTGATCTGAACGGGTTTACGGGCAGTCTTTCCGAATGCGCCGATAAAGCGGCAAGTCTTTTCTTGCGCGCCGCACGGGGTAACTCCGGCGTAATTCTTTCGCTGTTTTTCCGCGGTTTGGCAAAGGGGTTTAAAGGGGTAACGGAAGCAGGCGTACCCGAAGTGGTCGTCGCTTTCCAAAAAGGTGTAAAAGAGGCTTACAAGGCGGTGCAGTATCCCAGAGAGGGTACGATCCTCACCGTTATGAGAAGCTGTATTGAGATCGAAACCGAAGGTCTGGACCTGTTGGGTCTGTTCGACCGTATGTACGACGTGGCGGCGGACACTCTGGAGAAGACCCCCGATATGCTTCCCGTTCTGAAGCAGGCAGGGGTGGTGGACTCCGGTGGACGGGGCTTCCTCGAGATCCTGGGCGGTATGCGCGCTTATCTGAAGGGAGCTCCCGTGGAATCCATCGGGAAGGCCGAGATCAAGGAGAGTGCGGATTTTGCCAGCTTTGATACCGAAAGCATTGAAAATCCCTACTGTACCGAGTGCATCGTCACCAAGAGCAAGGAATACAGCCGCGAAGGCAGTGTGGAAAAGTTCCGCAAGTTCGTGCTTTCCATGGGGGATTCCGTGGTATTTGCGGAGGATAGCGAGATCATTAAGATCCACGTTCATACCAAAGATCCCGGAAGAGTGCTTTCCGAGGCGTTGAAGTACGGTTCTCTGTATACCGTTAAGGTTGAGAACATGAGAAATCAGCACAGCGAACTGATCGAAGCCCGTCCTGCCGAAGAGGAACAGGCATCCAACGTGGCCGTTCCCGAGGAGGAATACGGGTTCGTTGCCGTTACTATGGGGGACGGCATGAAGGGTGTGTTTGAAGATCTTGGCGTTACGAGCTTTGTCAGTGGCGGCCAGACCATGAATCCTTCCACCGATCAGCTTGTGGAGGCGGTCTTACAGACCCCTGCAAAGAACGTATTTATTTTCCCCAACAACTCCAACATCTGCATGGTGGCGGAGCAGGTCTATAAATTCGTGGAAGACAGAAACGTGATCGTCATTCCCACCAAGAGCGTACCTCAGGGCATCTCTGCTCTGATGCAGTTTGATCCCGATGCTGCTGCCGAGGATAACAAGCAAGCGATGTTGGAGGCGCTGAAGTCCGTGAAGACTTTGGATATGACCTATGCGGCTCACGATTCCACCGTGGACGGCGAGGCCGTGACCTGTGGGCAGATCCTTGGCTTGGTGGAACACAAGGTTCGTTACGTTGCGGACAGCAGAAGCGAGTGTTTGGAGAAAATGCTCCCCGAGCTGGACGGTGCTTCTTTCATCACCGTTTTCTACGGTAGTGACGTTGAGGAAGAGGAAGCGGGCGAAACGCTGGCATTTCTGCAAAGCAAGGCTCCCGAAGCAGAGATCGCTCTGCTTTCCGGCGGCCAACCGCTGTATTACTACGTGATCTCTGTTGAATAAGAGGAAAAAGGGCACTACCGTAACGGCGGAAGTGTCCTTTTCGCTGTTTTATTTCTTTCTCTGCTCCCTGCGGGAAGGATACAAAATGAAGTTGTGCTTTTTACCTTCGAGGAAAAAACGATGGAAAACATGAAGGAATTACCCATTCAAAATACTGCCGTGGGCATTGACATCGGCTCCACCACGGCCAAGCTGGTGATCGTGGAGGACGGCAAAGTTCTGTACGCCAAATACGAGCGCCATTACTCCCAGGTACGCCAGAAGACTTTGTCCATGCTGGAGGACGCCGCCGATTTGCTTAAGGGAAAAACGGTGTCCGTTGCCATTGCAGGCTCTGCCGGCTTGGGAACCGCCCTCTCCGCAGGTCTGCCCTTTGTACAGGAGGTTTTTGCCACGGCGGAAACGGTGCGTACCCTTGCTCCCGAGACGGATGCGGTCATTGAGCTTGGGGGCGAGGATGCCAAGATCATTTTCTTTGACGGCGGGCTGGACGAGCGTATGAACGGCTCCTGCGCGGGGGGCACCGGTGCGTTTATCGACCAAATGGCTACCCTGCTGGACGTGACCAACGACGAAATGGATGAGCTGAGTCTTTCCCATAACCGTATCTACCCCATCGCTTCCCGTTGCGGCGTATTTGCCAAGACGGATATCCAGCCCCTTCTGAACCAAGGGGCACGGAAAGAGGATATTGCCGCCAGCATTTATCAGGCGGTGGTAAACCAGACCATTGCAGGGCTTGCTCAGGGTAGAAAGATCGGCGGAAACGTAATGTTTTTGGGCGGTCCTCTCTATTACTGCAAGGGCTTACGGGCGCGGTTTATCAAAACCTTAAAATTGGAGGAGGACCATGCGTCCTTCCCGCCCTACGCTCTTTACGCCGTTTCCCTGGGCGCGGCTCTTTTTGCCAACAAGCAGAAGGCGACCTTTACCTACGAGGAGCTGTTTTGCAAACTCCAAAGCAGCGTGGGAGAAAGCGAAGAGCTCTCTACCACCCCCGCATTGTTCGAAAACCAAGAAGAATACGAGATCTTCT
Organism: Eubacteriales bacterium; assembly: GCA_045544855.1. GTDB lineage: Bacteria > Bacillota > Clostridia > Oscillospirales > CAG-382 > Coliplasma. The sequence goes on along the minus strand of JAZPZV010000012.1, from coordinate 71,598 downwards.
CCGCCCGACACGGAAAGGCCACGGCGGCCTTTGGGGAGCTTGAAGCATACCGCGGGAAGGCTTACTTGGGTATAGACTGCGGTTCCACCACCACAAAGCTGGTGCTGATCTCCGAAGACAACGAAATTTTATATACCTATTACGATTCCAACAAGGGCAATCCCGTACAGATCGTCAAGGAACAGCTGGCGATCATCTATTCCCGTATGCACCCGGACGCCGTGATCTGCGGCAGCGGTGTGACGGGTTACGGCGAAGAGCTGATCCATCACGCCTTCCACACCGATGCGGGGCTGGTGGAGACCATGGCCCATTATTCCGCCGCCAAGTATTTTAACCCCAAGGTGGATTTCATTCTGGATATCGGCGGGCAGGACATCAAGTGCTTTAAGGTACATAACGATTCTATCGACAGCATCATTCTCAACGAGGCCTGCTCCTCGGGGTGCGGCTCTTTTATCGAAACCTTTGCAAGATCCATGGGGTATTCCGTGGAGGAGTTTGCAAAGAAGGGGTTGTTCGGCAACGCTCCCGTGGATCTGGGCACCCGTTGCACGGTGTTTATGAACTCTTCCGTGAAGCAGGCCCAAAAGGACGGTGCTTCGGTGGAGAATATCTCCGCCGGACTTTCTATCAGCGTGGTGAAAAACGCCATCTACAAGGTGATCCGCGCCGCCAACGCCGATGAGTTGGGCAAGGAGATCGTAGTGCAGGGCGGCACCTTTATGAACGATGCGGTTCTGCGCTCCTTTGAAAAAGAGATCGGCAGAAACGTGATCCGCCCCAAGATCGCTCCTCTGATGGGCGCTTTCGGCGCGGCACTTCACGCAAAATCCCTGAACCTTGAGACCTCTTCCCTGCTTTCAAAGGAAGAGATCGACGTGTTTACCCACACCGCCAAGGGCATGACCTGCGGCGGCTGCGGAAACCGTTGCCATATGACGGTGAATACCTTCGGCACGGGAGAAAAGTATATTTCCGGCAACCAGTGCGAGAAGGGTGCGGGCATTCGTACCGCGGGAGATCCCCTCCCCAATCTGTATGCAAAGAAGCGGGAGCTTTTGGTAGCCCGCGAAAGCAAGCCCGGCAGAAAGAAGCTGGGATTGCCCTTGGCCTTGGGAACCTTTGAGCTGTTACCCTTGTGGCACGGGATCTTTACCTCTTTGGGATACGAGGTGGTGGTTTCCGATTTCTCCACCAGAAAGACCTATATGAAGGGGCAGTATTCCATCCCCTCGGACACCGCTTGTTACCCTGCCAAGATCATGCACGGCCACATGGAGGAGCTGATCGAGAAGGGTTGCGAAATTCTGTTCTATCCTGCTCTGACCTACAATATGGACGAACATAATAGCGATAACCATTACAACTGTCCCGTGGTGGCTTACTATGCTGAGCTGTTGAACGGGAATATGGAATCCTTGAAGGGCGTGAAGTTCTTCTACCCCTATCTCAACGTCAACGACGAGAAGGCTTGCGCCAAGGAGCTCTATGCGTATTTACAGAAGCATGCGCCGGAGGAAAACCACTCGAAGAAGGATTGCAGAAATGCCGTTGCCAAGGGCATGGCGGATTACCGCGCCCACATGGCGGCGGTGAGAGCAGAGGGTGAAAAGGCCGTTCGGTTTGCCAGAGAACACGGAAAGAAGATTTTGATCCTGGCGGGGCGTCCCTATCACATCGACCCGGAGATCTGTCACGGTATCGACAAGCTGGCGGTATCCCTGGGATTCGTGGTGGTTTCCGAGGACAGCGTTGCCCATCTGGCAAAGGTCCCTCCCGTACAGGTATTGAATCAATGGACTTATCATTCCCGTCTTTATGCGGCGGCCCAGTTTGCGGCAGAAAACAAAGACGTGGAGCTGGTGCAGATGGTCTCCTTCGGGTGCGGCGTAGACGCCATTACCACCGACGAGGTGCGGGCGATCTTGGAAAAGCAGGGTAAGCTTTACACCCAATTGAAGATCGATGAGATCACCAACCTTGGTGCGGTACGCATCCGTTTGCGCAGTATGCTGGGCGCTCTTGAGGAGCGGGCAAGAAAGGGGGCAAACTGAAATGGAAGAGAAGAAGCGTGTTCTCTTTACCGAGGAAATGCGGAAGGATTACACCATTTTGGTGACGCCCATGCTTCCCATTCATTTCCGTCTGATCTGCCGTGTTTTGAACCATTACGGCTACAAGGCGGAGGTGATGGACAGCACCGGGGACAAGATCAAGGAATACGGGCTGAAATACGTCCATAACGATGCCTGCTACCCCGCCCTTTTGGTCATCGGGCAGATGATTGAGGCGTTGGAAAGCGGGAGGTACGATCCTCACAAGGTGGCGTTCCTGTACTTCCAGACAGGAGGCGGCTGCCGTGCTTCCAACTACATCTTCTTGATGCGCAAGGCCTTTGAGAAGGCGGGCTACCCCTACGTGCCCATCATCTCCATGAGCTTTACGGGCTTGGAATCCAACCCCGGATTCAAGCTGACACTGCCCATGATGATCAAGGGTATTTCCGGGGTGCTTTACGGCGACCTTTTGATGGAGCTTCGGAACCAATGCCGTCCTTACGAGACCCGCACAGGTGCGACGGACGAGCTGGTGAAGGAGTGGGAGGACAGGCTTTACGACGATATCGTGAACAAGCGGTTCAGCTACCGTCGGATCAAGCAAAACTACCGCAAGATCGCAAGGTCCTTTGCTTCCCTGCCCATGGATCGCTCCGTGAAGAAGCCCAAGGTGGGCATTGTAGGCGAGATCTTCGTGAAGTTCTCCCCGCTCGGAAACAACCATCTGGAGGATTTTCTCATTTCCGAGGGTGCACAGCCCGTTCTGCCGGGACTGATGGAGTTCTGTCTTTACTGCATTTACAACATGGTGGCGGACGTGGATCTTTACGGCGGCAACAGGTTCAAGAGAGGGCTCATCAATTTCGTTTATAAATTCCTGGTGAACAGGCAGAGGGATATGAACCGCATCATCACCGAAGAAGGCTTTGACCCGCCCTTGGATTTTGAAGAGGCTCGTAAGGGTGTACAGGAGATCATCGGCATTGGCGTGAAGATGGGCGAGGGCTGGCTGTTGACGGCAGAGATGCTCTCTTTGATCAAGGACGGAGTGAACAACATCATCTGCACACAGCCCTTTGGGTGCTTGCCCAACCACATCTGCGGCAAGGGGATGATGAAGCCCTTGAAGGAGAAGTATCCTCAGGTGAATCTGGTGGCGGTGGACTACGATCCCGGTGCTACCAAGATCAACCAGGAAAACCGCATTAAGCTTATGCTTTCCAACGCAAAGCCTCCCGAAGAGAAGGCGGCGGAAAAAGAGCCTGCGTTGGTATAAGGAAGAACGTTTTGCAGAACCTTTCTTTAGAAAAAGAAAGGTTCTGCACTCCAAAGAAACCCAATGCCGAAAACGCAAGTTTTCGGAAGAAATAAAATAGATTTTCGCAGAAACTATATATTCCAAGCAATTGCACAAGCAATTGTTTTTTATTTTTTGCGCAAACCTATTGACATAATAAAAATATTATGATATCATAACGAAAAAGTTTTAAAGTAAAACAAGAAGGACACCGTTATGATCATCGTATTGAAGAAGCAGACCACCCTGCAAAAGCGGGAAGAATTGATAGATTGGCTCCGTTCCAAGGCATTGGACGTACATATTTCCGAGGGGCAGTATCATACCGTTTTGGGGTTGGTAGGCGACACGGGAAGCATTGACACGGATATGCTGGAGGGGCTGGAGATCGTGGAGAAGGTCCAGCGGATCTCCGAGCCCTTCAAGAAGGCAAACAGAAAGTTCCACGAGGACGATACGGTGATCGAGACGGACACCTTTACCGTAGGCGGAGGCAGTTTCACCCTGATGGCGGGGCCCTGCTCCGTGGAATCCGAAGAGCAATTGATCGGCATCGCCAAAGCGGTGAAGCAATCCGGGGCGACCATGCTGCGGGGCGGGGCTTTTAAGCCCAGAACCTCCCCTTACGATTTCCAGGGGCTGAGGGCTGACGGCATTGAGCTTCTTCTGGAGGCTAAGAAGGAGACGGGGCTGCCCATCGTCACGGAGATCATGAACGCCCAGCATCTTCCCCTGTTTGAGCAGGTGGATATGATCCAGGTGGGGGCGCGGAATATGCAGAACTTTGAGCTTCTCAAGGAGCTGGGAAGGATCGACAAGCCCATTCTGCTGAAAAGAGGGCTTGCCAACACCATCAAGGAGCTTTTGATGTCTGCGGAATACATCATGGCAGGAGGCAACGAGAAGGTGATCTTATGTGAACGTGGGATCAGAACCTTTGAGACCTACACCCGCAATACCTTGGATCTTTCCGCCGTGGCGGTGCTGAAGGAGCTTTCCCATCTGCCCGTTATCGTAGATCCCAGCCATGCCACGGGTGTTTCCCGCTACGTGAAGCCCATGGCTCTGGCGGCGGTTGCCGCAGGGGCAGACGGCTTGATGATCGAGGTACACAACGATCCCGGGCACGCCTTGTGTGACGGACCCCAATCCTTGACGCCTGCCCAATTTGAAGATCTGGCGAAGGCCGTGTTTAAAGTAAAGGAGGCGTTGGGATGAAGATCGGGATCGTAGGCTTGGGAACCATCGGAGGTTCCTTTGCCAAGGCCATCAAGACCTACGGCGACCACACGGTTTTGGGATTGGATCGAAACAGCGACGCCATCGCTTTTGCAAAGTTTACCGATTCCATCGACGGAGTGCTGACGAAAGATGGCATGAAGGAGTGCGACGTTCTGCTGATCGCTCTGTATCCCAAGGCCTCTGCGGACTTTTTGAAGGAAAACGGGAAGTATCTTTCCAAGGATGCGGTGGTGGTGGATCTTTGCGGCGTAAAGCGAGCTATTTTCGAGCAGATGAAGGGTGTGGCGGCAGAGCAGGGCTTTACCTTCATCGGCGGCCATCCCATGGCGGGTGCGGTGGCCTCCGGCTTTCGTGCGGCCAAGGAGAAGATGTTCCGCGGGGCAAGCATGATCTTAGTCCCCGGGGATTGCGACGATCTGCCAAAATTGGATCGGGTCTGCAGTCTGTTCCGTGAGGTGGGCTTTACCAAGATCGTCACCTGCACCCCAAAGGAGCATGACAGGCGCATCGCTTTCACCTCCCAGCTTCCTCACATCCTTTCCAACGCTTACGTGAAGAATCCCACGGCGGCAGAGCACAGAGGATTTTCTGCGGGAAGCTTCCGGGACATGGCAAGGGTCGCCAAGGTGAACGTACCCATGTGGACGGAATTATTTTTGGAAAACGCAGATTTTCTTGCGGAAGAACTTGACATTATGATCCAAAATCTTGTATTATATAGGAAGGCGTTGGAAGAACGCGACGAAAAGACCCTTGCCGCCCTTTTGGAAGAAGGGGCTTTGCGCAAGGGTGAATTGGAAACCATTTGATAACAAACGAGGCGTTTTCATGGCAATCGTAAAAGTGAAGGCTTCAACGGAATATGAGGTTTTGGTGGAAGAAGGTCTTCTTGACCGTGTGGGGGTTCTTACAAGAAAACTGCTCCCCGGGAAGACGGCGGCCTTGATCACCGAGGAGCGGGTGAACGCTCTTTACGGCGACAGGGTGGAACGGAATCTTGCCGAGGCGGGATTTACCGTGTTCCGTCTTGTACTGCCCGAGGGGGAACAGACCAAGTGTCTTACCCGTTTGGGAGAGGTTTTGGAGTTTTTGGCCTCTCATAAGCTGACCCGCACCGATGGAGTGTTCGCTCTGGGCGGTGGCGTGATCGGAGATCTGGCGGGGTTTGCTTCCGCCGTTTATCTCAGAGGCATTCGGTACGTACAGATTCCCACTACCCTGCTGGCGGCGGTGGATTCCTCCGTGGGAGGAAAGACGGCTGTGGACTTGGAGGGCGGGAAGAATCTGGCAGGTGCTTTTCATCAGCCTGCGGCGGTGTATTGCGATCCTTTGGTGCTGAAGACTCTTTCGCCCGAGGTATTCTCCGACGGTTGCGCCGAGGTGATCAAGTACGCCGTGTTGAAGGGAGAGCCCTTGCTTTCCATGCTGGAAACTCCCGAACGTGCGGATTGGACCGCCATCATCACCCAATGTGTCTCCATCAAGCGGGACATGGTGGAGGAGGATGAGTTTGACACCGGGGTACGTATGTTTTTGAATTTGGGCCACACCGTGGGCCACGCCATTGAGAAGCGCTCCGCTTTTGCCCTTTCCCACGGGAAGTGCGTTGCCATGGGGATGGTGATCGCCGCAAGGCTTTCTGTGAAGCTGGGTCTGTGCGGCGAAGAGCTTGTGAAAGACATGGTAAACCTGTTGGATGCTTACGGGTTGCCCGTAGGATCTCCTTACCCGGGAGACGTACTGCTTGAAACCATGCTTTCCGATAAAAAGCGGGCGGGGGACACTCTGCGGCTGATCTTGCCCCGTGGGATGGGAGACTGTGTTCTCTACCCTGTGGACGTAAAGGAGCTTCCCCACTTATTTGCACAAATCATCTGAACCGAGTACCAAACATGAACGTATTGCTGACCCCCTCCCTTTTGGAGGGAGACTTGAGGGTGATCCCCTCTAAATCTTATATGCATCGCGCACTGATCTGCGCTTCCCTGGCTGACAGACCGACGGTTTTGCACTGCCCCAAGTCCAATCGGGACATTTGGGCTACCGCCGGTTGTCTTTCTGCTTTGGGGGCGGAGATCCGTGAGGAAAACGGCGTGTATACCGTGTTTCCCATTGTCGAAAAGCACGAGAAAACCGCTCACCTTTGCTGTGAAGAAAGCGGTTCTACCCTGCGCTTTATGCTCCCCGTCACCGCGGCATTGGGGCGGAAGGCCACCTTCTATACCAAGGGCAGGCTTTCCCAAAGGCCTCTTTCCCCGCTGTACGAGGAGTTGGTGCGCCACGGAGTGACCCTTTCCGAAAACGGGGTGTTTCCCCTTTCTGTGGAGGGGCAGCTCACAGGCGGAGAGTTTGCTTTGGAGGGCTCTGTCAGCTCCCAATTCTTCACGGGGCTGCTTTTGGGGTTGCCTTTGCTTTCTGAGGAAAGCAAGATCACCGTGTTGGGCAGGCTGGAGTCTGCGCCCTACGTGGCACTGACCTGTGCGGTGATGAAGGAATTCGGTGTGGAGCCTGTGGTGACGGAGCAAGAAATGCACGTCTCCCCTGCTTCCTTCCGCTCCCCCGGAGAGCTGTTCGTGGAGGGCGATTGGTCCAACGCCGCCTTTTGGCTGGTGGCAGGCGTCATAGGCGGGAAGATCCGTTTGACGGGACTGCAAAAGGAGTCCACCCAAGGGGACAAGGCTGTTGTTGCCCTCCTGCGGGAAATGGGAGGCAACGTCCGCGAAGAAAAGGGCGTATACCTTGCCGAAAAGTCTGCTCTTCACGGTGTGACCATCGATGCTGCGGACATTCCCGATCTGGTGCCTATATTGGCTATTGCGGCGGCTTACGCCGAGGGAGAGACGGTGATCAAGGGGGCGGCAAGACTCCGCTTGAAGGAAAGCGACCGCATTGCCAGCGTTTGCGGAATGCTGAAGGCCTTGGGTGCGCCCTGCGAAGAAACGGCAGACGGCATGATCATTCAGGGAGGCGGTCTCACAGGCGGTATCGTGGATGCCTGTAACGACCACCGCATTGCCATGAGCGGTGCCGTGGCTTCTTTGGTCTGCAAAGAGCCTGTGACCATTCTGGGTGTCCGGGCTGTGGAGAAATCCTACCCCGACTTTTTCCGCCATCTGGAAAGCCTTGGCGGTGTTTATAAGGAACTTAACTGAGAGAAGGTAGTTTGATGTTTACCTACGGAAATCGCCTGCGGGTGCAGGTATTCGGACAATCCCATTCTGCGGGAATGGGTGTGGTGATAGACGGTTTTCCTGCCGGGATCCCCGTGGATACGGAAGGGCTTGCCGCCTTTATGGAGCGCCGCGCCCCGGGGCGGAATGCTTTTTCCACCCAAAGAAAAGAACCCGACAAGGTGGAATTCCTTTCCGGCGTGGCAAACGGCGTGACCACCGGTGCGCCCATCTCCGCCGTGATCTTAAACAAGGATACCCGCAGTAAGGATTACGAAAGACTTGCGGATATTCCCCGCCCCTCCCACGCTGACTTGGCGGCGTATTTCAAGTACGGCACTTTTCGGGATCATCGAGGAGGCGGCGAATTTTCCGGGCGGTTGACCGCACCTCTCTGCGTGGCGGGCTATCTTTGTATGACCTATTTGAAGACCCTGGGGATTCACGTAGGGGCTCATATCGCTTCCGTGGGAGGCGTAGCGGACGACAGATTCTCCGTAGAGCCTGCCGCAGAAGAACTGCTTGCCCCCGGGAAGAGAGACTTCCCCGTTTTGAACGAAGAAAAGGGCAAGGCTATGCAGGAGGTCATTCTGCAAGCCAAGAGCGAGGCCGATTCCGTGGGCGGCAGTATTGAGTGTGCCGTGACGGGGATCCCCGCAGGTACGGGGGACAGCTCCTTCGGCGGTATGGAGGGCAGGATCGCTTTGGCCATGTTCGGCATTCCCGCCGTGAAGGGCGTGGAATTCGGCAGTGGGTTTGCGGGGTGTGAAAAGAGGGGCTCGGAGAACAACGACCCCATCCGTACCGACGGCAAAAGAATTTACACCGAGACCAACAACGCAGGCGGTCTCATGGGCGGCATTGCCAACGGGATGCCCGTGGTATTCCGCGTTGGGATCAAGCCCACTCCTTCTATCGGGAAGGAGCAAAGGAGTATTTCCCTTTCCCGCATGGAGAACACCTCTTTGGTGATTGAGGGGCGGCACGATCCCTGTATCGTTCAGAGAGCCGTTCCCGTGGTGGAGGCGGTTGCCGCGCTGGCGGTGGCAGATAGTTTGCTTTGAGTTTTTAGAGGTTATATCATGGATATCAAGGATTACAGAGATCAATTGGACGCGCTTGACGCACAGCTTGTGGAGCTGTTCTGCAAGCGTATGGAGATCTGCGGAGACGTGGCCAGATGGAAGAAGGAAAACGGCAAGCCCATCTTCGACCGCGGCCGCGAACGGGATAAGCTGAACACCGTTGGAGAGCTTTCCAAGGAGGAATTTGAGCCCTACGTGCGGTGTATGTTCCGCTCCTTGTTCGGGTACAGCCGTTCCTATCAGCATAAGCTGTTGGATCCGCCCTCCGCTTTGGCGGAGGAGATCAACCGGGCACGGCTTCAGACCCCCGAGCTGTTCCCTACGGAAGCCACCGTGGCTTGCCAGGGTGTGGAAGGAGCTTATTCCTCCTTGGCTTGCGAGAAGCTGTTCCGTGACCCGGAGATCAAGTTCTGTCCCACCTTTGAGGACGTGTTCCAAGCGGTGGACAGCGGGGCGTGCCGTTACGGCATTCTGCCTATTGAGAACAGCACCGCAGGGTCTGTAAAGGCCAATTACGATCTTTTGGTAAAGTATCAATGCAACATCGTTCGCAGTACCCGTTTGCTGGTGAGCCATTGCCTGCTGGCAAAGCCGGGAGTGAAGCTGCAGGATATCAAGGTGATCTATTCCCACGAGCAGGCCATTGGGCAATGCTCCAAATTCTTATCTTCCCTGCAAAGCGTAGAGGTAAAGGCTTGCGCCAACACCGCCGTGGCGGCACAGATGGTGTCCGCAAGCAATAATCCCTCCATTGCCGCCATCTCCTCCCGCTCCTGTGCGGAGCTTTACGGTCTTTCCATTTTGGCGGAAACCATTCAGGACACCGGAGCAAACCGTACCCGCTTCATTTGCATTTCCAAGAAGAAGGAGATCTACCCCGGGGCCAACAGAACCACCTTGATCCTTGTTCTGAAGCACAAGCCCGGTGCCTTGTTCTCCGTATTGGAGCGTTGCAACGAGCTGGGGGTGAACCTTGTGAAGCTGGAAAGCCGTCCCTTGCCGGAGAGAGATTTTGAGTTTTTGTTCTATCTGGATCTGGACATTCCCGCCGCTTCTCCCGCGTTGTACGAGCTGATCGCTCTACTGGAGGCGGAGACAGAGGAGCTTCGGTATCTTGGCAGTTATCTTGAGGTGGTTTGATGAAGCCTTACGGACTTTTGGGAGAGAAGCTGGGGCATAGCTTTTCTCCTCTGATCCATTCCCGCTTTGGAGATTACGAATACCGTTTGTTCCCCACGCCGAGGGAAGAGCTGGAAGGCTTTTTGAAAAGCGGCAGCTTTGGCAATCTCAACGTAACCATGCCCTATAAAAAAGAAGTGATCCCCTACTGCAAGGAGCTTTCTCCTTTGGCAAGAGAGATCGGCAGTGTGAACACCATCAAGGTGAAGGATCAGGAGCTTTACGGTTACAACACGGACTATTACGGCTTCTGCTATATGCTTTCCGTGGGTAACATCCCGGTAAAGGGTGAAAAATGCGCTGTGATCGGCAACGGCGGCGTAGCGCCCACGGTGTGCAAGGCATTGAGAGATCTGGGAGCAAAGCAGGTCACGGTGGTGACCAGAGCGATGAACACTCCCGCTTTCATCGAATCCATTTCCGATCATACCATTGTCGTGAACACCTCTCCCGTGGGAATGTACCCGAACAACGGTATGTCTCCGGTGGATCTGACTCGGTTTACGGCATTAAAGGGCGTTGCGGATCTGATCTACAACCCTTTGAAAACTGCGTTCATGCTACAGGCGGAGGAACTGAACGTGCCATGTGTGGGAGGATTACCCATGCTGGTGGCACAAGCCAAGCGAGCCGCGGAGATCTTTGAAGATAAAGTCATCGACGAGGTCTCCATCCCGCCCGTTACCAAGGAGATCCACGATCTTTGCGAGACGATCTGTCTCATCGGCATGCCGGGGAGCGGGAAATCCACTCTGGGCAGGCTGTTGGCGCAAGCCCTTGGAAAACAGTTTGTCGACACCGATGAATTGATCGTTGAGATGGCAGGTAAGACCATCCCGCAGATCTTTTCGGAGGATGGAGAAGATACGTTTCGCGCTTTGGAGACCCAAGCATTGTCTGCAGCCACCGCCAAAAGCAGTTGCGTAATCGCTACGGGGGGCGGTGTGGTAAAGAGAACGGAAAATCATCCCCTGCTGAAGCAAAACGGACGGATCATTTTGGTGGAAAGGAAGCTTGAGGAGCTTTCTACGGGAGGCAGACCGCTTTCCTCCTCCAAAGAGGCCGTTTTAAAGCTCTACGAGGAGCGTCAGCCCATATATGAGGCTTTGGCGGATGTTGTTCTTCACAATGATAAGTCCCCTGAGGAGGGCATTACAGAGCTTCTTAGCAAGCTAAACTGAATAGCAAAAAGATCCTCCGCAGGTTGCCCTGCGGAGGATACTTTTTATAACCGATTAGTTAGCGAAGGGGTTGGGCATGGAAGTGATGAACTGATCGATGGACTCCCAAGCGGGGAATCTCTCGTAGATGTGATAACGATACATCACATGCTTTCTGGTCATCATGTAGTCCACACCGGAAACGTTACAGTCTACGTTAACGTCAGCTGCCGCCAGCATAACGCCGCTCAGCTTGTAGGTGCCGAGAGCGTGACGCTTTACGTACATATAGTCGATGGAGTTGACCTTACCGTCGCCATTGATATCGGCGATCACAGCAACGTGGAATACGGTGCCGCAAACGTCGCAGACGAAGGTTGCGCCGGTGCCAACGTACTTGCTGTCGTCAAGCAGGTTGCCGTTCTTATCGTAAACGGTGATGGATTCATAGAAGTTAGACTTGAACTCGCCAACGGTCATCTTGTCGATCTTAACAACCAGAATGTTGTTAATGAACGCCATGTTGACAGCAACGTTCTTCACGGGAGGATGGTAGAGAGGAGTCTCGGTCTCGCCGCTCTTTTCGCCGCAAACTACGCAAACCTTGTAGTCAACAGCGGGAGTATGGCAGTTCACAGCGTCAACGTGCTCATCCTTCCAGATGTGCTCGCCGGTAGCCTTAACTACGTCAACCTTAATCTCGCCGCATACCAAGCAGGTGTACTGAACTTCGCCGTCGTCTACACAGGTAGCGGGCTTCAGAACAACTGCGTTGCCCCAAGCGTGAATGCCCAGAGCGGGAACGGTGATCACCAGAGTCTCGCCACAGCCTCTTGCGCAGGTGAAGGTCCAAGAACCGTCAACGCCGCAGGAAGGAGCAACGTAGGTACCGCCGTTGAAGTCCCAAGCGTGACCCAGAGCGGGAACCTGCTCTTCAACGACCTTGCCGCAGAAGATACAGGTGTGAACCAGAATACCGCCGTTTACACAGTCAGCCTCAGCCTTTACAACAGTATTGAAGCTGTGTGCGTCGGGATTGATATCGGTGTACTCCTCGTAATGATCGCCACAGTTCATGCAGAAGTAGGTAACCATGCCTGCATTTGCACAGGTAGCGTCATGAACGATGAACATTTCGTAGTCGTGAGCACCGGTAGCGGGCAGGATACGAGTTCTGTACAGACCGCACTTGGTGCAGTAGTCGGTATCGTAGCCGTCTTCGCCGCAGGTGGGCTCAACACGCTCTACGTCAACCCAGTTATGACCGGTAGCGGGAATGGTGATCTCAACGTGATAACCACAGCCGTACTTACAAGCAAGAACGATGACAACGTCTTCGTCGCACTTGGGATCGGGGTTGGAGTAGATGATCATCAGGTGATCAACAGTGGGAATAGCCTCGGTATAGGTATGGCCGCAGGTTGCGCAGGTGTAGAGGATCTCGCCCTCTTCCTGGCAGGTGGGCTGCTTGGTCACTACGCTGTTGTAGGTGTGGCCGATGGGAGTGCCGAAGTACTCGATCTCGGTGTGGCCGCAACGGTCGCAGACGTAGATGATCTTACCGGACTCGGTGCAGGTGGGATCTACGATGGTGTAGGAGTAATCGTGGTAGAGGGGCTCGCCTACGGTTTCCATGTAGGAAATACCGCAATCAACGCAGGTGTGGATGAAATAGCCTGCGTCGGTACAAGTGGGCTCATACCAAACGCTGGTCCAGTTATGACCGATGGGTGCTACTACCTCGATGTATACGTGGCCGCAACGAGTACATTCGTAAATGATCTCACCGGGCTCGGTATGGGTAGCGGGAGTCTCGGAAATAATTACGTAATCGTGGCCGAGAGCAGGAACGAAAGCGTCCATGTAGGTATCGCCGCATCTGCTACAAGTGTGGAGGGTATAGCCCTCATCGGTACAGGTAGCGGGAACGTCGGTTGCAACGTAGTTGTGACCAACTGCGGGGATAGCCTCCTGCTTCTTGGTGCCGCAACCGTAGGAGCATTCGTAGTAAACGGTGCCTTCCTCGGTGCAGTACTCGTCTCTGCCGATCTCAACAAAGTTGTGATCCAGCTTGTCGAGAACCTTGTAAATACCTGCTTCGTAGCAAACGGAGCAGTACCACAGTCTGTAACCCTCGTGCTCACAGGTAGCGGGAATGTCGTACTGAACGAGAGTATGACCGGTGGCGGGGATAACGGCCCACTCGGTCAGGAGGCAGACGTAGCAACGTCTTACCTGCTTACCGTTTTCGGTACAGGTAGCGTCCTCAACGGGCATCCAGTCGCTCCAGGTGTGGTGAGCGGATACGAAGTTGTCGTCGTACTGATAGCCGCAGACGATACAGGTGTGGCGGGTGCAACCGTCAACGTAGCATTCTGCATCGATCTCTTCGGTAACAAAGTTATGACCGGGAGCGGTGATGACTCTGTCTTCCTCGAAGTTACAGCCGTATGCACAGGTAACGTGCTCTTCGCGATCGGTAGTGCAGTCGCCTGCAACGATCACGGTGATCACTTCTTTGTGGTTGATGGGAGTCAGGGCAACGGTCATGTCGCTCTGAACGTTCTCATAAACCTGATCAGCGGTGTAGTTGGTGTTCAGAACACTACCGCCGTGGTAGTAGGGATCCTTTGCGGAATCGCCTGCAACTACCTTCTGGGTGTCGATCACAGCACCGTTCTCATCAAGGAAGGTAACGGTATATACGTCGAACAGAACCAGAGTGAAGCTCATATCAAGATCGTACTTGCCGGTGTAGATGGCGTTGTACTTGGTCTTGACAGTATTTACGTAGGTTTCAACGGAGGAGTAGCCAAGGGCGTTAAGAGCCTTGGAAGCTCTTTCCTCCCACTTGGAGGAGAGGAGCTTGTTCAGAACCTTATCGGCATAAGCCTGGAAGCCAATGGGACCAAAGCCGTTGCCGATGGCGAAGGAGTAGGAGCCGTCACCATTGTAGAAGGAGCCAACGGTGGTGTTCAGCTTCTTCTCGATGTTCAGAACGCCGTAAGCCTTCTTCAGATCTTCCTTAAAGCTTTCGGGGATCTGAGCCTTCTCTTCAAGAGAGAGGAGCAGCTCCTTCAGCTTTGCGGGCTTGATGGTGTTGAGATCAAAGTCAACGCCGTATTCCTTTGCCATTGCAGCAATGACAGCGGCAGGGATAGCAGCGTTTGCGCCCAGAGAGTCGATGAGGGACTTCAGCTCTTCGGCGCCAACCTTGGCCAGCTTGAAGGTAGCGGCCTTAGCCTTCTGCATAGCAGACTTTACGTATACGGAAAGCAGACCCTTATCATCGATGAGAGAAATAAGCGCCTTCAGATCGTTGGGCTCTTCCAGGCTCAGGTTGAAACGGTCTGCGATCTTCTCAACGAGATCGCCAAACTGCTTCTCATAGCCCAGCTTCTTTGCAACGACCTGCAGATTCTCCAGCTTGACCTGGTCGATAGCGTCGCCCAGAGTCATAGCGTGAAGCTTCTCGCGTACCAGCTCATAGTCATCGGCGATAGCTGCGGGGAGCAGGATCGCCAGAACGTTATCCACATAGTCGGAAACGTCCAGAACGCCTTCCAGATCGGCGGAGAACACACCGTCTTCTGCGGTGAAGTCGCCGTTGACCTCAACCATGTCAGCCAGCTTCTTAGCGGTGTTCTTGATCTTGGTCAGAGTCTCCTCGGAGCAGTTGATCACAAAGCTTACGGGAAGCTCGATCTCGGTGCCCATGCAGGAGAGAGAGAAGTTGTAGGTAGCAACAACGTTGCCTTCCATGTTGGCAATGGTAGAGAACTCGATGGGGTTAGCCTTGTAGATCGCTACCAGTGCGTTACGGATGGCGGAAGGATCGGCCAAATCGTAAACGGTATAGCCGTTGATGGAAACCTCGTCGTACATGAGAACCGCACCGGCCATCAGCTTAAGCGCATCCAGCACGTCGTACTTGTTCACAATGCCCTTCACAGCGTCCAGAAGGTTGGTCTCTTCGGGAGCTTCCAGAACGAAATCAACGCCTACAAGCTTACCGTCTTCATAAACGCGGTTGATATCGAAGGGGTTTTCGACGTTGATGTCTTCCATAACGCCCAAAACGCGATTCAAAACTTCCTTAGCAGCCTTCTTGATGGTAGCAAGGAGCATTGCCTTAGCAAAATCCTTCGCTACTTCGCCGCCGGCGCCGCCCAAATCGGGAATTTCGCCTTTGTCGATGGACTCTTTTGCGGTCTCCTTAAGCTCTTCCTGTTCTTCGGGAGACAAGGAATCGTAATAATCCTCGACGGCGTCGATCTGCTCTTTGGTGATACCGAGCTCATCGGCAAGGTCTTTGACCGAGTCGATCTGAGAATCGGTCAAGCCATACTTGTCCTTCAGGTAATCCCAGTCGATGTCTTCCGCACCTGCGGCGGAAACCAAAGACGCAGGAATTGCCGCAACAAGCATCACGACCAACAGCAGAGAACTGATCAGTCTTTTGAATACTGTTTTCATAGCATCCTCACTTATATAAATATATTTTTTTGCAAAAGTTAACCCGACCTTGTTCCCCCAAAGTAAGGTCATCCTAATACATAGTCCATTATATACCCTTTTCCTTAGAATGTCAACCTTTTTTCTGAGATTTCTTTTTTGCAGGCGCGGAAATATTTGCCAAATGTTTTCTTTCTTTTTTGGTAATTTTGTCACAAAAAACAACTAAAAGAGGAAATCTAAAAAAAGAAGAACGGATGAGGCCGTCCCCATCCGTTCGCGAAGGATTCAATTCGATTCGGGTTATACCCACCACATACCGGTGGGCTTGGGCTCCTTGATGATGGCCTGCTTCAGGAAGTAAGCGGCCTTTTCCAGGCCCTCCACGTTGGTCATGATGCTGTCCTCGTGCTCGATGGACAGGATATCGTCGTAACCCACCAAGCGGAGGTTGCTGATGAAGTCGCGCCAATACTGCATATCGTTGCCGTAGCCAACGGAGCGGAACACCCAGGAACGGTGAAGCTCGTCTGCGTAGGGCTTGGTATCCAGCACGCCGCCCACGGCGGTGTTGAGAGCATCCACCTTGGTATCCTTGGCGTGGACGTGGTAGATAGCGTCCCCCAGGGCACGGATGGCGGCAACGGGGTCGATCCCCTGCCAGATCAGGTGTGAGGGGTCCATGTTGGCACCGATGAGGTTGCCTACCTCGCTACGCAGATGCAACAAGGTCTCGGGATTATACACGCAGAAGCCGGGGTGCATTTCCAAAGCGATCTTTTCGATGCCGTGGGCTTCGGCAAACTGCACTTCTTCCTTCCAGTAAGGCACCAGCACTTCCTCCCACTGCCATTTCAGCAGATCGGAGAAATCGTTGGGCCAGGGGCAAGTGACCCAGTTGGGATACTTGGCATCCATACTGTCGCCGGGGCAACCGGAGAAGCCGATGATCTTCTTGATCCCCAGTTTTTCGCAGAGAAGGATAGCATTGCGGAAATCCTCGCGGTAGCTTTCACGGGTGGCCTTGTCGGGATGGACGGGGTTGCCGTGACAGCTGAGGGTGTTGATGGGCAGGCCGTGGGTAGCAATGGTCTCCTTGAAGGATTCCAGAGCCTTTTCGTCCTTCAGAAGCACTGCAGGATCGCAATGGGCCTTGCCGGGGTAACCGCCTGCACCGATCTCCAATTCTTCAATGCCGATGGATTTCAGATAAGGAAGCACCTTGTCCAGCGGTTGATCGCCGAACAAAACTGCACATACGCCTAATTTCATGGAGCATTTCCTTCCTATTTAATTAAAGTAGTAGGGCTCGCCGGTCTTGGCGGAAACGTAGATGCCCTCCAGGATACGGCTGACCACCAGGGCCTGCTCGGGAAGAACGAAGGGATCGGTGTCGTTGATCACGGCGTTGAGCCACAGACGTGCCTCGTTATCCTGGGGAGAGCCTGCGCCTGCACCCTCGTAGAAGGCTACGCCGCCTGCGGACAGATTGGGCTTGAGAACGTACTGTCTGCCGTTGCGGATGCCGTTGATACGCACGCCGCCCTCCATGTCAGCACCGCCGTCGGTGCCACACAGAGTGGTAACAGCCTCGCGAACGTCCAGAGAGTTCAGCGCCCAGCTGGATTCCAGCACCACGGTGGCGCCGTTTTCCATGACGATGAAGCCGAAAGCGGAATCTTCAACGGTGAGTTCACCGGGCTTCCAGTCGCCCCAAGCGTTGCCGGTGGGGAACTTTTCGCCCAGCTTGTGGTATACGGTACCCACGCAATACTTGGGCTTGTAGTTATCCATGCACCACAGAGTCAGGTCCAAAGCATGGGTGCCGATATCGATGAGGGGGCCGCCGCCCTGCTCGTATTCGTTCATAAACACGCCCCAGGTGGGAACGGCTCTGCGACGGATGGCGGTAGCCTTAGCGTAGTAGATCTCGCCAAGGGTGCCGTCTTCGCATTCCTTCTTGATATACATGGAATCGGGGCGGTGACGGTTCTGGTAACCGATGGTCAGCTTCTTGCCGGTACGCTTTGCGGCATCCAGCATCTTCTGAGCTTCCTCGGAGTTGATGGCCATGGGCTTTTCGCACATAACGTGCTTGCCTGCTTCCAGAGCGTCTACGGTGATGAAGCTATGGGAGCGGTTGGGGGTGCAAACGTGAACCACGTCGATGGTCTCGTCTGCCAAAAGCTCCTTATAATCGGTGCAGACCTTGGCATCGGGAGTGCCGAACTTTTTGGCGGCCTCCTCGGCACGAGAAAGCTGCAAGTCGCAGAAATAAACCATTTCCGCCAGGTCGGAGCAGTTCTTCAATGCGGGCATATGCTTGCCGTTGGCAATGCCGCCGCAACCGATGATACCGATTCTCAGTTTCTTATCCATTGTGAATCTCCTTTGGATTTTTTAGTCACGATAATATTTATAGTAAGCAAGGATGGTTCTTTCCTTACCTTCTACCTTATCAAACCCGGTGAGCGTCGCTCCCTCTAAAGAAAGGAACTCCCAGGCACGCAGCTCGGAGGCGGTGGTGACGAACAGGGTCTTGTCCCCCGAGATCACGCTGAACTCCCCCTCGAAATAGCTGAGCACGCCGCCCTTACCGATCACGCGCTCCACGCCGTTCTCTTCCCTCTCCAGAATGTAGCGGAGAGATCTGCCGTCCAGCTTTCTCGCCATCCACAGGCGAAATTCAACGCTGTCGGTATTCTTGGGCGGTTTATCTTTTTTCTTCCAGCCGAACATCGTTCTTCTCCTTCAGGTCGTTTTCCGTCTCCTTGGACAGATAGATGGGACGGCGCTTGCTTTCCAGATAGGTCTTGGACAGATAGCCGCCCAAAATACCGATGGAAAACTCCAAAACGCCCCCCACGAACAGGATGACGCACATCATGGACGGCCAGCCGAAGGCGGAATCCACCCCCAGCAGGGCACGGATGATGATCACCAAAATACCGATGAAGGCGGCGAAGCAGAACACGAAGCCCATCACCGATGCGATGGCCAAGGGTGCGGTGGAGAAGGCGATGATGCATTCCAGGGAATACTTGAACAGCTTCCAGAAGGAAAACTTGGTCTTCCCCGCGCTGCGCTCCACGTTCTCGTAGGAGATCCATTCCGTCTCGTAGCCCACCCACTCGAAGATGCCCTTGGAAAAACGGTTGTACTCGCAAAGGGAGAGAACGGAATCCGCCATGCGACGGGACATGAGGCGGTAATCTCTTGCCGCGGGGACCAGGCGCACGTCGGAAATATGATTGATCATTTTATAAAAAAGGTTGGCAAAAAAGCTTCTGATAGGCGGTTCGCCCTTGCGGGAGGAACGGCGGGTACCCACGCTGTCGCACCCCTTTTCCTTCAAAAGTGCCACCATGCGGGGCAACAGAGAAGGCGGATCCTGAAGATCGGCGTCCATATACACCACGAAATCCCCGCGGGAGGCCTGCAGGAGAGCGTACATCGCCGCTTCCTTGCCGAAATTGCGGGTGAAGGAAACGTAGCGGAAGCGTTCGTCCGATGCGGCATACTCCCGTAACAGCTTCAAGGTGCCGTCCTTGGAGCCGTCGTCCGCAAAGATCACTTCAAAAGCGTACTCCGGCATGGAAGCCATTACCTTTAAGATCTCTTCACGGAAAAGAGGCAGGGATTCTTCCTCGTTAAAACAAGGAACCATAACGCTGATCAGTTCCATATAGATCCTCCCTCTTTTTGGCAAATTTCTCTTGTTCAATAGTACCATATCTTCCCTTTTTTGTCAACGGGTTTTAAGACTTTTTTCCGAAAAGGCGCACAAAAATGATTGACAAAGAATGCACTCTATGATAAAATAAAACCAAGTTATTCCAAAAGGCAAGAAAGGCTTTGACAGCATGGCTGAATTTCATACGCTGACCACGGAGCAGAAGAATACCGCTTCGGCTCAGATCGACAAAATGAGCGCCTTGGAGATCGCAAGGTGCATAAACGAAGAGGATAAGACCGTAGCATTTGCGGTGGAAAAATGTCTGCCCGAGATCGGGGAGGCCATTGATCTGCTGGCGGAGGTTTTGCAAGGCGGCGGACGGCTCTTCTACTGCGGCGCAGGCACCTCCGGCAGGCTGGGGGTGGTGGATGCTTCCGAGATCCCGCCCACCTACGGGCTATACGGCAGGGTGATCGGGCTAATGGCGGGAGGCTACAGTGCCATCATCAATCCCGCAGAGGATGCGGAGGACAGCTTCCACAGCATAGCTGATCTGATGAAGGAAGAATACGGATACTGCGAGAAGGATATTCTGGTAGCCGTTTCCGCCAGCGGATCCGCAAACTGCGTGAAGGGCGCTTTGGCCTACGCCAAGGAATTGGGCACCAAGACCATCTGCGTGACCTGCAACAAAAACAGCGATCTCATCCCCCTGTGCGACCTTGCCATTGCGGCGGAGGTTGGCCCGGAAGTGATCAACGGCTCTACCCGCATGAAGGCGGGCACGGCGCAGAAGATGATCCTGAATATGCTTTCCACCGGCGCCATGGTGCGCTACGGCAGGGTGCGGGGGAATTACATGGCCTACATGATCCCCTCCAACAGGAAGCTGGTAGCCAGAGCCATCCGCATGATCTGCCAAAAGACGGGATGCACTCCCGAAAGGGCGGAAGAAGCCCTGAAGCAGGCGAACAACGTCATTGCCGACGCCATGGACGCCATTGAAGCAGAAAATACATCATTATGATATAAGGGGTACACCGATGAAAACGAAAAGAATTCTTTCCGCATTGATGACGGCGGTGCTGTTGCTCACCGCTTTCGCCTCCGTTCCCTTTACCGGGGCGGCCATGGGCATGGACAACACCAAGGTCATCACGAAGACCAATCCCGTGATCACCGCAAACGTGGGAGCTTCCATTGATCTTTCCCTTTACTTTGTGGAGACCGACAGCGGTAAGCGCCTTGACCCCAAGGACATTACCTGGACCTTGAACGGACAGACCGTAAAGACGGTAAATCCCACGGAAAAGGGCGTTACTGAGCTGGTGGCTACCGCCGGAAACACCTCCGAGAAGGTGTATCTGGTAACTAAGCTTCAGGACGAGACGGAATACGTGCTGTACGAAAACGATTTCGACTGCACGGTGGAGGATCTGGAAGCCGAGGGCTGGAAGTTCCTCAACCCCAAGACGGTCTCCATCGCCGACGGTGTTATGCACTTCGGCAACAAGGCAAAGGACTATTACCGCGCCATTCTGCCCGAGTGGTTGAGTGAGTTCGGTGATTACGCCATCTCCATCGAGGCCAACCAGACGGACGTTATGAACGCCTCCAGATGGTGCTCCATCTCCTACCGTATCGAAAACGCAAACAAGAACTACTACCCCTATTACCATATGTGCGTCCGCGCCAACACCACCAGCAATACCGTGGAGTTTGCGGAACGTACCACCGCCAACGCATGGAACGTTATTTACACCGATTCCCGTGTGTTGAACATGACCGATGCGGGCTTCCACACCCTGACGGTGAAGGCGTATCAGAACGTGGTGCAGTACCTGATCGACGATGAATCCGTGATGTATATCACCGACGCCAAGGCCCATACCAAGGGCTACGTGGGCATCATCTGCAACTACGGTACCATGAACGTGGATTCTATCCGCATTACCGTACAGGAATCTGCCCCCGAGCGTCCTCCCGTGGTGCCTTTGCTGGTGGATTCCTCCGTCAACCGCACCGAAACCAACATTACCAACTACGTTTCCAATCAATCCTATCTGACCCTCGACGATCTGGATGCCTTCCTGCAGAGCGAGCAGGCTCCCGTTGCGGCTTTGCTGAACCTCACCGGCAGAGAGGTTACCAAGGAGCAGTTCGAGACCTATCTCAAGAGCTTCAAGGAAAAGAACGTGATCCCCCAGTTCAAGCTGGATACCAAAGCACAGGTGGACGCGTTGAACAGTGCGCTGGCATCTGCCAAGATTCCCGAGGCTTTGGTTGCTTCCGCAGATCCCCAGGTTGTGAAGTACGCCCGTACCAAGAACAAGACCGTGATCCGCGGTGCGCTGGACATCACCGGCGTCAAGGCGGAAAGCCTTACCGACCAGGAGATCCACGGGTATTACGATCAGGCAGTGGGCGCTTACGCACAGGCCATCATCGTGCCCTATCATCTGGCCACCAAGGAAAACGTGGCAAAGTGGCAGGAATTTGAGCTGGCGGTCTGGGCATTCGGCACCAAGATCAAGACCGCTTCTCAGGCGGCTTGGCTGGTTGCCTCCGGTGCCAACGCAGTGGTTTCCGACAATCACGAACTGATTGCCGCCGTGCAGACGGAGATCTTTACCGCCTCCGACGCTCTGACCCGCACCCCCGTGTGGACGGCTCACAGAGGCTATTCCACCAAGTATCCCGAAAACTCCCTGGCGGCTTGCTGGGGCGGTTACGAAGCCGGTGCGGACTGCATTGAGATCGACGTTCACCTCAGCTCCGACGGCGTGGTCATGGTCATGCACGACGATTCCATCGACCGTACCACCAACGGCAAGGGCAAGATCGCTTCCATGACCAGCCAACAGCTGCAGCAATACAAGCTGAAGTACAAAAACGGCACGCTTTCCGAAGAGCATATCCCCACCTTTGAGGAGATCCTGCAGGCCTTCCAGGGCAAGGACGTGAAGTTCCTTTGCGAGATCAAATCCGGCCAGGCAGATCTGCCCAAAAAGTGCGTAGAGCTGATCAAGAAGTACGGCATGGAGGATCAAGTGGTCTTCATCAGCTTCTACGCCAACCAGCTTACCGCCGCCAAGGAGCACATGAACATCACCACCGGTTACCTGCTGGGCGCTACCGGGTTCAATCCCGAGGACGATACGCTGAACACCCTGAATGCATACTTCAAAAAGCAGACCGATACACTGAGCTACCACGCAACTCTGGCTATCAACTACGGCAATCTGACCCATGAGTTCCTGCGGGACGCCAACGACCGCGGCGTGACCCTTTGGACCTGGACCTACTCCAACTCCGTGGCCGCCCAGGTCTGCAAGATGTTCCTCGCCGGTGTGAACGGTATGACCACCGACGATCCCCAGTATCTGCAGGACACCGTGAAGACCATTTCCGTGCCCACCTCCCTGCGGGTGAACATGGGCGAGACCGCTACCCTTTCCGCCACCTCCGTCACCTACGGCGGCACGGAAAAGGATATCCTTTCCAGGAGCAAGATCACCGTGCTGGATAACGACGGCGTAGTGGAGATCGGCAAAGACGGCACCGTAACGCCCCTGAAGTACGGCACCGCAGTGCTTCTGCTGTCCTATCAGACCAAGCTTCCCAACGGCTCCGCCTACACCCTGTATTCTCAGCCCATCACCGTCAGTGTTGACGGCAACAAGGAGCTGGCGCTGAATGAAAACAGCGGTTACGCTGTCAAGCAGGGCATGCTTTCCGGCGTGGGCGAAATGGTCAACGTTTCCGCTCTGCTGGGCAACTTTGCCTCTGCCGAGGGCATGAAGGTCTACTCCGCCGGCGGCAAACAGCTTGCCGAGGGCGATACCGTAGGTACGGGCGCCGTCATCAAAAAGGGTGAAGCGACCTTCTCCGTGTGCATCAAGGGCGACCTCAGCGGCAATGGTAAGATCAGCGCCGCAGACTATCTGATGATCAAGCGTTATGCACAGAATAAGATGACTCTTTCCGACGTACAGGAAACTGCGGCAGACCTCAACGGCGACGGCAGAACCGACGCCATTGACTATATGCTGTTGAAGCGGGAAATGCTGAAAGCATCCGAAGTCACGGAATAACGGCTTATCAGAGAGCTGTTCCCTATGGGAGCGGCTCTCTTTTTTCATCAGAAAGCATCGTTTTTTATAGTTTTTATTGAAATGCTCTTGCATTCCGAAGAAAGATATTGTATAATATGTTTACAAAAAATATTCATAAAGCAGAAAGGAACACCTACACTATGAAAAGACTTTCTTCTCTTTTGATGGCAGTCCTTATGGTGGTTACCATGGTGTCCACTTCCCTTGTGGCAGTTGCGGCCGCAGAGATCTCTACGATCTCTCTGTCCGCTCCCGCAGAGGTGGAGTTTACCGGTGACGCCGTAAACGACTCTTTCCAGGTGGAAGCAAACCTGAACCTTGCAGACGGTCTTACCGCTATTGCAGGGTATGAGGTCAAGATCACCTGGGATCCCGCTTGCCTCACCGTATTGGAGGTCGTAACCTCCGGCGACGGCATTACCGACAAGAACTTCGGTGAAGGCACTCTCACTCTGGCAGTGGTCAACGCCACCAACGTGCTTTCCGGCAGACTGTTCTACGTCTCCTTTGCACCCGTTGCGGAAGGCGACGCCACCGTTTCCGTGGAAGTGCTCAGCATGGCTACCGCCACCGGTCTGATCGAGGCCGAGGGCAGCGCGGTGACCGTTACCGCGGCCAAGCCCGTAGTGATCTACGAGACTCCCGAGGAGATCGTGAACGCAGCTTACGAGCTGGAGAACGGCGAGTATCTTTCCGACGGGTACAAGTATACCCTCACCGGTGAGATCATCTCCTTCGAGTCCGCTTACAGCGAACAGTACAAGAACGTTTCTCCCATCATCGCCATTGCAGGCGTAGACGGCAAGCCCATCCTGTGCTACCGTCTGAAGGGCGAGGGCGCAGACGTGATCAAGATCGGTGACACCATCACCGTTACCGGTAAGATCAAGAACTACAACGGCAAGATCGAGTTCGATTCCGGCTGTACGCTGGATTCCTACGTTCCCGGTGAGCCCGAAGTGATCATTTACGAGACTCCCGAGGAGATCGTGAATGCCGCTTATGAGCTGGATAAGGGCGCTACCCTTTCCGCAGGTCATCTGTACACCCTGACCGGTGTGATCACCTCCATCGACACCGCTTACAGCGAGCAGTTCGGCAATATCACCGTTACCATTCAGGTTGGCGATATGACCGACAAGCTGATGAAGTGCTACCGCATGAAGGGCGAGGGTGCGGCTGATCTGAAGGTCGGCGACACCATCACCGTTACCGGTGTGATCAAGAACTACAACGGCACCGTTGAGTTCGATGCAGGCTGTACCGTGGATGAGATCGTTCCCGCTCCCGTTCCCGAGAATAACAAGGTTGACGTAACCGTTGAAGGCATTCTTACCGATGGTAAGACCGGCTTTACCGGTAGCTGGGGCGAGGTTGGCACCGGCGACGTAGTTCTGGTTGCCAACGGCGAATGCACCAAGGTAGGCATGGACGTTACCCTGGCCTACGCTTTGGGCGAAGCTAAGAAGATCAACGGCGTGACCGTAGATCTGTATCACTGTGCAAACGTAATGATCGGCTATCCCGAAGGCCAGGCAACCGTTCTGGTATCCGTGGACGGCGAGAACTGGACCGAGGTTGGCAAGTACGATCTGGTTGCTGCTGACTTGGCACTTGACAAGTCCGGCACCGTATCCAACGCCTTCACCTTCGGCGAAGTTGAAGCAGCTTACGTGAAGGTTCTGCTGTACGTAGGCTCCAACGAAGCAGTTCTGGGCAAAGAGCCCGCAGGCGGCAAGATCTTCTGGGAATTCATCTCTGTTGCAGAGTTCGCAGTTTCCGAAGCCATCGTTCACGTACACGCTTACACTGCAGAAGTGACCACTCAGCCCACCCTTTCTTCCGAAGGCGTGGTTACCTACACCTGTGCTTGCGGCGATTCCTACACCGAATCCGTTCCCGCAGTGAAGGTCCAGCCCGATGACATGGTTTCCCTGCCCGAGGGTGCTTTGATTCTGGACTATGCAGGCTACAAGCACGATTCCTTCCACTGCATCATCGCCGGTGACGAGATGACCGTCAACGATCTGACCGCACTTGGCAACAACGGCGCAGGCAAGGATATGAACTACTTCTACATCATCGTTGTGGATGCAAACGGCGTAGTGGTAGATTCCTGGTTTGACCTTGGCAGACCCAACGCAGTCAAGAGCGACGTAGTTTGCCCCGCAGGCGGTTACATCATCGGCTTCAACGGCAACAAGGAAAACTACGCAGAGCTTGCCAAGATCGAAAAGGGCGCTAAGATCACCCTTTACAACGTAGACGTGGAAGCTCTCCGCGGCGTGGCAGGTAACGTTACCGTTGAAAACGCAGGCTTTACCTACGAGAACCCCGTTAAGATCTACGAGACTCCCGAGGAGATCGTGAACGCAGCTTACGAGCTGGAGAACGGCGCATATCTTTCCGACGGGTACAAGTACACCCTCACCGGTGAGATCATCTCCATCCAAACCGCTTACAGCGAGCAGTACAAGAACGTTTCCGTATACATTGCTATTGAAGGTCTGGAAGCTAAGCCCATCCTGTGCTACCGCATGAAGGGCGAAGGCGCAGACGTGATCAAGATCGGCGACACCATCACCGTTACCGGTAAGATCAAGAACTACAACGGCACCATCGAGTTTGATTCCGGCTGTACGCTGGATTCCTACGTTCCCGGTGAGCCCGAAGTGATCATTTACGAGACTCCCGAGGAGATCGTGAATGCCGCTTATGAGCTGGATATCGGTGCTACCCTTTCCGCAGGTCATCTGTACACCCTCACCGGTGTGATCACCTCCATCGACACCGCTTACAGCGAACAGTTCGGCAATATCACCGTTACCATTCAGGTTGGCGATATGACCGACAAGCTGATGAAGTGCTACCGCCTGAAGGGCGAGGGTGCGGCTGATCTGAAGGTTGGCGACACCATCACCGTTACCGGTGTGATCAAGAACTACAACGGCACCGTTGAGTTCGACGCAGGCTGTACCGTGGATGAGATCATCCCCGCTCCCCTGCCCGAGAATAACAAGGTTGACGTAACCGTTGAAGGCATTCTCACCGACGGCAAGACCGGCTTTACCGGTAGCTGGGGCGAGGTTGGCACCGGCGACGTAGTTCTGGTTGCCAACGGCGAATGCACCAAGGTAGGCATGGACGTTACCCTGACCTACGCTTTGGGCGAAGCTAAGAAGATCAACGGCGTGACCGTAGATCTGTATCACTGTGCAAACGTAATGATCGGCTATCCCGAAGGACAGGCAACCGTTCTGGTATCCGTAGACGGCGAGAACTGGACCGAGGTTGGCAAGTACGATCTGGTTGCTGCTGACTTGGCACTTGACAAGTCCGGCACCGTATCCAACGCCTTCACCTTCGGCGAAGTTGAAGCGGCTTACGTGAAGGTTCTGCTGTACGCAGGCTCTAACGAAGCAGTTCTGGGCACCGAGCCCGCAGGCGGCAAGATCTTCTGGGAATTCATCTCTGTTGCAGAGGTTGCAGTTTCCGAAGTTGTTGAAGAGCCCGCTTTTGAATTCGGCGACGTGGACGGAAACGGCATGACCAATGCGCTCGACTATGCAAAGCTGAAGCGCTACTGCTTGAAGACCTTCCAGTTGGATGAAGCACAGCTTTCCAGAGCCGATATCAACGGCGACGACAAGGTAAATGCCGTTGACTACGCTCTGCTGAAGCGTTACTGCCTGAAGACCTGGGCACCCAAGAACTAAAAGTTTTTCCTAATTGTCCAAATGGGGGCTGTTGCGGTGGCTGTGCCATTTGCTACAGCCCCATTTCTTTACCGTATTAAGGAGATTTTCATCTATGAAAGCCAAACGAATCGCTTGTTTCTGTCTGCTCCTTGCTTTCGCTCTTGTAACGTTTGCGGGCTGCGGCGGACAGGATACAGAAAGCTCCGACGTCGGTTCGGAGGACACCTCCCTTCCCACGGAAAGCGAAACGATCTCTGTCAACAACGACAGCTTCGTGGAGACGGATGAATTCCGCGGCAAGACCGTCAAGGTGTTCACCGCCGCCTTCAATGATTCTTACGTCACCGAGATCGGGGACAACTCCAATAACGAGACCTGTGCCAAGGCATTGTCCGTTGCCATTAAAGAGCGCACCGAGGCTGTGGAAGCGGCTTACGGCGTGACCATCGAAGAAGAGATCATGATCGACCCCAAGCGTTACGGCGGTACGTTTCTGAACGCTGTGCGCGAGTTCGGATATTCCGGCACGGGAGATTACGATATTCTTTACCCCTGCTTGCTGGACGCAGGCACTATGGCGGCAGAAGGGCTGTTGATCGACCTTTCCAACGCTTCCGGCATCCGTATTCAGAACTCCTGGTGGGATCAGACCTTTATTGCCGACACCGCCATCGGTAACTGCACCTACTACCTCACAGGTGACATCGGCTTACGTGCAAAGAACGCCGCAGGCTGTTTGTTCTTCAACAAAAAGCTGATGGACGATGCAGGCATTCCCTATCCCTACGAGCTGGTTCGCAACAAAGAGTGGACCATTGCCAAGATCCTTGAGCTGGTCAAGCAGGCAGATCTCAGCGAGGATCTGGACAAGGACGGCAAGATCACCTACCACGATATGTACGGCTGGGCAGGACAGAACGGCGATATGCAAAAGCTGTTCTACGGCGCAGGCGAGCGTATTGCGGCGGTGGATGACGCAGGTGTTCCCTACATTGCCATCTACAACGAGAGAAGCTCCAAGGTGGTAGATTCCATCCTGGATCTTCTGCAGGATAGCGAGGATTACGTTTGCGGCGACGATTATTTCAACGAATCCTCCACTCCCATGACCCTGCTGTTGGATTCCTTTAAGTCCGACCAGTGCCTGTTCTATTCCGGCGGCATTGAGGACGCTTTGAAGCTTGGAGATATGCAGAGTGATTTCGGCATTCTCCCCTCTCCCCTGTTTGATGAGAATCAGGATCAGTACTACACCCAGGTGGGTGCTTGGTCCTCCAACGCATACTGCATTCCCTACGGGTTGGCCGAGGAGAAGTCCTACTGTGCACAGGTAATTCTGGACGCTTTGGGTGCTTACTCCGTGGATACCGTGGCCACCACCTACTACGACGTGGTACTGCAGTATCAGAAGCTCCGCACCGACGACGACGTGGAGATGCTGGAATTGATCTTCGATTGCGCAGGTGCTGATCTTGGTGCGGTCTACCGTATTGGCGGGCTGTCCAATATGCTCACTCAGCTCATCGAAAAGCCCAAGGGCTCTTTCGCTTCCAGCTACGACGGGTTGGCAAGCTCCGCACAGGCGGCGTTGGACGATCTGATCGAGACCTTTGCTCAGAGAGAAGAAGAGGAAAAATAACGTCAAAAAGGACTCTTGCAAAAGGGTCCTTTTTTGCGGAAGAACGCTTAAAACTTTTTCTTTCCCAAAAAAGAAAAAGGTTTAAGAATCCAAAAAGAAAAACTCACCTCCGAAAACGATCGTTTTCGGAGGGGTTTTCATTGACAAAACTAAAAGCCTTGTGATATACTTAAAGAAATGATAAGACAAAGAGGTAACGGGTCATGACGGAGCAAATCTGGAGGATCGACGGGGAACGTTTGGTTTGGGAGATCAAAAGAGGGCAGATTCACACCGACGACATTGAAATGAGCGGTTTTTATGCCGACGAGATCATTTCCTACGGGGTAAAGGAGGACGGCACCCTGCATTTGGAGCAGAGCTTTTACTTTCCTACCCTGCGGACCATTCCCAACAATACCCACGCCACCTATCATTTTGACGCGGCAAGGGAGCAGACCCCCTGTCTTTTGAAGAACGGTGTTCCCGTAAAGGAGTTTCCCATTCAGGCGGAATTGGACGGTACGCTGTGCCTCACCTGCGAGACGGACGCCGAGCTTCTCACCGTGCGCCGTTTTTACCCTGCACAGAATGCGCTTTGCTGTGTGGAGCAGGTGTCCTTGATCGCCATAGAGGATGGGGAATTCACCCTTTCCCTGCCCGGTACCCATCTACACGAGTACGGCAGAGGCACCAAGGGCGTGTATCTTGCGGAGATCTGCCACGATGCTCCGGAGGTGATCAAGCTGGCCTCGGGGGACGCATTGACCTATTACGTTTACTACTCCGCACGGATCGCCAATCAGCCCTATCCTAAGGTAGACGGTGGCAAGGAGCTTTTGGCACGGCTTTTGCGGGTGGAGGAGCTTTGCGGCACCATGGTTTTGCACACCGCAAACCCCGTATTGGACAGCATGTTCCGTTTTTCCAAGCTCCGTGCAGGGGAGAGCATTTTCGAGACCCTCACCGGGAAGTATCACAGCCCCGGGGGACGCTCCTACTACGCCGCCACCTGGTGCAACGATCAGGCGGAGTACGCAGGTCCTCATTTCGCCATGACGGGAGACAGGGTTGCCGTTGAGGCCTCCTTGAACGCTTACCGTTCCTATACTGCTTTTATGTCCGACAGCTTCCACAAGCTTCCCTGCTCCATGATTGCAGAAGGCTTGGATATTTGGGAAGGTGCGGGCGACAGAGGCGATGCGGCCATGTATTTGTACGGGGCTTCCCTGTTCTGCCTTTATGCGGGAGACAAGACCATCGCCGAGGAGCTTTACCCCGCTATTCAGTGGTGCGCAGAGTACTGCCGCCGCCGGACCCTGCCCGAGGGTGTGATCCGTTCCGATTCCGACGAGTTGGAGGGTCGTTTCCCCACGGACGGGAAGGCCAATCTTTCCACCTCCTGCTTATGCTACGGCGGGTTGGTATTTGCCTCCAAGCTGGCAGAGTCCTTGGGAGATGTTGACACGGCAGAGGAATACAAAAAGAGAGCCGCCGCATTGGCGGAGGCTATTGACAGCTATTTCGGCGCAGAGCTTCACGGGTTTGAGACCTACCGCTACTCCAAGGGGTACGACACGTTGCGGGCGTGGATCTGCCTGCCTTTATGCATGGAGATGGGAAAACGAAAGGAGGGCACTTTGGATGCCATGCTTTCCTCCTATCTGTGGACGGAGGAGGGAATGCTCACCTGCGAGATCTCCGACGAGAACCGCTCCAACACCATTTGGGATCGTTCCACGCTGTACGGCATGAAGGCGGCCTTCCTTGCCGGTGCGGGGGATCGGATCATGGCGCCCTTCCTGGGGTACTGCCGCAAGCGGTTGCTGTGCGACCGCGTGCCCTATGCGGTGGAGGCTTATCCGGAGGGCGGGAAGCGCCATCTTTCCGGGGAAAGCGCGTTGTTTGCACGGGTGGTCACGGAGGGGCTTTTCGGTATTCGCCCCGAGGGGCTTACGGCTTTCTCCTTTATGCCTGTCTACTTTGAGGAGCTGGGTGAGATCAGCCTGGAGAAACTCCCCATCTGCGGCGGATGCTACGGTATCCGCGTAGGCAAGGACGGCTGGGTAGTCTCCGACGGCGGCAAAGAGATTGCCTGCGGGGAGACGGACGGCAAGAGAGTGGAAATACGCAAAGGATAAGAACGCTTAAGGGGTCTTTCTTTCACGAAAAAGAAAGGCCCCTTTGAGCTCGCCGCAGGCGAGGTCTGATCCCCAAAGAAACCGTAATCCTGAAATGAAAAATACCGAAACGCACTTGCGTTTCGGCAATAAGGTTTCTTGAAGGTTCAAGGAAACTTCTTTTCCCAAAGAAGTTTCCTTGTTTCGTTTATTCTTCCGTATTTTCCATAAACTTTTCGTTCATGGCTTGGAGCTTGCGTTTTTCTCTGCGGTCGGCGAGGATAAAGAGGGGAATACCGAAGGCAACATACACGGCCAACATCACGACGGTAGCCAGAACAAGGATCTTCCAGGAATTGTAGATCCCGAAAGCGGAATAACTGCCTAAGGTGCAAAGGATCGCCGCCACTCCGTAGGAAGCACGATTGAGCCATAGCTCCGTTTTGGACTGATGTTTACTGCAAAGCAAAAAGACGTTGAGAAAAGCGGGGATCACAAGAGCAACGGCAGTGGGCAAAATAAAGCGATACACGCTTTCCATATGGCACCCCAAAAGTGCGAGCAACAATGCCGCTACGCCAAAAGAACCGAAATAGCTGTAAAACAAACGGACGAGCTTAGAGTTAGAGTTCATATTACACACCTAACCTTTCTTTGATGGTGTTCAGATACTGACGGGAGACCATGAGCTTTTCCCCGTTCAGCAGGGTCATGATCAGCTTGCTGTGCTTTTCCGGGGTGATAGAACGGACTTTTTTCAGATTGACGATAGCGGATTTGGAAACTCTTGCGAAGGGGGTGCCGGAAAGCTTTTCTTCCAGCTGGTAGATGCGGGCTTTTGTTTCGAAGGTGTCCTTGGCGGTGTAGAGGAACACCTTGCCGTCAACCGTTTCGATATAGTAGAGATCGGAAAGGTTCAAGAAATGGGTGGTGCCGTTCTTCTCCCCTGCTATGCGGTTGTCGGCCAGGCTGATCTCCGCCAGCAGAGCCTGCAGCTCCTCGGTGAGGTAGCCGTAGGTCACGGTGATCTGAGGCTCCTGTACATCAGGGTCGTGGATGATGGTGATCTTCATGGGCGTTGCCCTCCTTTCGAGGATATGGTACACCAAAAGAAATAAAAAAGCAACCCCGAAACCGGTTTGTTGCGTTTCGGGGGATGTAAGTTGCGCGAAGGACGCTTAAGGGGACTTTCTTTCACGAAAAAGAAAGTCCCCTTTGAACTCGCCGCAGGCGAGGTCTGATCCCCAAAGAAACCATATTTCTAAAAAAACACCGAAACGCTTCTTTGCGTTTCGGCAATAAGGTTTTCGGGGTTGTTAAGGGGGACTTTTTTCCAAAAGTCCCCCTTAAACGTACTCCTAAATCAAATCTGTTCCAGCGCCTGTTCAATATCGGCGATGATGTCCTCTGCGCTCTCGATACCGCAGGAGAAGCGGATGAGGTCGGGAGAAACGCCGCAGGCTACCAGCTGTTCGTCGGTGAGCTGGCGGTGGGTGGTGGACGCCGGATGGAGACAGCAGGTGCGAGCGTCAGCCACGTGGGTGACGATGGCCGCCAGGCGGAGGCTGTCCATAAACTTGGTAGCCGCCTCTCTGCCGCCCTTCACGCCGAAGGAAACCACGCCGCAGGTGCCGTGAGGCATATACTTCTGTGCCAAAGCGTACTGATCGTCCTCGGGCAGCATAGCGCACTTCACCCAGTTGATCTTGGGATGGTTTTGGAGATACTTGGCAACGGCCACGGCGTTCTCGCAATGGCGGGCCATGCGGAGATGAAGGGTCTCCAAGCCCACGTTCAGAAGGAAAGCGTTCTGGGGTGCCTGCACAGAGCCCAGGTCACGCATGAGCTGTACCACGCACTTCAAAAGGTAAGCACCTCTGCCACGCTCTGCGTAGATGATGCCGTGGTAGCTGTCGTCGGGCTTGGTGAGGCCGGGGAACTTGTCGTTCTGAGTCCAATCGAAGCTGCCGCTATCCACGATGCATCCGCCGATGGTGGAGGCGTGGCCTTCCATATACTTGGTGGTGGAGTGGGTAACGATGTCCGCACCGAACTCAAAGGGACGGCAGTTGATGGGGGTTGCGAAGGTGTTGTCGATGATCAGGGGCACGCCGTTCTCATGGGCAACCTTGGCGAACACGGAGATATCCATGATGTCCAGGCTGGGGTTGGAAACGGTCTCGCCGAAGAAGGCCTTGGTGTTGGGCTTCACAGCGGCACGAAGCTCTTCTTCCGTAGCGTGGGGGGACACGAAGGTGAAATCGAAGCCCAGCTTACGCATGGTCACGTTGAACAGGTTGAAGGTGCCGCCGTAGATAGCGGAGGAGCAAACGATGTGATCTCCTGCCTGGGCAAGGTTGAACAGAGCGTAGAAGTTGGCAGACTGACCGGAGCCTGTGAGCATACCTGCCACACCGCCCTCCAAAAGGGTGATCTTAGCGGCGGCATAATCGCAGGTGGGGTTCTGCAGGCGGGAGTAGAAGTAGCCCTCGCTCTTCAGGTCGAAAAGATCCCCCATCTCCACGCTGGAATCGTATTTGTAGGTGGTGCTTTGCACGATGGGAATGACGCGGGGTTCTCCGTTTTTGGGTTGGTATGCGCCTTGGACGCAAATGGTATCAAGTGTGGGCATGATGGTCTTCCTTTCCGTTTAACTGACTGTATCCGTCGCCGGTCCTTTTTCGCCGTATTGCAGGCGGAGGATGGCTTCCATTTCTTCGGTGGTGGCTTCAAAAAAGTTGGTATAGAGCTCCGTGCCGTTCTTTATGGTGGAGGCGGTGAGCTCCATACTGTCGGAGATCTCGTACAGGCGGCAACAGACCAGCACGTCCCCTTGGGTATAATCGCATTCGTATTCCAAGGCAAGCTCCTCGGCGGTGCGGTAGGAAAGATCTACGTTTTCCGCAAGGACGTAGAACATACGCTCTGCCCAGCTGACGTGGGGCAAGGGGTTGCCGCCCATTTCGTAATAGGTCATTTGGTAGAGGCATTTTACCACAAATCGCTTCTTTTGCATCCTGCACCTCCTCTTTTTGAGATCATACGGTGTGATTATATCACGGGAAAAGAAAAATGTCAATCGTTTGGAAAAATTTTTGAAAAACCTATTGCAATTTGGAAAAGAATGTGCTAAAATACGCTGATGTGCCATGAAAGAGGCACAGAAAAATTCACACACCGCTTCTGCGGCTGCACTTCGGGTTCGTCGAAACAGGCAGTCGTAAATTCCCAAGGCGGTGGCGGGTAAAACCCGAAAGAAGGAGACAAACATGTCAGTCGTATCCATGAAGCAGTTGCTTGAAGCAGGCGTACACTTCGGTCACCAGACCAGAAGATGGAACCCCAAAATGGCGGAGTATATCTTCACCGAACGTAACGGGATCTATATCATCGACCTGCAGAAGACCGTTAAGAAGATCGAGGAAGCCTACATGGTGATCCGTCAGATCGCTCAGGACGGCGGTCACATCCTGTTCGTAGGTACCAAGAAGCAGGCTCAGGACGCTATTAAGGAAGAGGCTCTCCGCTGCGAGCAGTACTACGTAAACACCCGTTGGCTGGGCGGTATGATGACCAACTTCAAGACCATCAAGAAGTCCATCGCTAAGCTGAACAACCTCCAGAAGATGGCCGAGGACGGCACCTTCGATCTGCTTCCCAAGAAGGAAGTTGCAGTTCTGCAGAAGCAGACCGCTGACCTGGAGAAGAACCTGGGCGGTATCAAGAACATGAAGACCCTGCCCTCCGCTATCTTCGTCGTTGACCCCAAGAAGGAAAACAACGCCGTTGAAGAAGCAAGAAAGCTGGGCATCCCCGTAATCGCTATCGTTGACACCAACTGCGATCCCGACGTGATCGACTACGTGATCCCCGGTAACGACGACGCGATCCGCGCCATCAAGCTCATCGCTTCCGTTATGGCAGACGCCGTTCTGGAAGGCAAGCAGGGCGAGCAGTTCACCGATTCCACCGAAGAGGCTCCCGTCGAGGCAGCTGAATAAGCTTTTTGAGAAAGATTTTTAGGAGGAACTAAAAATGGCAGAGATTTCCGCAAAATTGGTTATGGAGCTGCGCAAGAAGACCGGCGCAGGTATGATGGAGTGCAAGAAGGCTCTCGTTTCCGCTAACGGCGATTTCGACGAGGCTATCAAGATCCTTCGCGAGAAGGGCGTTGCAGTTGCCGCTAAGAAGGCAGACCGTATCGCTGCAGAGGGCGTTGTTGACACCCTGACCGTAGACGGCGTGACCGCTATGGTTGAAGTTAACGCTGAGACCGACTTCGTTGCTAAGAATGCTTCCTTCCGCGAGTTCGTACAGGGCATTCTCCGCACCATCGTTGCTAACAAGCCCGCTAACAACGAAGAGCTGCTGGCTCTCCCCTTCGACGGCGGTGAGCTCACCGTTGAGGGCGCTCTGAAGGACAAGATCTTCACCATCGGTGAGAACATGTCCATCCGTCGCTTCGTCATCGTTGAGGGTGCTTGCGGCACTTATATCCACGGTAACGGCGCCATCGCTTGCGTTACCAAGTTCGACACCGAGGGTGTTGACGTAAACGGCGAGGCTTTTGCTGACTACGCTAAGAACATCTGCATGCAGATCGTTGCTATGAACCCCACCTACGTTTGCAGACATTGCGTTCCCGAGTCCGTACTGGCAAGCGAGAAGGAGATCGCTCTGACGCAGATCAACAACGATCCCAAGAACGCTTCCAAGCCCGAAAACATCAAAGAGAAGATGATCGAAGGCCGTATCAACAAGTTCTACGAGAGCGCTTGCTTGGTTGACCAGGGCTACGTGAAGGAAGACAAGATCACCGTTGGTCAGTACACCGAGAACACCGGCAAGGAGCTGGGCGGCAAGATCAAGATCAACTCTTTCGTGAAGTTCGAGAGAGGCGAGGGTCTGGAGAAGAGAGAAGACGATTTCGCAAGCGAGATCGAAAAGCTGGTCAACGGCTAATTCTCCCCTACTATAAAAAATTCTGCACGGAGAAAACTCCGTGCAGTTTTTTGTTTATGCAAATTTTTGTTTACTCAAAAAGGGATGCGCAGGTCTCGTCCTGCCGCAGGAGGGTCAGCAATTCCTCCGGGAGGTTTTCCAAGTGCTGTTTCCAGAAGTCTTCTGCCACGGGGGGAAGCTTTTCCCCGGTGAGTTCGGGGATATAGGAAAGCAGAGGCGCCGTATAACGGCAGGAGCCCTCCGAAACAAGCTGTTCGTAGGCGCGGCAATGGAGGAAGCCTTTGCGGAAGCAGTTCAACGCTTCCGGAAGGTTATCGTGATGGCTGTGGTAGTCCGCCAGGGAAAAATACAGCCCGCCGATGTTGAAATGCAGGGCGCCGCAGTTTCCGTCCCCGCAAAGGGTCTCGTACAGGTTTGCCAGGGCGTATCCCACCTCCACGCTGTGGGTTGCCACCGCGGGGGAACAGTTTTGCGACCAAGCACTCAGCAAAACGTGCTGTGTCTCCCGCAAAAGTGTAACCAGGGCTTCTCCGTAATAGCCTGCCATCTCTTCCCCTTCGACAGCTTCCGGCAACAACAGTTCTCTGCTGTTATACAGGGAGGGTTGACCGGCGGCGATCTTCTTTGCCTTTTCGGTCTGCCCCATGTTCTTACAAAGCACGAGCATGGGCTGGAGAGCCGTTTCCCGTTCCAAAACGGTACTGTCCATGGACAGGATCTTATCGTAGACCTGCAAGGCCTCCTGCCAATAGGGATTTTTGGAATTGTGTTCTGCACCACGGTAAAAGAAATCCGAGCCTTCGGGGCGGTGTGCTCTTGCGCCGTATTTGTTCCAGCCCAGCATATATAAGGCTTTTGCCAGCTTCAGCAAAATGCGGGGTTCGTTAGGAAATTCCTCCACAGCGGTGCGTAAACGCTCCACGCAGGATTCCAGTTCCGGTGAGGCAATCCCTTCCCGCACCGTAAAGCCTGTCATATTCAGGGTTTCGTCGGCTTCCCGCAGGATGGCGTTGATCTTCTCTTCCCTGTCGCCATGGTAGCCGAACAGCTCGTCGATGGCCACGTGGAAGTAGTTTGCGATGGCGGGCAGAAGCTCCAAGTCGGGGTAGCCGCCTCCTGCTTCCCAGCGGGAGATGGCTTGGCAGGTGACGCCAAGGGTCTTGGCAAGGTCTTCCTGGGTTCGTCCGTCGCGGTGACGGAGGGATCTGATGGTTTCTCCTATTTTCAATTGCATATGAATATCTCCATTTCGTTGTATTCACCGGTGTGCCTTTATGGTAACACAGGAGAAAACAAAAGTCAATTATCAATTCCTTGTAGAGTTGTCAAGGGAGAGTTGATATTTAGGGCAAAAATACACGCAGATCCGTTTACCGAAAGTGTTGATTTCTTTCCGTTTTTGTTGTATAATCATAACATCGAATTCGATATTACATTTTTGAAGGAGAATCGTTATGTTTATAGAAGAACGCCACGAGAAAATTTTGGAAACCATGCGCGAAAAGGGAAAGATCACCATCGGGGAGATCTCTGAAGCCTTTGGGATCTCCGACGAATCCGCACGGAGAGATCTGCGGATGCTGGAGCAGAGAGGGCTTTGCAAGCGGACCCACGGCGGGGCCATCGTCCCCAAGCAGGTGGGTATGCGGCCCCCTGCGGACAGGGACTTTGAGGCCATGCCTGTGTTTGATACCTATCGGGAGATCGCACGGGCGGGGGCAAAGAAGATCCAAGCAGGCGACACGGTATACCTCACGGGAGGCTCCCTGGGGTATCTGATGCTGGAATTTCTGCCACGGGATATTTCCTACACCGTTGTGATCAATTCCGTGGACTTGGGAAAAATGCTTAGAGGATTTGGTAACGTAGAGGTGTATCTGGCAGGAGGGAAAATGCGGCAAAGCGGCTCTTTGGTGGACAGTATGGCCACGGAATTTGTGAGCAGACTGCATTTTGATCTTTGCTTGATCACCGGGGCGGGGTTGACGGCGGAATTCGGTCTTTCCAACGGCACGGGGGAAACGGCGGCATTCCAGCGGGCGGTGATCCAAAACAGCCGGAAGAAATGTCTTTTGATGCCCGGAGTCAAGGTTGGCACGGATGCTTTCGTGAAGGTATGCGACGCAGAAGCCTTTGACGAGGTCATCACCGATTGGGAGTGTGTGGAGGAACATATCCTTGGGCTTACGGAAAAGGGCTTGCACGTTACTGTGGTCGAGGAAGTCAAATGAGTCGGGAGCAACTGCTTCGCAATCTGATTTTGGACAGATATCAAAGCCTTCGAAGGTTTGCCATGGAAGCGGATATCCCCTACAGCACGCTGATGACGCTTTTATCCAGGGATTTAGGCGGGGCTTCCTTTGACGTGGTGATGAAGATCTGCAGGACGCTGGGGATCGATCCCATGGAACTATACTGTCATATAGAAAAATAAAAAAACAGAACCTCTTTCTCAAAAGGAAGAGGTTCTCTTACGTTCGGTTCAGGCCAGGTCCTTCAGCTTGCCTTGGTACACCACGTCCACGCCGGGGAGCGCCATAAAGTCCACGGGATGGGTGATGGGGGCCAGGGCTTCCACCCCGTCCACTTGGTATTTGGTCAGCACATCCTTCACGAAGGCGGAGCAATAGAAATGGTTCTTGCGATGATAGTTCACCCGGAAGGCGGCACAGCAAAGGCCGATAAAATCGTAGTGAAGCTCCTTGCCGGCGGCGATCATATTCTCCAAATGCTCCCCCATTTTCCGATAAGTCTCCTCGCTGACGGGAAGGGACAACACCATCACGTCGGAATTGGGGAACCGCTTGAAGGTGCCGAAATGGGGAGACTCCCGCACGAAGCCTGCACTGACGGGGTTGTAGGGATTTCTTCTGCCGAAGGAATACATACGGGTCAGCTCTCTGTTCAGGCTGATGGAGGAATGGTTATAATTTTTTTTGGTAACGAAATGCAGGATCCTTGACAGGATCGTGCCCGTTTGGCTGAGCACGATGTAGATCCGCTGTGTTTTTTCTTCCATAAGGAGTTCTCTCTTA
Organism: Eubacteriales bacterium; assembly: GCA_045544855.1. Taxonomy (GTDB): domain Bacteria; phylum Bacillota; class Clostridia; order Oscillospirales; family CAG-382; genus Coliplasma. The sequence continues at coordinate 32,726 of JAZPZV010000012.1, read as the reverse complement.
TGTTTAGTTTACAGGTCCTCGCCGTTGTCTTCCGCCTCGGCAAGGGAGATCTCCAGGTTGCCGTTGCGAACACGCAGATCGTCGATGAAAGCTTGCAGTTGGTTACGGTCCTTCAGGCGAACCTTGTAGAACAGCTTGTACAGACTGCCCATGTTGGTGGTCTTGGTACGCACCAAACGGCAGGAGGAGGTATACTTTGCAAACACGTCGGCAAAGGCGTCGTGGAAATGCAGAGTCTCGGGGACGGTAACGGTGAGATCCATGATCTTCTGTACCCCCATGGGAATGAAGGAGAGCACCACCATCACGGCGCAGACCAGCACGGTGAACAGCACGGCGATGGCCACGTAGCCTGCGGCGCAAGCCAAGCCTGCGGTCATGGTCAGGAAGATGGCGGCGATGTCCTTGGCCTTGCCCGGGACAGAACGGAAGCGCACCAGGGAGAAGGCGCCCATCACTGCCACGCCTGTGCCTACGTTACCGTTGACCATCATGATCACGGTGGTGACGATCATTGGCAGCAGGATCAGACATATCAAAAAGCTCTTGGTAGCGTAGGAACGGAAGCCTGCGGCAAAGGCTGTGAGAGCCCCGCAGACGAGAGATACCGCCAGGGCGATGAGATAGGCGTTCAGCATGGTATTTGTTTCCAGAATGGATTCAAAGGTGAATGGCATGGTGTTACACTCCTTGTTGCATAATATCGCGGTAGGCGGTGGCGTATTTGGAGAATTTTCCGGGATAGATCTTGCAGTTGCCCAGGGCTTCCGCCAGCCAGATAGGCATGGCGCCGTCGGTCTTGATCTCCATCAAGGAAAGACTGTCGGGGAGGATCTGCTTACCGGTAGAGCCGTAATTGTCTGTCAGACCGTCCGTGGAGGAAAGCCCGTAGTTGCGGTAACGCACGGCGGAATCGAAGGTGATCCGCAAGTTGGGGTGCTTTACGTCGAAGTAGGCCTCCCGCTCACAGGCGATGAGCACACGTGGGACAGGACGGCGGTAAAACTCCATGGCGTAGTGGAGCTCCCGCATGATCTGGGAATCCTCCGAGGGAATACCGCTTTGCAGGTAGGCTTCCACATCGTGCAGAGTGGTGGAAATACGGCGCTTATAGACCACACCCTTGTACTTCTTCTTGATCTCGAAGAAAACTTGTCCGTTTTCCTCGGGGACACCGTAGCTGCGAATACGAAGCTTTTCCTTGTAGGTGGTGGCGTCGATGGAGTTGCGGATGAGAAGAAAGTCGGGGGTATCCAGATACAGACTGCAGATGGTGCTTTTGCCGTGGGCGTCGGGAATGAGATGCTCCCCGATGACAGACAGAAGCTCCTGCTTCTTTTCCACGGGCAGGAGGTACTTTTTTTCCACACGCTTGAAGATGCAAATGTCTTTCAACGGTAAAAGCCTCCTTTCCCTAACTGCTTTATTATAATATAGATTGACAAGAATTGCAAGAGCCACGGGGGAAAAATTCAACATTTTACAAGTTTCTCCCCTGCTTTACGGTTATTTTACAGGAAAAAGTTTAAGCAGAGTTAAAAAAAGAGGCACAAGGCCTCCTTTTGGGATTTGTTTTTTGAAGAGTGTTTACACGAGCTTGCAATAGATCCTGACGTCTGCGGGGATGGAACGGCCTTTCAGCGGTTGCAATTTGTTCTCCTGGAGGCAGACGAACAGGTAGCCCTCCACAGGCTCTGTGGTAGCGTACAGTTGAACCTCGTGAAGCCATTTACGCACCCACTCCGTTTTGATCTTGGAGGGGTGGCGCAGGATGGTGACCAAGAAGACCTTTTTTGTGGCGGGGTCGTTTTTTGCGTCGCTGTAGCCCAGTCGGATCAATTCGGTTTTGATCTTGGAAGCGCTTCCCAAGCAAACAAGTTGTTGTAATAAGGTTTCATTCATAGGGCTTGCCCGGCCTTTCGGAGCATTAGGATCATGCACCCTGACGGGTGGTGGCATACCGTCGCTTTGCGACGGATTCCATACACCACACTTCGCGCGGTGATTCCATACCAAGCCTACGGCTTGGATAAAAAAACCTCGTTCTGTTGAACGAGGATTTTTTGGTGCCGGCGGTGGGACTTGAACCCACACGGTATCGCTACCAACGGATTTTGAGTCCGTCACGTCTGCCATTCCATCACGCCGGCATTTCTCTTGGAACTTGGATATTATAGCATATCTTTTTGGAAATTGCAAGCCTTTTTTGAAAGAAAATAGGCTGTGTTTGCAAAAAGTTTTTGCCCATGTAGAGCCACCCCCCGAGGGGATGGCAAGGGGTCAGTTGCCGCAACCGACCTTGCACCTTACGAAGCAGGCAGATCCTGCAACCGTCAGGGCAAAGGACAGAAGAAGCAGACCCACAAGGATCGCACTGAGGACGCTCCCGGCAGTCACGCCCAAGCCGAGAAGCACCACGGAGAACAGGACGGTTCCCAGCACGCCTGCAAGCAGGACGTTCAGCAGGGTACAGAGGCAGGCGCAGCCGTTCTCCCATCGGGAAAGGGCTGCTGACACCACCAACACCGCCAGGTAGACCACGGCGATCCCGAGAAGCACCCACAGGAAGGCAGGGGTGACGGTGATCTGTCCCGTGATCTGCAGGAAGGCTGCCAAGACGCCCACCGCCACGGCGGCGATGACAGACCAGAGGGTGCAGTTGCATTTACAACCGCATTGACAGTTGTTCATCATTGTAAAATTTCACCTCCTTTCGTAGCCCGCAGGAAGGCGGGCAGGAGAGAAAGATTTTGTGTGTGAAGCCACAAAATCATAATTGAAAAACGATCCGTTTTTCAATTTTTTCACCTCCGTTGTCAATATATGACGGAAAAAGGCGAAAGGTGACGGATACAATCCCCTCCGTCTCGCTGATCGCGAGACACCTCCCCTTGCTAAGGGGAGGCTTTGTTGCTTTGGATGGAAGGAGCGGATCGTTCAGGAGACGCAAAGTCATTCCAAAGAAGGACTATTCCCTGCACATAACAAAAAGGACTGAAAGCGCAGTCCTTTTTTTGCTTTATTTCGCTTTGGTGTCGCAATAGATGCAACGGTATTCTCCGCTGTCGGGAGAGTGGAGGCGGAAGATCTGGTGGATCCCCTGCTCGGTGGTGGTGATGCAACGGGGGTTCTTGCAGACCAGGATGTCCGTAAGGGTCTGAGGAAGGGAGATCTCCTTCTTTTCGATGACCTTTTCGTCATGGATGATGCACACCGTGGCCTTGGGGCAGACGAAGCTCACCAGATCCATATCCAGCTCTACGGCGGCGTCGATCTTGATGATGTCCTTTTTGCCAAGCTTGGGGCTGTTCACGTTCTGCAGAACCGCCACGGGGCAATCGAAGGCGCTCAGCCCCAGCATATTGTAGAGGGTCATGGCCTTCCCTGCGGGAATATGGTCGATGACGATGCCGTTTTTGATGCTGTCGATTCTCATACCTGCACCTCCAAAAGCTTTAAGATCAGGGCCATACGGATGAACTTACCGTAGTAGGCCTGGCGGAAATAGCAAGCTCTGGGATCGCCGTCCACACGGGTGTCGATCTCGTTGACACGGGGAAGCGGGTGCATGACGATCATGTCTTCCTTGGCGTTCTTCAGCTTCTCGGGGGTGAGGATGTAGGAATCCTTCAGGCGGAGGTAATCCTCCTCGTTGAAGAAGCGTTCTCTCTGCACACGGGTCATATACAGGATGTCAAGCTGAGGCATAACATCCTCCAAGGAGGTGGACTGAACGTATTCGATACCTTTCTCCTTGATGTAGGTCTGCTTCACGAAGCCGGGAAGCTTCAGCTCCTCGGGAGAGATGAGGACGAATTTGACGCCTTGGTAGCGGGACATGGCCTCGATGAGGGAGTGTACCGTTCTGCCGAACTTCAAGTCCCCGCACAAGCCCACGGTGAGCCCTGCGAAGCGGCCTTTTTCGTGATGGATGGTCAGCAGGTCGGTGAGGGTCTGAGTGGGATGGAAATGTCCCCCGTCCCCTGCGTTGATGATGGGGATGAGAGAATGCATGGAGGCCACCATGGGGGCGCCTTCCTTGGGGTGTCGCATGGCGATGATGTCGGCGTAGCCGCTGACCACCGCTACGGTGTCCGCAACGCTCTCCCCCTTCTTGGCGGAGCTGGAATTAGAGTCGGAAAAGCCCAGCACGTTGCCGCCCAAGCCCAGCATGGCGGATTCAAAGCTCAGTCTGGTACGGGTAGAGGGCTCGAAGAACAGGGTGGCAAGAGTCTTGTATTTGCAAGCCTCCCGATATTTTGCGGGGTTTGCAATGATATCGTCCGCCACACGGATCAGCTCGTCGATCTCCTCTACGGAAAGATCAAGAATGTCGATCAAGTGCTTCATAGTCGTTTCCTCCTAAAGTAGTGATCAGTTTTGCGGCTTTGCCGCAAAACCATGTCTGAAAACGATCCGTTTTCAGATTTTTGCCCCATTGATGGCGAGGTAATTTTTAATACGGGTGACGTTCTCTTTATTGGCAGGGTCTTCCTCCAGGTACTCGATGATGTCGTAGACGTCCACCACGGAGTATACGGGGAAGCCGTACTCGTCGGAAAGCTCCTGCATAGCGGATTTCTCGGTCTTGCCCTTCTCTTTTCTGTCTACCATAACGAACACGGCGGAGATCTTCACGCCCTCCAGAGGGGACAGGATCTCCATGCTCTCGCGGATGGCGGTGCCTGCGGTGATCACGTCTTCAACGATCACAACTTCTTCCCCGGCTTTCGGCTTGTAGCCTACGAACATACCGCCTTCGCCGTGGTCCTTGACCTCCTTACGGTTAAAGAAGAAGGGGACGTCCAGGCCGTTCTTGGCCAGTGCGACGGCGGAGGAAACGGCGATGGAGATGCCCTTATAAGCGGGGCCGTAGAGGACGGTGCGCTTGTTACCAACCTTCTCCAGGTAGCTCTTGGCGTAGAACTCGCCCAGCTTTGCGATCTGCTCGCCGGTCTTGATGTCGCCTGCGTTGATGAAGTAAGGGATCTTTCTGCCGCTCTTGGCGGTGAAGTCACCGAATTTCAGCACCCCTGCGGACTCCAAAAACTGTATAAACTCTCTCTTGTAGCTTTCCATATTGTTTTTCCTTTCTTAAAATTTAAGGAACTTTTTGAAAAAAGTTCCTTAAGAACCTCAAAAACTTTTCCCTCCAAACCTCATGTACATGAGGTTTGGCAATAGGGTTTCTTGAAGGGTGCGGGAAACTTCTTTTTCCTGAAAAGAAGTTTCCTGCTCTTTCGTATCCCTTTAATCAACAAACTCGGCCACGCAGCGCTCGTAGGCGGCAACGGGGTCGGGAGCGGCGGTGATGGGTCTGCCCACCACGATGTAGTCGGAGCCGATCTCCTTGGCCTGTGCGGGGGTCATGACCCGCTTCTGGTCGCCGATGTCCCCGTCTGCAAAGCGCACGCCGGGGGTGATGGTCAAGAAGCTCTTACCGCAGGTGTTGTGAACGGCCTCTGCCTCCAGGGGAGAGCATACAACGCCGTCCAAGCCTGCCTTTGCGGCGTTGGAAGCGTAGTGCATAACAACGTCTGCCATGGGCTTTTCGATCCACAGATCCTGCTCCAGGCTCTCCTGGTCGGTGGAGGTGAGCTGGGTCACGGCGATGAGCAGAGGGCGGGTGCCGTCGGGACGGGTCAGCCCCTCCAAAGCGGCCTCCATCATGCGGACGGTGCCTGCGGCGTGAAGGTTGGTGATGTCAACGCCCAGGGTGGAAAGCACCTTCATGGACTTTTTGACGGTGTTGGGAATGTCGTGGAGCTTGAGGTCCAGGAAGATCTTGTGTCCTCTCTCCTTGATCTCACGAACGATGGCAGGGCCTTCTGCGTAGTACAGCTCCATACCGATCTTAACGAAGGGCTTTCTCCCCTCGAACTTGTCCAAGAAGTTCAAAACCTCTTCCTTGCTTGCAAAGTCGCAAGCCACGATGACATCCTTACCCATGATGTGCTCCTCCTATAATATCCGTTAAATTGTGAATTCCGTATTTTTCCATGACACGGGGCAGGTCTGCCACCATGTCTCTACAGGCGTAGGGATCGATGAGGTTGGCCGCACCCACCTGAACAGCGGTGGCGCCTGCCAGCATAAGCTCGATCACGTCCTCTGCATTAGATACACCGCCCATGCCGATGATGGGAATGTTCACGGCTTCGTATACCTGATAGACCATGCGTACCGCCACGGGGAAGATCCCCTTGCCGGAGTAGCCGCCCATTTTGTTGGCAATGACGGGCTTTTTGGTCTTGAGATCGATGCGCATACCCATCATGGTGTTGATGAGGCTGATGCCGTCCGCCCCTGCTTCCTCACAAGCCTTGGCAATGGAGACGATGTCCGTTACGTTGGGGCTGAGCTTGATGTAGACGGGCTTGGTGGTGACGGCTTTTACTGCCTTGGTGACCTCAGCGGCGGAGGCGGGGGAAGTGCCGAAGCTCATACCGCCGTGGTGCACGTTGGGACAGCTGACGTTTACCTCTAAAATGCCTACCTGGTCCTCTTTATCCAGCTTTTCGCAGGTGTAGGCGTAATCCTCGATGGAGAAGCCGCTGACGTTGGCAATGACCTTCTTGTGGAAGTAGTTCTTCATCTCGGGAAGCTCGTGAGCGATGACGTGATCCACACCGGGGTTCTGCAAGCCCACGGAGTTGATCATTCCCGCAGGGCATTCCGCAATGCGAGGGGTGGGGTTGCCGAAGCGTTCGTCACGGGTGGTTCCCTTGAAGGAGAAGGTGCCCAGGCAGTTGATGTCGTACAGCTCCGCAAATTCCTTGCCGAAGCCGAAGGTTCCGCTGGCGGGGATGATGGGGTTATCCAGCTCCCAGCCGGACAGGGTTACGCGTGTGCTTCCCATACGATCTCCTCCCTTTCCAGAACGGGTCCGTCCTTGCAGATCCGCTTGTTGCCGTAATAGGTCTTACAGCTGCAGCCCATGCAGGCGCCGAAGCCGCAACCCATACGCTCTTCAAAGCTGTACTGACCGGAAGTCTTTGCCGTCTTTTCGATAGCGCGGAACATGGGCATGGGGCCGCAGGTGTAGAAATAGGTGTAGTCAAGCTCCTTCAGCACGTCGGTGACGAAGCCCTTGGTGCCGTAGCTTCCGTCGGCAGTTGCCACATAGGTGGGAACGCCCAGGGCCTTGAAGTCTTCCTCCAGGAAGATCTCGCTTGCCTTATTGAAGCCCAGGATCACGGTGGGGTGCTTGCCCTCTCCCAACAGCTTCTTGCACAGGTTGTACAGAGGGGGTACCCCTACCCCGCCGCCGATGAGAACGGGGTTCTCGCCGCTCTTTGCGGTGTCGTAGCCGTTGCCCAGACCCAACAGGGTATCTATTTCCGTGCCTGCGGGAAGCTTTTCCATGGCTTCCGTGCCGTGGCCGACGATCTTATACAGGATGGTCACGGTGTTTTCGGTATAATCGCACACCGAGATGGGACGGCGAAGGGTGAAGCCATCCAGCTTCAAGTTGATGAACTGCCCGGGGGCGGTGATGGCAGAGGTATCCCCCGCCAGCACCATGCGGCAGACGTCAGCCGTGAGGTGAATATTCTCGGTGACGGTAAGTTTGGTTTGTATCATGTGTTGATCCTCATCAGGAATCGATGGTGGAGATCTCCATGGTGATCTCTTCCAGAACGTCCAGCAGAACCCGGACGGTATCCAAAGCGGTGAAGATGGTGACACCGTTTTCCACGGCGCAACGGCGGATGTCGATGCCGTCGGATGCGGCGCCTGCGGACTGGTAGTCACGGGTGTTGATGACGTAGTTCACGTAGCCCTGGCGGATGGATTCAAAGATCTCCTCGCTACCCTCGTTCAGCTTCTTCTTCACACGGGTACGGATGCCGTTTTCCTTTAAGAACTTGGCGGTACCGCTGGTAGCCTCGATGTTGAAGCCCATCTGATAGAAGCGGCGGATGAGGGGCAGAGCTTCTTCCTTGTCCTTGTCGGCGATGGTGGCCAGCAGGGTGCCGTAGTTCACCACCTGCATGCCCGAGGCCTGGAGCGCCTTATACAGAGCGCGGTTCAGTCTTCTGTCGTAGCCGATGGCCTCGCCGGTGGACTTCATCTCGGGAGAGAGGTATGCGTCCATACCGCGGAGTTTCTGGAAGGAGAAGGCGGGAACCTTGACGTACCACTTGTCCTTATCGCCGGGGTAGATATCGTTGATGCCCTGTTCCTTCAGGCTCTTGCCCAGAATGACCAGAGTACCGATGTCCGCAAGGCAGTAGCCTGTGGATTTGGAGAGGAAGGGAACGGTACGGGAGGAACGGGGGTTGACCTCGATGATGTACACGTTGTCTTCCTTATCTACGATGAACTGGATGTTGTAAAGACCTACGATCCCAATGCCCAGACCCAGCTTTTTGGTGTAATCCAGGATGGTATCGCGAACGGCCTGAGACAGGGTGAAGGTGGGATACACGCTGATGGAGTCGCCGGAGTGGATACCGGTACGCTCTACCAGCTCCATGATACCGGGGACGAACACGTCCTTACCGTCGCAGACGGCGTCCACCTCGACCTCTTTACCGATGATATACTTGTCTACCAGCACGGGGCGATCCTCGTCGATCTCCACGGCGGTCTTGAGATACTGGCGGAGCTGCTGTTCGTTGGCAACGATCTGCATGGCTCTGCCGCCCAGCACGAAGGAGGGACGCACCAGCACGGGGTAGCCGATCTCGGAAGCGGCGGTGATACCGTCCTCCACGCAGGTAACGGCTCTGCCCTTGGGCTGGGGAATGTTCAGAGAGGAAAGTACCTTCTCGAAGGAATCACGGTTTTCCGCACGCTCAATGGCCTCGCAGTCCGTACCGATGATGGTCACGCCGCGGTTGCGGAGAGGCTCGGCAAGGTTGATAGCGGTCTGACCGCCCAGGGAGGCGATGACACCGTAGGGCTTTTCCAGCTCGATGATGTTGCAAACGTCCTCGGTGGTGAGGGGCTCAAAATACAGCTTGTCCGAGCAGGTGTAGTCGGTGGACACCGTTTCGGGGTTGTTGTTGATGATGATGGCCTCGTAGCCGTTGGCCTTGATGGTCATGACTGCGTGGACGGTGGAATAGTCGAATTCCACGCCCTGACCGATACGGATGGGACCGGAGCCCAGTACGATGATCTTCTTGCGGTCGGAGGCTACGGATTCGTTTTCGTCGCCGTAGGTGGAGTACAGGTAAGGCACGTCTGCGGCGTACTCACCTGCGCAGGTGTCGATCATTTTGTACACGGGGAACAGATTGTTTTCTTTGCGGAAGTTCCAAACGGCGTCCTCGGTGGTGTTCCAGCAGTCTGCTACGGCTCTGTCGCAGAAGCCGTAATGCTTGGCTTCCTTAAGAGTTTCCAGGTCGAAGGGCTTCTCTGCAATCTCTTTTTCCAGATCCACGATGTGGCGGAGGATATCCACGAACAACAGATCGATCATGGTGGCCTTGCAGATGGTATCGGAATCCACGCCGCGGCGCAACAGCTCGGCCATGGCGTAGAGACGGTCGTCGGTGCCGTCGCAGATATAGGTCAGCATCTCCTCGGTGGGCATATGGTCGAACTTCTTCATGTGGAGGTGGTACACGCCGATCTCCAAGGAACGGATGGCCTTGAGGAAGCTTTCCTCCACGGTTCTGCCGATGGACATCACCTCGCCGGTGGCTTTCATCTGGGTGGAAAGCTTGTTGCTGGCGTCGGCAAATTTATCAAAGGGGAAGCGGGGCATTTTGGTAACCACGTAGTCCAGAGTAGGCTCACAGCAAGCGGGAATGGCGGCCAGCTTGATCTCGTCCAGGGTCATACCCACGGCGATCTTGGCGGTCACTCTTGCGATGGGATAGCCGCTGGCCTTGGAAGCCAGTGCGGAAGAACGGGATACGCGGGGGTTGACCTCGATGACGTAGTAACGGAAGGACTGGGGATCCAGCGCAAACTGCACGTTACAGCCGCCCTCGATCTTCAGCGCACGGATGATCTTCAAGGCGCTGTCACGGAGGAGCTGTGCTTCCTTGTTGGTGAGGGTCTGGCAGGGGCAGACCACCACGGAGTCGCCGGTATGGATACCAACGGGGTCCACGTTCTCCATGTTGCAGATAGCGATGGCCGTGTCGTTGGCGTCCCGCATCACCTCGTATTCGATCTCCTTGTAACCCTTGATGCTCTTTTCGATGAGCACCTGGTGCACGGGAGACAGCTTGAGAGCGTTCTTCATGATCTCACGAAGCTCTTCCACGTTATCGGCAAAGCCCCCGCCTGTGCCGCCCAGGGTGAAGGCGGGACGGAGCACTACGGGGTAACCGATCTGCTCGGCAACCTTTTCCGCCTGGGGAATGGATTCTGCGATATCGGAGGGGCAGATGGGCTCGCCGATCTCCTCGCAAAGCTTTTTGAACAGGTCACGGTCCTCTGCACGCTCAATGCTTTCTGCGGGAGTGCCCAGCAGCTCTACGCGGCATTCCTTCAGAACGCCCTTCTTTTCCAGCTGCATGGCGAGGTTCAGACCCGTCTGACCGCCGATGCCGGGAACGATGGCGTCGGGACGCTCGTGGCGGATGATCTTGGCAACGTACTCCAGGGTGAGGGGCTCCATGTAGATCTTGTCTGCAATGGCGGTATCCGTCATGATGGTGGCGGGGTTGGAGTTGGCCAGGACTACCTCGTAGCCCTCTTCCTTCAAAGCGAGGCAGGCCTGAGTGCCTGCGTAGTCGAACTCGGCGGCCTGTCCGATAACGATGGGGCCGGAGCCGATGACCATGACTTTTTTGATATCTGTTCTCTTAGGCATTTTTCTTGGCCTCCTTCATGGCGGTGATGAACATATCGAAGAGATAAGCGCTGTCCTGAGGACCGGGGGCGCTTTCGGGGTAGTACTGTACGGAGAAGATGTTGTCTTCCTTGCAGGCCAGACCCTCCACGGAGCCGTCTACCACGCAGGTGTGGGTAACGGTGAGGGGAGTGCTTGCCAGGGAGGCCTCGTCCACCACGTAGCCGTGGCTTTGAGAGGTGATCTCGATCTTACCGGTGACCAGGTTGCGGACGGGATAGTTACCGCCTCTGTGACCTGTCTTCATGGCCACGATCTTGGCGCCGTAGGCCATGGCGATGAGCTGATGTCCCAGACCTGTGCCGAAGATGGGCTTCTTTCCCTTCAGCTGATTGATGAGATCGCAGACCAAAGCGGCGTCTGCGGGATCACCGGGACCGTCGGAAATGAGGATACCGTCGGGCTTTGCCGCCAGAACTGCTTCCACGGTGGAATCCCAGGGCATTACGGTGACGTTGCATTCCAGCTTGTTAAAGGTGCGGATAACAGACAGCTTGGTACCGCAGTCGATGACCACTACGTTGAACAGGTGGTCGGGGGTACGGGAGAACCAGCGCTTACGACAGCTGACACGGGCGACCAGATCCTTCACCACGGGGGTCTCGGCGATGATCTTCAGTCCTTCCTCCAAAGAGGTCTCCACACCGGTGATGAGACAGCGGCAGTTGCCGTTGTCACGGATGTGGCGGCTGAGCTTTCGGGTGTCGAGGCCTTCCATTGCGGGGATGTTTTCCTCCTCCAGAATTTCCGCCAGGGTCTTGGTGGTACGGAAGTTGGAGGGGTTGTCGCAGTAGCTCCCCACGATCAAAGCGCCCAGGGAGGAATTGCGGGACTCGAAGTCCTCGTCGGTGATGCCGTAACCGCCGATGAGGGGATAGGTCATCACGAGAGCCATGCCTGCGGCGGAGGGGTCGGAAATGATCTCCTGATAACCCGTCATGGAGGTATGGAATGCGAGCTCACATACGCGGTCGCAGGTTGCACCGAAGCCGTAGCCGTAATATTCGCTGCCGTCTTCCAGAATCAGTTTGCGGTCAAATTGTCTTGCCATACTGTTTTTCACCTTTCTGTATCAATGGAAACTTATCGGGTATAGTACTTGCCGTCCAAGGCGGTGAGCACCCATTTGCCCAGCACCTCCGTGCCTGCGAAGGGGGTACTTCTGCCTTTGGTGGCGAAGGTTTCGGGGTCGATGACGTAGGGGGTCTTTACCTCAAAGACGGTAAAGCCCGGGTCGGCGGTGACGCCGAATCTTGCTCTGGGGTTGGTGCACAGGAGATCCACCAGCTTTTCTACGGTGAGGATCCCCGTTTTTACCAAGTGGGTATACAGCACCGGGAAGGCTGTCTCCAGTCCTACCACACCCATGAGGCTTTTTTCCAGCCCCTTCCCCTTCTCCTCGGCAGAGTGGGGAGCGTGGTCGGTGGCGATCATGTCGATGGTACCGTCCAGAATGCCTGCGATGAGGGCTTCTTTATCTTCCCTGCCTCTGAGTGGCGGGTTCATTTTGAAGCGGCCGTCCTCCTGCAGATCCTCGTCACAGAGTACCAAGTAGTGGGGCGCCGTTTCGCAGGTGACGTTCAAGCCCTCTGCCTTGGCCTTGCGGATCAGCTCTACGCTTTCTTTGGCGGAAACGTGGCACACGTGGTAGGCACAGCCCGTCTCTCTTACCAATTCAAGGTCACGAGCGATGGGCAGATATTCGCTTTCGCTGCAAATGCCTCTGTGGCCGTGCTCTTTTGCGTAAACGCCGTCGTGGATGTAACCGTCCTTCAAGAGGCTGTTATCCTCGCAGTGGGCAACGATCATCTTGGAAAGGGCCTTGGCACGGAGCATTGCTTCCTTCATCATCTCGCGGCTTTGGACGCCTCTGCCGTCGTCGGAGAAGGCTACCACGTTCTCTGCCATGCCCTCCAGATCCGCCAGGGTCTCCCCCTTTTCCCCCACGGTGATGGCACCGTAGGGCAGGACGGCCATACGACCGTCTTCACGGATGGCGTTCAGCTGAAGCTGCAGGTTCTCCGGAGAATCGGGAACGGGGTTCAGGTTGGGCATGGTGCAAACCGCGGTATATCCCCCGCTGAGAGCGGCATTGCATCCCGTATGCACCGTTTCTTTATAAAAATATCCCGGCTCTCGGAAATGCACGTGCACATCACAAAAACCGGGCAATATCAAATAGGAATCGGAAAGAACAGGAGAAAAACCTCCCGCTTCCAGAAACGTGCGGATAGCGCCATACAAGGCTTGATTCTGCATGACCTGTTCTCTTTCTGCCTGTTTCATGTTTCCTTTTTCCTTTCCTTATCTGTCGCAAATGTAGACGGCGGATTCACCGTCGATGCAAGGGGTCAATACGGTCACCATCTCGGTCTTGGCGGTGGGAAGATTCTTTCCCACGTAGTCCGGGCGGATGGGAAGCTCTCTGTGGCCTCTGTCCACCAAAGCCACCAATTGAACGGAACGGGGTCTCCCGAAGGAGAACACCGTCTCGATGGCGGCACGGGCGGTTCTGCCTGTGTACATCACGTCGTCCACAATGAGGACGTCCTTATCCGTGACGTCGAAGGGGATCTCACTCCCCACCAGAGTGGCTTGCTTTTCCTCGGGGGGAAGATCGTCGCGGTGAAGGGTCACGTCCAAAGTACCCATGGGTACGGTCTTGCCCTCGAAGCGGAGAATGTTCTCACACAAGGTCCGGGCAAGGGGGACGCCTCTGCGGAGGACACCTAAAATACAGATGCCATCCACACCGCGGTTGCGCTCTATGATCTCGTGGGTGATACGGGCAAGGGCACGGGAAACCGCCGCCTCGTCCATCACCTGAGCTTTACGAACCATATCGAAACTCCCAAAAACAGTTTTTTTGCAACAAAAAAATCTTGCCAAGGCGGCAAGACGACACAACAAACCTGTGGGCATACTCCCACCGGAAATTTTATATGACATCTTGCCGGTCTCTCTGTACCGAGTTAAAGATTTTTACTGTCCTATATTGTACCACCCAAATCCCCTCTTGTCAAGGGTTAAAAACAAGTTTTTTGAAGTTTTTTCGGGAAACCCCTTGACAGCGTAACAATGTTATGCTACAATGTGCGTAACAATGTTACGAAAGGCGTGATGAAGTGGAACAGGAGCTGATTTCCAAGAAGGATCTGCTATCCAAATACGGCATTTCCTACGGAGCTTTATACCGCTGGAAGCGGATGGGGCTGATCCCGGAGGATTGGTTTTTGAAGAAGGCCGCGGTGACGGGGCAGGAGACGTTTTTTCCCAAAGCGCTGATCTGCCCGCGGGTGGAGCTGATCTTGGGGAAAAAGGACGTTTCCCTTGAAGAGCTGGCGGAAGAGTTAAACGGGAAAGAACAGGCTGAAGCGGTGCTTTCCCTATCCACGGTATACGGCGAGAAGCAATTTAAGATCTCCGAGCTGTTGCAGGTGAAGTTGATCTGCGGGGGCAAGGAGAAGGATCTGACAGAGAGCATCAAGGAGGAATTTTGAGATGGATATGAGAGTTTCGGGCAGCGGGAGCATTCCCGGCGGAGTCTACGACAACGTAAGAGTAAGCGGCAGCGGGATCTGCCACGGGGACATTAAGTGTAAAAGCTTTCGGGGCTCCGGCTCCACCCATTGCAAGGGGAGCTTGGAGTGCGAGCAGGATCTTCACGTTTCCGGCAGTGGTCACATTGAAGGCAACGTAAAGGCAGGTGAGATCCATTGCTCCGGCAGTCTTCACGCAAACGGCGCATTGGAGGCAATGACGGAGCTTCATGCCTCGGGAAGCTGTCACGTGGAGAAGGACTGTATCTCCCACGGGTCGTTGCAGGCCTCGGGCAGCCTTTCCGTGGAGGGGGGAATCGAGGCGGAGAAGGCTATGATCTCCGGAAAAGTGGGGTGTAAGGGGCTTTTGAATGCGGAGCAGGTGGAGATGAAGCTGGGGAGCCGCAACCCCTCCAAGGTGGGGGCTATCGGCGGCAGTCAGATCCTTGTGGAATACGGCGCATTCGGAGAAAACAGCGGGTGCTATTTCTTTGGGTTGCGGTTTGGCAGACACAGAGACGGAGAACGCAGCGGCATCATTCTGAAGGTGGCGGAGTCTATTGAAGGGGACGTTCTGAACCTGGAAGGGGTGGAGACGCCTCTGGTGGTGGGCAAGGACGTGCGCATCGGAGACGGCTGCCGCATCGGCACGGTACGCTACAGCGGTATTTTGGAGGTTTCCGAAAACGCCGTGGTGGAAAACAAAGAGTTTATTGGATGAAAGATACGAGGGAGGAACCTTTTGAAAAAGGTTCCTCCCTCGTGCTCCCTCCTCGAAAACTTTTCCCTTTTCCGAAACACATGATATGTGTTTCGGCATTGGGTTTTCTTGGGGGGTACGTGATCGTTTACCTTATAAAATTCGTTCTCGCCTTGGATTGTTCGGGAGGGGTGATGCCCTGCTCCTTCCCCGCCTGAATGCAGTTTAACAGCCAGGCCATATTCTTGCCGATATTTTCCATAGCGGCCATCCCCTCTGCGTCCTGCTGTGCCTGTTCCCCGTTCCCGCCGAAGACGTTGTTCCAATAAGTAGAGGACACCACGGGCATGGAGGAAATGGTGAAGTACTTGTTCAGCACGTCGAAGGAAGAAACGGTACCTGCACGGCGGGCCACCGCCACGGAAGCTCCCGGCTTGAACTGAAAGGCGGGCTTGCCGCTGTAAAAAGCACGGTCTAAGAAAGACAATACCCTGCCCGAGGGGTGGGCGTAGTAAACGGGAGTACCGAACACAAAGCCGTCGGCTTCCCTTGCCTTCTCTACGAATGCGTTCACGGCGTCGTCAATGACGCACTTCCCTGTTTTTACACACTGCATACAGGCAAGGCAATCGGAAACAGGCTCTCCGCCGATGTGGAAGATCTCCGTTTCGATGCCGTTTGCTTCCAAGGCCTTTGCAATTTTGGTCAAGGCGGCGTTGGTGGTGCCGTTTTTGTGTATACTGCCGTTCAACAACAATACGTTCATATTTATCTCCTTGCATACGGTTTTCGGGGGTGCGGGGGTGCTTTTTTCGTGGAAAAGCACCCCCGCGTAACTCTTTATTATCCTCTGTCCATCGCCGTGACACCCGTGCGGGCGATCTCCACGATGCCGTAGGTCTTCATCATCTCAAAGAAGGACTCCAGCTTAGAGCGGTCGCCGCAGATCTCAAAGACCAGCGTCTCGGGGGTGACGTCCAAGGGACGTGCGCGGTAGATCTCCGCAACCCCCATGACGGCGGTGCGGTTGGTATCGTTGGCACGGACCTTCACCAGGAACAGCTCGCGGCAGACGGCGTCTGCCTTCAGCTCCTCCACGGAGATCACGTCCACCACCTTGCGGAGCTGGCTCTTGATCTGGGTGATGATCTGGGCGTCTCCAATGCACTCGATGGTCATACGGGAAATGGCGGGGTTCTCGGTCTCGCCCACGGTAAGGCTTTTGATGTTGTAGCCGCGGCGGGCAAACAGCCCGGAGATGCGGGTCAGTACGCCTACGCAGTTGTTGACGAATACGGATAAAACGTGAATCTGTTCCATAAATATGTTCCTTATCTGTCTGTAAGAACTTCAATGAAGCAAACGCCCTTTTCCTTGCGGGCCTCTGCCAGCACGGAAAGGAGTCCTTCTGCATCCGTGGAGCGCACGAAGGGCACGCCCATGGCGGTTGCCAGGGCGGGAAGATCCATGGCGGGGGTCTCCGTGAGGGTGTGTCTACCCTCATAATCCCGATCCTGCAGGTCACAGATCATGCCCAAACGGCGGTTGTTGAACACCACCTGGGTGATGGGTAAACGATACTTCACGGCGGTGGAAAGCTCCTGGAGATTCATGGCAAAGCTGCCGTCTCCCGCTAAGTTCACCACACGTTTTCCCGTGGCGATGGCGGCGCCGATGGCGGCGGGAAGACCGAAGCCCATGGTTCCCAAGCCGCCGCTGGTGATGAAGTGACGGGGTTTTACAATAGGAAGGCTGTGGCAGGCCTTGACCTGATGGGTACCCACCTCGGTGGTATAGATGGCCTCCGGGAAGGCGCCGAAAATTTGGGTATACAGCGGGTCTGCGGGAACTGCGTCGGGGTAATAGCGGGGTGCTTTGGGGGAAACCAGGGGCAAGAGAGACTCCAAAACCGGAGAAAGATCTCCTACCACCGCAGAATAAGCGGGGAGGTTCTTGCTGATCTCCGCTTCGTCGATGTCAAGATGGAGGATCTTACAATGGGGAGAATGGAGACGGAGATTTTCCAGCATTCGCTCGGAGAAGCGAAGCCCCGCACCGATGAACAGGTCACAATCGCGAAGGGCCTGCAGGGTAGAGGGGTTGGGCTGTAGGCCCACCAGACCCAGATATTGATCGTCGTCTTGGGGGAAGCCTCCAATGCCCATGGCCGTGGTGATCACGGGAGTGCCCAGCTTTTTAGCAAAGGCGTAGACCTTCTCTGCGGCGTTCGATGCGATAACTCCCCCACCCAGGCAAAGGACGGGACGGGAGGAGGCGTTGATCAGCTCCGCCGCTTCCTCAAGCCGCTCTTTTTGAGGCAAAGGGAAGGAAACCTCTGCAGGAGCTGCGGGGATATATTTGGCACATTCGTCAAAGATATTTTTGGGAACGTCCACCAAAACGGGTCCTTTCCGACCCGAGGAGGCGATTTGGAAGGCAAAACGCAGGGTGTCTGCCAGGCTCTCCACGGATTTGACGATGAAGTTGTGCTTGGTGATGGACATGGTCACGCCGTAGATGTCGATCTCCTGAAAAGCATCTCTGCCCAGGAGGTGCAAAGGAACGTTCCCGGTGATAGCCACCATGGGAGTGCTGTCCATATAGGCGTTGGCAAGGCCTGTGACCAGATTGGTAGCCCCCGGGCCTGAGGTGGCAATGACCACACCCGGCTTTCCGGTTGCACGGGCGTAGCCCTCTGCGGCGTGGGCGCAGAACTGCTCGTGGCAATTGGTGTACAGCTTGATCCCGCGTTTGTTTCGCAAGGCATCCAGCAAGGAAAGGATGGTCCCCCCGGGGTATCCGAAGACGGTATTTACCTTTTGCTCTTGCAAGACCTTGACGATGATCTCAGCACCTTTCATGGGAAGAACTCCTTTCTTTTTGTACTTTGATAGGGATATGATAACACGGGAGAAGAAAAAAAGCAAGTATAAAAGCAAAAAAAGCCTCCGAAAAGGCTTTTCTTGTCCCGAGATCAATAAATCTGACTTACAATTTATAAGTTGATTAGTTTGCTCTCTTTGCTGCGAAACACTCGCTGCAAAGTACCGGTCTGTCGGTCGACGGCTGGAAAGGAACTCTCGCTACTTTACCGCAGTTGGCGCATACGGTCTCGAACATCTCTCTGGGCGCTCTTGCAGCGTTCTTCTTTGCGTCTCTGCAAGCTTTGCATCTCTGAGGCTCGTTCTGGAAGCCCTTTTCAGCATAGAATGCCTGCTCACCGGCGGTGAACACGAATTCGTTACCGCAGTCTTTGCAAACCAAAGTCTTGTCTTCGTACATTTGCTTACTCCTTGTAGTATTTTTATAATACTCCCGGGGGATACCCGAAGAATATTAGCGTTGGAAACCCGCTCACGCAAGAAGGGCTTTCAGCTTCCTGCGGATACGGAAGATCGCATTGGCGATGCTTTTTTCCGACTTGCCCATGACACGGGCGATATCGGCATAGGAACGGTCGCTGAGGTACAACTCAAACACGGAACGTTCATACCCCGAAAGCTCGGCAAACACGCGCTCATAGAGCAGAGAACTGCTCTCACGATCTAAAAACTCGCTTTCCGGCGAGGTGCCCGACACCAGCTCTGTATCGTCCAAGGGGACGACGTCACCGTTTTGCTTCCGAAGGCGGCGGGCCGCACTGATCACGCTGTGGCAGATACAGGAGGAAGCATAGGTCGCAAATGCGGAGGAGACACCGTCGTAGGTGCGGACAGCCTTCAGCAGACCAACCAGACCTTCCTGGTAAAGATCCTCCCCATCGGCGGCGGGGACAAAGGATGCGGAATGAGAGATATGCCAATATACCAAGCGCTTGTAGGATTCCACCAGGGTGGCAAAGGCCTCCCCGTCACCCAAGCGCGCACGGGCGATCAACCGCGCCTCGTCGGCCACGGCCTGCCCTATTCCGGAATCGGAAAACATCTTCAAATGCGCACCACCGATCTTACTGCAGTACAGAATATTCCATACCACATTCATTCATTATACACAATTTTTTATATTTGTCAACACTTTTTCTAATTTTCTTTAGAATTTTTGTCGCATTTCACAATTCTTTTCTCTTTTTTGAACAGAAAGAGAATGCAAGATCTGCCGCATCTCCCCCATCTTTTTCTCCATATCCTTTGCCAGAGCGATCTGACAACGGGTGCGGAGCAAGTTATGAAAAGGCTTACGGCATTTGAAATAGACGTCTCCGTCCAGGTAATCCTTTAAGAATCTGGCGGCCAGCTCCAAGGTGATGATCAACGCGCCGTCGGGCAGGGTGGAAAATTCCGTCTCCGTGATCATTCCCGAAAGGGGTGTCACAAAGCCTTCCGCCAGCCGTCTGTAGCCCCGAAGATCCAAAGAGACCTTGGCAAGATCCTCTTCATCCTCGGAGGCGGTGTTACAGGCGAAGCGTACGGCATCCCCGAAATCGTGGGCCATATAGCCGGGCATCACCGTGTCCAGATCGATCACCGCCAAGGGGGTGCGGGTCACGGCATCGAACATCACGTTGTTGCATTTGGTGTCGTTATGCACCACCCGCAGGGGCAATTTTCCTCCCCTGTGGAGATCCTCCAGCAGAGAGATATACCCTTCTTTGGAAAGCAGGTAGGAAAGCTCTGCCTCCACCTCTTCCCTTCTGCCCACCACGTTCCTTTGGGCAGACTCCCGCAAAGCGGCAAAACGCTTTGGGGTATTGTGGAAATCGGGAATGGTGTGGTGAAGCCTTTCCGCAGGGAAATCCGAAAGATTTTTTTGAAACTCCCCGAAGGCGTAGCCCGTGCCGTAAAGGATCTCTTCATCGGCGGTGTTCACACAGCGGGAATCGTACACGTAAGAGAGGACACGCCAATAGTTCCCCTCTTTACTGCGGTGGAAAAACTCCCCGTTTTCCTTGCGGTAAAGGTGCAGTACCTTGCGGCGGATATCCGTCTCTCCCACGGATAACAGCTTTTTCTCCATGTGGGAGGTGATGGCGTAGGCGTTTTCCGCCACCTGATGGGGATTTTGGAATACCTTGTGGTTCAGCCTTTGCAGGGTGTAGTCACGGCGTTTGCCCAAAGCGTCCCTGGTGCCGATGAAATAGGTATCGTTGATATTTCCCACCTTCACCACACGGTAGTCCTCCAATTCACCCTTCAGGTGAAAGGCCTCCATGATGGAACGGAAGATGGAAAGCAACGCTTGCTCGGTCATAGGTTCAATAACAGCTCCCGGCCGGAAAGCCTCTTACAGCTTTCCGATAAAAGAATGGGGATCTTCACGATACTTGGCGTCCGCCTTTTCCCACAGGGGAACTGCCCGCATGAGATGGCAGGAGGCAGAGAGGATGTTGCCCTTTTGCAGTTCCTTATCGGTGAGGATATTCTCCATGCGGCTGTAGGCCTGGTAAACGCCCTTGAAGTCGTGGGCGTAGCAGGGCTGTTCGTAGGTGCTGCCGTCTTCGCGGATCATGGTGTAGGTGTAGCAATCCTCGAACAAATAGTCCGGGCGGGAAAGCTCCTCGATGGCGTGCATGGAGGTGTTGCAGTTTGTGCCGCAACCAAGGAACAGGATGCTTCCGTCCAACTCCATTACCCGATGGAAGGGAGAATTGGGCCCGCAGGGGGTATTGTCCAAGTGATGCCCGCCTACCACGGCATCCCGCAGTTCGCCCACGGCGGTGCAGGAATGGGTGGGACAGAGGCTTCTCTTTGCCCCTTCCACGGAGGTACGGAAATACTCGGGAATGGCACCTACGCAGGAGGGGGTGTTCTTTACGTCGAAGGTGAGGGAATGGGCAGGGCCGCAGGACATATAGCTCAGGGTGGGGAACACCAGCGTTCCGTGGTCACCCAAGGCAAGGCGCAAGCCGTCGATGACATCGGCGGGGGTCAAGCCCTGTCTGCCCATGGATTTCAGAGAGGAATGCACCAGCAGGACACTTCCCTCTCTCACGCCCAAGGCGCGGGCGTCTGCGGCGATCTGTTTTACAAATTCGTTCATACGCTTAGATCCTTAAAAATTCTTGTGCTTCCCGTGGGGACCGTGACTTCTCCGGAGAGGGTTTCCCCTGTCAGCAGGTCGGTAACGGGCTTTTGGAAGGTGTAACGGTAATCTTCCTTTGAAACGTTGGAGATCACCGTCAATCTGCCGTTTTCGTCAAAACGAGTGAAGGCGAAGACACCCTCGGGAGTCTCCAACACGGCAAAGCCTTCGGCGCCGAACAGTTTTTCCCTTGTGCGGAGACGGTTCACGGCACGGAAAGCACTGTGAAGCTTGCTGTCGATGGCGTGCCAAGGGAAGGGGCGGCGGTTAAAGGGGTCGTGGTAGCCCTCCATCCCCGCTTCGTCCCCGTAGTAGATACAGGGAACGCCGGGAAGGCAGGCCAGCAGGGTATATCCGTTTATCAGGGTGTTCACCGCTTTTTCACGCTGCTTTTTGGTCATACGGCGGACAGCCAAAACCTCGTTGGGTTCGCCAAAATCTCCCTCTCCCCCCAGCACGGTGAGAATACGCTCGGTATCGTGAGTCCCGATACTATTCATGGTATGCAACAATGCCTTGGGAGGATAATGCTGATGTAAGGTCTCGGTGACCTCCCGCAGAAGCGAGGCATCTCCGTACTTCAAGAAGTGGATCAGCCCGTTGCGGAAGGGATAGTTCATCACCCCCGAGAGCTGTTTTCCCCGGAAGTAGCGTTTTCTTTGGTCATAGGCGATCTTGTTGGAGGCATCCTCCCACACCTCGCCGATGATGGCGGCATCGGGCTTGGCTTTTTTGACAGCGGCAACGATCTCGTCCAGGAAATCGCTTTCCAGTTCGTCCACCACGTCCAGGCGGGAGCCGTCGATGCCAAGGGCCATGTACTTGGGAATCACCTGCTCACAGATAAAAGAGCGGAATTCCTTGCACTTTTTGGGCTTGGGGAGGTTCTTGATCCCCCACCAGCTTTCGTAATCGTCACGGGTCTGCCCAAAGGTAAACCAAGGGTAGTAGGGAGATTCTTTAGATTGATAGGCTCCGAGGCCTTGGTACTTGCCGTAGCGGTTGAAGTACACGCTGTCGTCCCCCACGTGGTTGAACACGCCGTCCAGAAGGATGCGGATGCCCATGGAATGGGCCTTTTCCACCAGCTCCTTCAGTGCCTGTTCCCCGCCGAAGGTGGGATCTACCGTAAGGTAATCCCCGGTATCGTACTTATGGTTGGAATAAGCGTCGGCAATGGGACTTAAGTAAATAACGGTGACCCCAAGATCCTTGAGGTAACTGAGCTTATCCGCCACGCCGTAAAGATCACCGCCGAAGTGGGTGTTGTTGGGGAACGCCTGGCCGTTGATGGGGGGATATTCGGGAGTGCCGTTTTCCCAATCCTCGTTGTAAAGCGCATCGGTACGGCGCATAGATCTGCCGCTTTTACAGAAGCGGTCCACGAAGATGTGGTAGAACACCCCTCGGGTAAGCCAATCAGGGGCGGGATATTCGTTTTTGTAGACCGTCAGTTGGAATTCGTTGACAAAACGGTCGGAGAGGGTGGCACGGGCGCAGTCACAGACGGTGTACCGTCTGCCTGCGGGCGTTTCCGCCTCGAAGTGGAAAAAGAACAAGCCGTCTCCCTCCGGGGCGATCTCACGGGTATCCAGGGTCACGGAAAAGAGGGAAAGCTCCCCTTCCATGTGCAGGAAAGGCGCTTCCCCGGTGAGAAGCACCTTTTCGTCGTTGCCCAGATAAAACCAAGCCCGGGTTGCCCCCTGCATCCCAAAGGTGATCTCTACCGTATCTCCAAAGGAACAGGTAAAGGATCCTGTGGGCTTGCCGTTACGGCAGACCTGTAAAAAGACGCTGTTCATGCTTTCTTGATGGGCTTGATACCCCAAATGTTGTCCGCATACTCACGGATGCTGCGGTCAGCGGCAAAGAAGCCTGCCTTGGCAATATTGGCAAGAGACATCTTGTTCCAACGGTCTCTGTCGCCGTACGCCTCCAGCATGCGGTCGTGAGCCTCTGCGTAGAAGCTGTAATCCGCCAGACACATGAAGGGGTCGGAAACGCCGTGGGAATACAGCAGATATCTGGCAATGTCCGCAAAGGATCTGCCTGCGTAGCCTGTCTGCATACTGTCAATAGCGCGCTTCAGGTTGGGGTTGCTGTTGTAATAATCGGAAGAAGAGTAGCCCTTACGCCACAGCTCCTCCACCTCTTCTGCCGTGTGGCCGAAGATGAAGATATTATCCTTGCCAAGGAGAGAAGCCATTTCCACGTTGGCACCGTCCAGAGTACCGATGGTCAAGGCACCGTTGATCATGAACTTCATGTTGCCGGTACCGCTGGCCTCCTTGCCTGCCAGGGAGATCTGCTCGGAGATCTCTGCTGCGGGCATAAGGTGCTCTGCCAGGGTGACGTTGTAGTTTTCCAGGAAGACCACGCGCAGCTTCTTGCGGATGATAGGATCTTTTTCGATCTCCGCACCCACGTAGCAGATCAGGCGGAGGATATCCTTTGCCAGATAGTAGCCGGGTGCCGCCTTGGCCGCAAACAGGAAGGTCTGGGGCGGGATATCCAGATTGGGGTTTTCCTTCAACTGCTGATACAGGTCAATGATGTGGATGGCGTTGAGCAGCTGGCGCTTATACTCGTGGAGACGTTTTGCCTGTACGTCGAAAATGCTGTCGGGATCCAGCTGGATGCCCTTGGTATCCTTGATATACTTAGCAAAATCTGCTTTGTTCTGCTTCTTGATCTTCTCCAGGCGCTCCAGGACAGATGCATCCTCGGAGAAGGCCAGGAATTTTTCCAACTGAGCAGGATCTTTGCGGTACTCCTTGCCGATGCATTCATCCAACAGAGAGGCCAAACGGGGGTTGGAATAGCACAGCCACTTGCGATGTGCGATGCCGTTGGTTACGTTGGTGAAGCGCTTGGGGTACATATCGTTGTAATCCTTGAACACGGTGGTCTTCAGGATGTCGGAATGCAGTCCGGATACGCCGTTGATATGGTGGGAGCCGATGACGGACAGGTTTGCCATGCGCACCATGCCGTGACCCAAAATGGACATTCTGCCCACCTTGTCCCAGTCGCCCATGAAGGTCGCCCATGCTTCCTTACAGAAACGCTCGTTGATCTCCTTGATGATGGAGTGGATTCTGGGGAGCTTGATGGCGAAGAGATTTTCGTTCCACATCTCCAGCGCCTCGGGCAACACGGTGTGGTTGGTGTAGGAGACGGTGGCAGTGGTGATCTCCCAGGCGTGCTCCCAGGAGAAGTGGTGCTGGTCCATCAAAATACGCATAAGCTCGGGGATGGCCAGGGCAGGATGGGTATCGTTGATGTGGATGGCCACCTTGTCGGGGAGATTCTCCAGGGTCTTGTACTGAGCCAGATGGTTGCCCAAAATGTTCTGCAGGGATGCAGATACCAGGAAATACTGCTGGGAAAGGCGCAACAGCTTGCCCTCGTGGTGGTTATCCGCAGGGTAAAGCACCTTGCACAGGGTGTCCGCCATGGTGCTTTCTTCCAGCGCCTTGATATACTGACCCTGAGAGAAGGCCTTCATGTCGAAGCCGTCCTTATCCTTCGCCTTCCAGAGGCGCAGGGTGTTGACGGTATCCGTACCGCCGCCGGTGATGAACATATCGTAGGGAACTGCCTCGATCTCGTCGCAGTTCTCGTGGATGACGTGGCAATGACCGTCTCTCCACTCCTCGCGGACGGTACCACCGAAGCGAACGGTCACCTTCTTGTCCTGTCTGGGAACAAGCCAGCAGTTGCCGTCGGGAAGCCAGATGTCGGGAAGCTCAAGCTGTTCTCCGTCTACGATACGCTGCTTGAACAGACCGTACTCGTATAAAAGAGAAAAGCCCTTTGCAGGATAGTCCTGGGAGGTCAGCGCATCAAGGAAGCAAGCGGCAAGTCTGCCCAAGCCGCCGTTGCCCAGACCGGGGTCCGGCTCCAACTCGTAGATCTCGTTAAGGGAAAAGCCGTGCTTCTTCAGCGCTTTGCGGTAGATCTCCTCGATCCCCAGGTTGCAAAGGTTGAGCTTTAAGGTGCGCCCCATCAGGAACTCCATACACAGGTAGAAGACCTGCTTGGACGCTTGTTCTTTGGATTTTTGGATGAGCTCCTTGTTGCGGGAGCCCAGCAGGTCACGGACGGACAAAACGACCGCCTGGTACATCTGCTGAGGAGTCGCCTCCTCCGGCGCAATACCGAAGTAGCGGGAAAGTTTTTCGAGAAGTGCCTCGTCTACGTGAGCCTGTTTGATCTGTTGTGCCATGGTAATGGTTTCTCCAAGATGTTTCTTAAAAATTAAAATATATTCTTAATCCGCAGGACGGTATAGCCGTTGCTCTTGCGAGAGAGGTGCCTTTTGAAAAAGGCGCCTCCCTCGCGCTCCCTCCGCGAAAACTTTTCCCTCTGAATAAAAAAGAAAGTTTTTTGGGGGTCCACCCTTGGCAGGGAGCACACAGGACGGTGCGGGGCAGAGCCCCTTTCTGACGACAACCTACGGTTTTAAGCGAAAATAAAGGGGTACGGGGGAGAAGGATCTCTCCCCCGCGCATTCTTTTTGCGTGAAAATGAAATTTACAGGGAACGGTACAGGTCTGCGTACTTGCCCGCAGAAATGTCCCAAGAGAAGTCGGTGAGCATCACGCGGCGCACCAGCTTCTTCCAAGCCGCCTTATCGGCGTAGCAGTTCAGAGCGTTCCGCAAAGCGCACAGCATATCCCAAGCGCTGTAAGACGCAAAGGTAAAGCCGTTGCCGCCGCCCTCACAGCCTGCATCCTTGATGCTGTCGTACAATCCGCCGGTCTCGTGGATCACGGGGACGGTGCCGTAGCGGGAGCAGATCATCTGCGCCAAGCCGCAGGGCTCGGTACGGGAGGGCATGAGGAAAATATCGGCGCCTGCGTAGATCTGCTTGGCCAAAGTCTGGTCAAAGCGGAGCAGGACGCGGCAATTGTCGGGATGACGCTCTGCCAAATGCCAGAAGTAATCCTCGTAGTAGAAGTCGCCTTTGCCCAAAAGGATGAGCTGAACGTTCTCCTGCAGCAGATCGTCTGCTGCCAAAGTGAGCAGATCCAAGCCCTTGGAATCCACCAAACGGGTGATCATTGCCACCACGGGCTTATCGGGATCTACGGGGAGGCCAACGGACTTCTGCAGTTCTTCCTTGCACACTGCCTTGCCCGCCATCTTATTCACATGGAAGGAGGCGGGAAGCTCGGTGTTCTTGGAAGGGCTGTAATAGTCCTTATCGATGCCGTTGAGGATGCCGGAAAGCTTACCCTCAAACATCTTCAGAATGGGGTCAAGGCCGTGAGAGAACTTGGGACTCAAAATTTCCTTAGCGTACGTGGGGCTGACGGTGGTCACCTTATCGGAGCAGATGATAGCGCCCTTCATCAGGTTGATACAGCCGCCGTATTCCACGATCTCATGGTCGGAGGGCATCAGGTCGAACACGTCGGCCAGAGAATCCAGGCCGAACTTGCCCTGGTACTGGATGTTATGGATGGTGAACGCGGTACGGATGCCCGAGTACCCCTCCATGTAGCCGTACTTACGCTTCAGATAGATCACCGCAAGGGCGGCCTGCCAATCGTGAGCGTGCAGCACGTCCGGGAAGAAATCCAGGTCGGGCAGCAGATCCACTACGGCGCGGCAGAAGAAGGCGAAGCGTTCGCCGTCGTCAAATTCGCCGTACAGGGAGGCGCGCTTGAAGTAATACTCGTTATCCAGGAAATAATACGTCACGTTGCGATAGACCACGGAGTAAACGCCGCAGTACTGGTTTCTCCAGTTCAGGGTGACGTTACGGCTGGTGAGGAAAGTGAGTTTTTCACGCCAGGAGGCATCCATGGTGCCGTAGAGAGGCATGATCACACGGATATCGTCCTCGGGGTTCTGCTTCTTGAGAGCAGCGGGAAGGGAGCCGATGACGTCGGCAAGTCCGCCGGAGGCGGCAAAGGGAGTGGACTCCGATGCTACGTATAAGATCTTCATAAACGGTTCAAATCCTTTTCGTTAAACTTCGCTGGATTTTTCAATGTAGAAGGGGCGGTTCTCATGGCCGGACAGAACTCTGCCGTCGCGGATGGTGACCCCTTTGTCGGTAATCACGCAGTTCATGTACACGTTGTTGCCTACGTAAGTATCCTGCATGAGGATGCAGTTTTCCACGCTGGTATTCTTGCCCACGTGAACGCCACGGAAGATGATGGAATTTTCCACGATGCCCTCGATAACGCATCCATCGGCGATCATGGAGTTTTTCACCATAGAATTTGCTGCGTAGACGGTGGGAGCGGAGTTCTGCACCTTGGTAAGCACGGGACGGTTCTTCCGGCGGAACAGAGCGTCCTGGGTCTCGGCGGCGAGCAGATCCATATTGCGGTGGTAATACTCGGAAAGGCTACGCACCGTCTCGCAATAGCCCTCGTAGCGGTAAATACGGAAGTTGTTGGTCGCAGCACCTCTGGTGAGGATGTCCTTGGCGATGCTGGTATAGCCGTGGGCCAGGGCCTCGGTGAGCCGGGAAAGCAAGAACTGACGGTTCATCACCATGATATGGATCTGAATGTCCTTTTCCCCTTCGCCGTTGTCGTTGTAGTTGGTCACGTTGAGGATACGGCCGTTTTCGTCGGAATTGACGATGCTGATATCGGACAGATCGTCCACGGGGCTCTTCTTCACCGCAACGGTGGCCATGGCGCCGCTTTCCTTGTGAGCGCGGAGCATATCGGCCAGATCCAGGTTGCAGATCAGATCGCAATCGCACAGCAGGACCTCGTCCTCGGTGCATTCGCTGATGAACTGACGGGCACTGATCAGCGCTTCCAGACGGGAGGCGAACAAAGTGTTCCCGCGGTTTGCAAAGGCAGTGATGAAGGGCGGCAGGATCTTGATACCGCCGTTTCTGCGGGCAAGGTCCCAATCCTTACCGGTGCCCAGATGGTCCATCAGGGACTGGTAGTTGTAATGGGTCAGCACACCCACCTTGGTGATGCCTGCGTTGACCACGTTGGAAAGGGTGAAGTCGATGAGACGGTAACGGCATCCAAAGGGAACGGATGCCATGGTGCGGTCCTCGGTCAGCTCGGGAACGCGGCGTTCGTTTAAGCCTGCAAACAGAATGGCAACGGTGCTCATACGGTCTCCTCCTTCTTCATAGCTTCCAATTCGTCCTTGCCGAAGCGGATATTATCGGGGATGCTTGCCCCTGCGGGGATGTTCAGCCATCCGCCCACAAGGGTGATCCCTGCGGATTCTTCAATATGCTTACCGATGGTAGCGTTCTCCCCTACCACGGTGTTGCTGTCCATCACGGTGTAGTTGATCTCTGCACCCTCGCCGATGGTAACGTCGTCGAAGATCACGCTGTCACGCACCACGGCGTTTCTGCCCACTACCACGCCGGGGGACAGAACGCTGTTGATCACGGTGCCGTAGATCTCACAGCCCTCGGTGATCACGGAGTTCTTTACGGAGCCGCCTGCGCCGATGAACTGGGGCGGACGGGCGTTGTTGCGGGAATAGATACGCCAAGCGGACTGCAAAGACAGGGCGGGATTTTCGCCCAGCAGATCCATATTGGCCTCCCAAAGGCTCTGGATGGTACCAACGTCCTTCCAGTAGCCCTCGAAACGATAGGCAAACAAACGCTCATCGTTTGCCAGCATGGCGGGAATGATATTCTTGCCGAAGTCGTTGGAGGAGTTGGGGTTTGCCTCGTCCTCAATGAGGTAAGAATACAATTTATCCTTGGAGAACACATACACGCCCATGGAGGCCTGGGTGCTCTTGGGTTCCTTGGGTTTCTCGGCAAACTCGGTGATCCTGCCTTCGGCATCGCTGCTCATGATACCGAAGCGGCTGGCCTCCTCCAAGGGAACGTCAAAGACTGCAATGGTGCAATCCGCCTTGTTGGCCTTGTGGAACTCCACCATTTTGGAGTAGTCCATACGGTAGATATGGTCACCGGAAAGGATCACTACGTAATCCGGGTCGAACTTATCGATAAAGTGCAGGTTTTGATAAATGGCGTTGGCCGTGCCTTTGTACCACTCGGAGCGGTTCATGGCCTGGTAAGGAGGCAGGGTCATGGCGCCGCCGTAGGTGCGGTCCAGATCCCAGGGCTGGCCGTTGCCGATGTACTCGTTCAGCTTCAGGGGTTGATACTGGGTCAGTACGCCCACTGCGTCGATGCCCGAGTTGACACAGTTAGAGAGAGGAAAATCAATGATGCGGTATTTGCCGCCAAAGTTCACGGCGGGCTTTGCAATACGCTCGGTGAGAAGATACAGTCTGCTGCCTTGTCCGCCGGCAAGCAGCATGGCTACAGTTTCTTTCTTTTTTGCCATGGTGATTCCCTTTCGTTTTTAGTTGATTATTCTTCGGAAGACGCCTCTTCCGGCTGGCTCAGGTATACGGTACCGAAAACGTCGCCATCCTCCTGATAGGGAAGCAATTCCCCGCGGAAAGCAAACAGCAACGCCAGGGTCAGCCCCACCATCACCGCAAGACCGATGAGCTGGGTGAGACGGTCGTAAACTTTGTCATTTTTCACGTCAGGTCGCAAACCTCCCAAACAGTACTATACAGGCATACCTATACAGAACGAATTATATCACAAATATTTCCGTTTGGCAAGGGGGTTTCGGGATTTATTGGCAGAAGAAGGAAGAAATTTTCCGTCAAAATGCCAAAAAAACCGACAAACGCGGCGAAGAAAGTTTTTGAAAGAAAATTTTAAAACCCTCTTTACAAACGGAAAAGGATGTGTTATACTACGCTGAACGGATTTTGAGGTCCGCTCATAAAACCAGATAGGCTGGGTCCGAGGCATTTTGGGAAAGGTATATCCTGCCCCATCCGTTCACCGGACCTCCCGCTCGGCTTATCTACACTATTTTTACGGAGGTGAACACACATGCTTTTGAAGGATGAGAAGCAGCAGATCATTAAGGATTATGCTGTACACGAAGGCGACACCGGTTCCGCAGAGGTGCAGATCGCGATTCTGACCACCAGAATCAAGCAGCTCACCGAGCATCTGAAGGCAAACCCCAAGGATAACCATTCCAGAAGAGGTCTGCACATGATGGTCAGCAAGAGAAAGAAATTCCTCAGCTATCTGCAGAAGAAGGACATCAATCGTTACCGTGCGATCATTGAGAGCCTTGGTCTGAGAAAGTAATCCCCAAGCAACGTGATGCAGGCAATGCGGCTCAAAACGTGTTGCCTGCGTTACACCGTATACGCCCGTAAGCCGGTTTATCATTTAGATACGTTCCCGAAGGCTGATTCGGAAGGGTATCTAAGTGTTAAACTTCGCTTGCGGCACCTAAAACAAATTCAGAAAGGAAACGCAAAAGATGTTTGAACAGTTCAAAAAATTCGAGTACACCCTTGCCGGCAGACCTCTGGTCATCGAGACCGGTAAGATGGCTCAGCTTGCCAACGGCTCCTGCTTGGTCCGTTACGGCGAGACCGCGGTGCTTTGTACCGCAACCGCTTCCGCAACTCCCAGAGACGGCATTGACTTCCTGCCCTTGGCAGTAGACTATGAGGAAAAGCTGTACTCCGTAGGCCGCATCCCCGGCAGCTGGAACCGCCGCGAGGGCAGACCTACCGAGCACGCCATCCTTTCCTCCCGTGTCATCGACCGTCCTATCCGCCCTCTGTTCCCCAAGGATCTCCGCAACGACATCGTTCTGTCTTTGACCGTTATGTCCGTGGATCAGGACTGCTCTCCCGAGATCGCCGCTATGTTCGGTGCTTCTCTGGCACTGACCATCTCCGATATTCCGTGGAACGGTCCTATCGCAGGTGTGTTCGTAGGCTTGGTTGACGGCGAAGTGATCATCAACCCCACCGAGGCACAGCGTGCCAACAGCGATCTGCAGCTGACCGTTGCAGGCTCCGCAAAGAAGGTGGTTATGATCGAGGCCGGCGCCAACGAGGTGGACGACCAGGTGATGTTCGACGCCATCATGCAGGCTCACGAGGAGATCAAGGGTCTGGTGGCATTCATCGAATCCATCCGTGCAGAGATCGGCAAGCCCAAGTTTGAATACGCTTCCTGCGAAGTAGACCACGATATGTTCGACAAGATCGAGGCTATGGTGGCTGAGGAAGTGATGGAGGCTTTGAACACCGACGACAAGAAGGTGCGCGACGCAAGACTCCAGCCCATTTATCAGAAGGTCTACGAGGCGCTTGAGGAAGAATATCCCGAAAGCAAGCCCATGATCAACGAGTGTCTGTACAAGCTTCAGAAGAAGATCGTTCGTAACTGGCTGCTCACCGAGCAGAAGCGTGTGGACGGCAGACGTATGGATCAGATCCGTCCCTTGGATGCAGAAGTCTCCCTCCTGCCCCGTGTACACGGCTCCGGTATGTTCACCCGCGGTCAGACCCAGGTTCTGACCACCTGCACCCTGGCTCCCATGAGCGAGGTTCAGCTGCTGGACGGCATTGATACCGAAGAGACCAAGCGCTATATGCACCACTACAACATGCCCGGCTTCTCCGTTGGTGAGGCTAAGTCCTCCCGCGGCGCAGGCAGACGTGAGATCGGTCACGGTGCGTTGGCAGAGCGTTCTCTGATCCCCGTGCTTCCCTCTGTGGAAGAGTTCCCCTACGCTATCCGTACCGTATCCGAGG
The DNA here is from genome assembly GCA_045544855.1 of Eubacteriales bacterium. Taxonomy (GTDB): domain Bacteria; phylum Bacillota; class Clostridia; order Oscillospirales; family CAG-382; genus Coliplasma. The sequence continues at coordinate 1,033 of JAZPZV010000012.1, read as the reverse complement.
TCATCTCCTCCAACGGTTCTACCTCCCAGGCTTCCGTTTGCGGCTCTACTCTGGCACTGATGGATGCGGGCGTTCCGATCAAGGCTCCCGTTGCAGGTATCTCCTGCGGTCTGATCACCGAGGGCGATCGCTGGATGACCATGGTGGACATTCAGGGTCTGGAAGACTTCTTCGGCGATATGGACTTTAAGGTTGCAGGTACCAAGAAGGGTATCACCTCCATTCAGATGGACCTGAAGATCGACGGTCTGACTCCCGAGATCATCAAGAGTGCATTTGAGACCACCAAGAAGGGTCGCTTCTATATCATCGACGAGTATATTCTGAAGACGCTGCCCGCTCCTCGTGAGGACGTTTCCAAGTATGCGCCCAAGATGATCACCACCAAGATCGATCCCGATAAGATCCGTGAGGTCATCGGTTCCGGCGGTAAGGTCATTCAGAAGATCTGCGCCGATACCAACTGTAAGATCGACATCGAGGACGATGGCTCCATCTTCATCGCCGCTGTGAACAAGGACGACGGTTACCGCGCTCTTGCCATCATCGACGCCATTGCAAGAGATCCCGAGCCCGGTACCATCTTCCTGGGCACCGTTACCCGCTTGATGAACTTCGGTGCATTCGTTGAGATCGCTCCCGGTAAGGAAGGTCTGGTGCACATTTCCCAGCTGGATAAGAAGCGCGTTGCTAAGGTTGAGGACGTTGTTTCCGTTGGCGATCAGATCAAGGTCATGGTGACCGAGATCGACGAGAAGGGCAGACTGAACCTCTCCAGAAGAGACGCTCTGGATGCTTTTGAAGGCTAATTGAATCAAAGATACGCAAGGAGTGCCAAAAGCACTCCTTGTTTTTTATGGGGAAGGGAACGCAAAGGGAGCGGCAAGGGGAGCGGGAAGGGACGCTTTTCGAAAAGGCGTCCCTTGAACCCCGAAAAGCAATGCCGAAAACTGTCGTTTTCGGAGGAGGAAGGAAGATGATAGTCATTTGACTGCAAAAAGTGTGCAAATGGACTTGACAAGATAGAAGTTAT
>JAZPZV010000011.1:0-2067 GCA_045544855.1 Eubacteriales bacterium | reverse complement strand
TGTTCAGCTTTTGCAAGGGACACCCAAAGGCGACGCCACGTGCTATAGCGGGTGTCACTTGAAAACAGGCTCAGCATATATTCAGATGCGTAACGCGAGGATAAGGGGGATTCGTATTTGCTTGTCATATTCATTCTCCTTTTGTCGTGAGTTCTTTGTGGATCGCCATAGCCGCTGTTTTTCCTGCGCCCATAGCAAGAATGACCGTTGCGGCACCTGTCACAACGTCACCACCCGCATATACAAACGCCTTTGATGTTGCGCCATTTTCATCGGCAACGATACAGCCGCGCTTGTTCGTTTCAAGGCCTTTGGTCGTTTTCTTGATCAGTGGGTTAGGCGTTTGCCCAATGGAAACCACCGCAGTATCAATCTCTATGATATGTTCGGAGCCTTCGATGGTAACGGGACGTCTTCTGCCGCTTGCATCCGGCTCGCCAAGCTCCATGCTGATGACCTCGACACCCGTAAGCCATCCATTTTCATCTCCGATAAATTTCGTCGGATTTTGAAGAAGCAGGAACTCTACACCTTCTTCCTCCGCATGAAAGACCTCCTCCACTCTTGCAGGAAGCTCCTCTTTGCCTCGGCGGTAAATAATATATACGTTTTCTGCGCCGAGCCTTTTTGCGCTTCTCGCCGCATCCATCGCCACGTTACCGCCTCCGAACACAGCAACATTCTTACCAACGTACACCGGAGTATCGTATTCGGGGAAACGATAGCCCTTCATCAAATTGATTCTGGTGAGGAACTCGTTTGCAGAATAAACGCCGTTGAGGCTCTCACCTTCGATACCGAGGAAAGACGGAAGTCCTGCTCCCGAACCAATATACACCGCATCAAAGCCCATATTTTCCAAAAGCTCATCAATCAAAATTGTTTTTCCTATGATAGTATTTGTTTCTATCTTAACGCCGATGCTTTTCAGCTTATCAATCTCGGTCTGCACGATAGTTTTAGGAAGTCTGAATTCAGGTATTCCGTACATCAGAACACCGCCCGCCGTATGGAAAGCCTCGTAAACCGTAACGTCATAACCGAACTTAGCAAGATCTCCCGCGGCAGTAAGTCCGGAAGGGCCCGAGCCGACAACGGCAACCTTTTTGCCATTCTTTTGCGGCTCTGTAAGCTTATCCTCCCCGTTTGCCATATGCCAATCGGCAACAAAGCGTTCCAGTCTTCCAATGGCAACGGGCTCACCCTTGATGCCTCGAACACACTTGGATTCGCACTGTTTCTCCTGCGGACACACTCTTCCGCAGACGGCGGGCAGTGCGTTGGTCTCGGTGATTTTCTCATAAGCCGCTTCAAATTCACCCTTAGCAACAAGAGAAATAAACTCGGGGATCTTAACGGCTACAGGGCATCCCGTCATACATGGCTTATTTTTGCAATTCAAGCAACGCTGTGCTTCGTCAATTGCCATTTCAGCGGTATAGCCCGTCGTTACCTCAAAAAAATTCTTATTTCTAACACCGGGAGCCTGCTCCGGCATCGGATTCTTTTTCAGTGACATATTAGCCATTACGCTGCTCCTTTCCGTATATTCTGCAACGTCCATCGGTACAGGAACGCTTTTCCTGTTCCTTGAACATCTGTCCACGCTTCATAGCGGCATCCCAATCTATGAGGTGACCGTCGAAGTCAGGGCCGTCAACGCAGGCGAATTTCACTTCTCCGCCAACGATGACACGGCAGCCGCCGCACATTCCCGTGCCGTCGATCATAACGGGATTCATGGAGACGGTGGTGGGAACACCATATTCCTTGGTCAATCGACAAACCGCTCTCATCATCACAAGCGGACCAATGGCAATTACCTCGTCGAACCGCTCACCTGCGTCAAGTACTTCCTTCAAGTGATCCGTTACAAATCCTTTTGTTCCGTTGGAGCCGTCGTCGGTCGTAATGATCAGCTTATCCGCCACAGCCTGCATCTCATCCTTGAGAATGATAAAATCCTCACTGCGAAAGCCCGTGATCACTGTAACAGACGCACCGAGTGCTTTCAGCTTTTTCGCCTGCGGATAAGCGATCGCTGTTCCCAGTCCGCCGCCAATCACG
>JAZPZV010000010.1:0-75570 GCA_045544855.1 Eubacteriales bacterium | reverse complement strand
ACCTATACCTGCCGTTGCGGCGACAACTACGTTACGGACTATGTTGACGCTACCGGTCACATCTTCGACGAATGGTACACCGTAACCGCTCCCACCTGCACCGAAAGCGGCACAGAACGCAGAAATTGCGACAATTGCGACCACTACGAAACCAGCGTACTTCCCGCAACAGGGCATAGCTACGAAAGCGTAGTAACAGAACCTACCTGCACCGAAAAGGGCTACACCACCTACACCTGCCACTGCGGCGACAGTTACGCAAGCGATTACGTAGCCCCCACCGGTCATGTATGGAGCGACTGGCAAGACATCGCTCCCGGCAAGGAGGAACGCTCCTGTACAGCCTGCGGCGAAACGGAGAGCCGTGACAAGATCCCCGACTACGACGTGGACGGCAACGGTATGATCGACCAAGCCGACGTAGAGCTTCTCATGTCCATCCTGGTGGGCAACACCGAGACGGAAACGCTTTACGACTTCGACTTCGACGGCACACTTACCATCTACGACTGCGTACTGCTGACGCAACAAATAGCCTGAACACAAAAAAGATCCGAAGCGGTTCTCTTACGAATCGTTTCGGATCTTTTCCGTTGGGTGGTGATTTTCGCCAAAAACGGAGGGCGCTCTTTAGGACAAACGCAGATTGACAGACAAGGCTTGAAGATGTATAATATTTCATATCAAAATCCTCTTTTTGGGGGATGGTTTGGAAAGGAAACACGATTATGACATCGAGAAAATTGTTTGTCCTCTTGCTGAGCTTGCTTTTGCTTGTATGTCCCCTGCTGGTGGCCTGCGGAACTAACGGGAACACTACGGATACCTCCTCTGCGGACGAAAGCTCTGGCGGCAATGGGAACGGCGGCGAAAGCGGCGGCGAAAAGTCCAAATATCTGGACGAAAACGGCATGTACACCCTTGAAAACATGAACATGCCCCAGTTTAATTTCACCGAAACCACCTTCACCGTCTGCGTGTACAGCGACGCTGTGCAGACCACCTATCATTCCGAAGAGATCGAACCCATCGCCACCACTGACGACGCTTTGGCAAAGGGCGTCCGTGACCGTAACGGCCTCATCGAGGAGCAGTACGGCGTTACCGTCAAGGCGTTTGCGGTAGACAACGTGGTGGAGACCTTGCAGCAAGACCTTTCCGCCGGTGCCGCCACCTACGATGCGGCAATGCCCTTTATGGGAAATGCGACTGCTCTTGCACAGGAGGGCAGCTTCTACGACTTATACGATTTTCCCGATTATATTCACTTGGATGCCCCTTGGTGGGATCAGGAAGCCAATAAGAACCTGTCTCTGGCAGGCAAGCTGTACATGACCACCGGTGATATCTCCATCATGCAGAAGGTGGTTTCCTCCTGCATTCTGTTCAACAAGGAGATGTACGCCGAGCTTTGCTTTGAAACCTACGGCGATATGTACCAGCTGGTGCGGGACGGTAAGTGGACCTTCGACACCATGCACGAAATGGGCCAAATGGCCACCATGGAGATCGACGGTGTGGACGGGATGTCCTACAACGACCAGTGGGGCATGGTGGGCACCAATTCCATCGGCGGTATGTACATCGCCTCCGGCAACAAGCTGATCGTCAAGGATCACAACGACATTCCTCAGATCTCCCTGGGCTCTACCGAAGCCTCCATTCGGTACGCAGAAAAGGTTCTGGACGTTTATCAGGACGATTCCTGGTTCATCAACACCCAGAAGATCGAAAAGCAATGGAACGAGCGCAACGTTTGGGAGGCGGCAATGGGTGCCTTCGGTAACAAGCGTTCTCTGTTCTGTGGCTCTGCTTTCTCCGCATTGAAGAAGCTCCGCGCCTACGACGTGGACAGCATCTACGGCATCGTTCCCCTGCCCAAGGCTTCCGTGGAGCAGGACAAGTACTACACCCCCGCCAGCGTTTCCATGGCTTACGGTATTTGCATTCCCGTCAACGTGCCCAATCCCGAGTTCTCCGCCTACATGATCGAGGCTGTGGCCTGCAGCGGTAAGAACTTCGTGACCCCCGCATACTACGAGGTAGCCCTCAAGTCCCGTGCCGCCAAGGACGACGGCTCTGAGGAAATGCTGGATCTGATCTTCGGCAACGTGGTATACGACCTGGGCTCTATGTATAACTTCGGCGGCATCGATATCTTCGGCGGGCTGATCGAAAGCAACTCCACCGCTGTGGCTTCTACGCTGGAGTCTATCCGTCCCAGCGTTCAGGACGCCATCGACGCATACGTGGAAGCGTACGACTTCAACGAATAAAGCAACGCTTTCGTGCTTTCCGAGCAAAAAAATGTTTTTATAATTTTGCAGAATCTTCCGTAGGCGAATCACTTCATCGGGATACAGATGGCGTTGTCACACTTCGAACCTGCTGCCTTGCGACCTGTTGCTGACAGACTTACGGAGAGACGAATTGCATGTAACAGAGTTGACACGATGGCATGTGTATGATATAATACAATCACACAATAAAAAATATGCAAGGAGGGTTTTTATGAAGAGACATGTATTGACGTATTTTTTGTCTGTAGTGCTAACTGTGGTGATTATGGTTTCCATGTTAGTTATGTCAGTTTCTGCAAGTATTGTGACATTGCGCGAAGATGTTGTAGAGGCAGTTTTAATAGAACTCCTCGAAACCGCAAAAGAAGATGAACTGATTCCTATTGAAATTTGGACTCGTAAAATTGATTTTAGCAAAGTAGAAGAACAAATTCAAGAGAAAATGGCCGCCAAGAAGAGCGTGCAACTTATTTCAGGAAAAAGCAATGAAAGCCAACAAACTTTGTTGGCGGAGGTGCAGGAGCGCATTTCACTGAAAAGATCGTTGGGATCAAAAACGCAGACTGAGGCAAACAAGGTAGTGTCATCTCTCATTGAGCTTCTTTTGGAGGGACCGTTGAATGAAAGAGATGTGTTTGTCAGCAAGTATGCTCCGATGATTACGATGAAATTGACCGCAAGCGAAATCGTTGCCCTTTCGAATTTGCCGCAGGTAGAGATGATTTATCATGTCCCGGAAGCACAAGCCGAGGATTTTGCGATGGACGGTGCCGCTGCAGTAGGCGCGGATGTGCTTCGTGAATCCCTTGGATTAAGTGGAGCCGGCGTAAAAATTGGTATGATTGAATCCGGGGTCCCTGATAAGGAACAACCGTATTTTGAAGGGGCCGATATCACTTACGATCCGGAAATTGCATGGGAACAGCATATAACAACGCATGCTAATAATGTCGCTAGTATATTAGTTTCTCAATCGGATGAATATCCGGGAATCGTACCGGAGGCCGAATTGTATTGCACAATTAGAACCACCAACCGGACATACACCATACAAAGGATTGAATGGCTTCTCGATCAAAAAGTGCAGGTTATCAATATGAGTTCAGGATATGCTCTTCCCTATGAAGGTTATCTTGAGATTGATCGTTTTGTGGATACGATAGCGATTGATTATAGCGTGCACTTTGTTGCAGCCGCAGGAAACGACTATTATGCAACCTCGTATGTGGTGGCTCACCCGGCTTGTGCATACAATGCAATCGCCGTAGGTGCTGCCAACGGGTCGTTGACTGCTCCTAGTGCAAGTTCATGGTATGTGGATTTTGCAACCGGCGCAAACAAACCCGACGTATTAGCGCCCGGAACGTTAGTGGAAACAGCCGCAACCCCTACCGGCTGCTCTGGCAATAGTTTTGCCGCACCGATTGTGACCGGAATCATCGCGCAGTTGATTGATTATGCGCCGAATGTTGCTTATTGGCAAAACGGAATGAAAGCGATTTTGACGGCTGCAATTAATGATGATGTGTTGCGGTATCAAACCTCTTCTGAAATGAGCGATAGAGCCGGAGCAGGATTGGTCAACGCTTACAACGCCTACTGTGTGTTGAGGGATGGCAATTATGAAGTAAGATCGTTCCCTGCTATGGAAGAAGCGGGGACAATTAAGACGTATCCTTTCTCCGTAGATTCAACAGAGAATACTGTTCGTGTTTCTCTTGCGTGGCTAAAGCATCTTGAAATTGAGGGAGCTGCTTTGGGTCCTCTGGCGGATTTGATGCTTGTGGTGTGCGATCCTTCCGGTAGCGTTGTGACAAGCGCAACTGATTCGGGAGGGAATTTGTTGATAACTGAATTTCAGCCAACGGTGACGGGCGAATACCTGATCAAGGTTGTGTTGCGCGTTTCATCATCACAGAAGTGCAATTTTGCCGTTGCATGGTCTGCAATAGAATAGCAGAAAGGAGTTTTGTATATGCGTAAAATGCGTTGCATAACATTATTTGTGGCACTTTTGCTTTTAGCTTCCTGCGGGACTGCCGCGGTAGAGCCATCCGACGCTTCGTCGGCAGAGACTTCCCACGTTGAATCTATGGTGCCGTCGGAGGACAACAGCCAAACTTCTGTACAAGAGTCCGTGCCGGAAAATGTTTCTTCCGAGGCTGTGGAAGAAATCACGGAAGAGCCTTCCGTTGAATCTTCTGTTGAACCTTCCGAGGAGAGGTCGGAGCCTTCGGAAATTGTACCCGTGGAGTATTCCGATAAGATCAGCAAGTCTTTGATTGAGCAGATGGAAAACGCCGAGGAAGGCGAATGGATCCTGATTATCTTTGATAGTAGCAGTGCGTACGAGGAGACAAATGCTTGGATGGAAAGAGATGCTTCCGACGAAGAAATGATAGAGCGTTTTGATCTTACGGAAGCAGAACAAAAGAGCTCCACCGATCGCCGGAGAAAGATATTCCAAACTTTGCAGTGGGAGATCAACAGGGATATGGTTTTGGAGGTTTTGGGGTACGATTCTTTGGAAGAGGTGCCCGCAGACCGGGAAGTGGTCTTACTGAAATCCTTCGATTGCATCTCTATGAACATGACCGTAGAGGAGATCCATGCCCTTGCGGAACATCCCAAGGTTAGCAGGATCGAGTTCAACATGGAGCTGGAAGGCTCTGATTTCGACTAAACCTTATTTTCTTGATAAGCACTTCATTTGTAAAAGGATATCAAAGGGACTGATTCATTTAGCGCAGAACAAAAACGCAAGATCAAATAAATAAAGAAAAGATCGTTTTTTCATCTCGTACGATATCGCATGCGATGGAGAAATCGGTTTTTCGGTAGAAAGTTTTGCCAATTTTGAGAGTTTTTTAGCCGTGATTTGGCTCTCTGACGTATGTTTATACGCCGACGAGAACCAAATCACGGCTTCTGCCTCTGAATGACTCAGCCTCTTCCTTTGGAAACATTTACTTCATGGCACGCTTCAGCGGACCGGAAACGAAGAATGCCAGCACGCAATTCAGGAGGAACAGCAAGCTGATGCCGCCCCAACCCTTGGACAGCACGCCCACCAAGGAGCTGCCTGTGCTGATCACGTACCACAAGATCCCGAAGGCAAAATACAAAAGGAAGGCAATGGCCAAGCCCAACAGCAACGCAAGAAGAGGATGCTTTTTCAATCCTTTGATCAATGCGGAGATCACCAAAACGCAGGGCAACAGCACCAACAAGAATCCGCCGTGAGCGCCGAACAAGGCTCCCGCTCCGCAACCGCCGTTTATATACACAGGGAACCAAAGTCCCGCAAGGAGATACACCGCCACGGAAAGAATAGAGCACAACGGCCCCATAGACACCCCCGCCAACAGCATCACCAGCACTGCCGCAGAAAGACCCGCATACTCGTAAGGCCCTACGATGGCCATGGCGTAGGAAAAGAGCAACACGGAAAAAACCGCTTTCCAGAATTTACTTTTCATGGGAAACATCCTCCTGTCCCTTTCTTATGAGGACGATTATACCTTTTTTGCGGAAAAATGTCAAGTTCATCTTGCGGAATCTTTTCCTTTGTGTTAAAATCAAGAAAGAAAACGTGAAAAAGCGAGGAAGAATCCCTATGATCACTTGGAACAAAAGCTGTAATACCAAGGCACTTTTGCAATACGTCAAGGAAAATACCGCCGACGGGGCGAATTTGCGCGCCTTCAAGCTGTACCGCAAGGGGCTTGAAGTTTCTGCCGTATTCCCTCCCTACAAGGCAGAGGATACCATGCACCTCTATTCCCTCTCCAAGTCCTTCACCTCCCTGGCCGTGGGCATCGCTCGCGACATGGGACTTCTGGACGTGACGGAAAGAATGATCGACATTTTCCCGGAGTGTGCCCCCGAGGAGATCTCCGAAAATCTCGCCGCTATGACCCTTGGGGACGTGCTTTCCATGCAGTCGGGGCATGCCGTCTGCCATCTGGATAAAATGCGGTTCTCTGCCAATGCGGTAAAGACCTTCCTTGCCATGCCCGTGGTGTATCAGCCCGGCACCACCTTCGTGTATTCCACAGGGGGCACCTGCGTTTGCGGTGCGGCGGTGGAAAAGAGAAGCGGTATGAAGCTCAACGATTTTATGGAGAAGCATCTCTTCTCCAAGCTGGGCATTCCCAAGCCCCAGGTCCTCACCCTTGCCGACGGCACCCATACGGGAGGCATCGGCATCTTCCTGCCCATCGATCACCTGTTCCGCATGGGTATGCTGATGAAGAACAAGGGCGTCTATAACGGTGTCCGCGTGGTCAGCGAGGAATGGTGCGACATGGCGGTCCGACCCATTGCCGACAACAGCAGCAACGGCACTCCCGACTGGGTAGCAGGCTACGGCTATCAATTCTGGGTGAACCACCGGGGCGGCTTCCGTGGGGACGGGGCTTACGGTCAGCTTTGTATCGTCCTCCCCGAGGAGGACACGGTGTTTGCCCTCCAGGCGGAGGCGGGAAATATGCAGATCGAGGTGGAGCGGATCTACGCTCTGCTGGACGCCATTGAGGAAGAGGATCTTTCCGCAGAGGGAGAGCTGCTCTCCCAGGTGGAGCATCATTACGACACCCTGCCCGCCGAGGGAGAGATCCGCAAAGCCTGCGACTTTGTTCCCAACGACGTAGAGCTCCGTTCTGCCAAGCTGGATACGGAGGGAGAGATCCTCCGTGTGCGGTTGGAGACCCAATACGGTGTCCAGACCATTCTGGCGGGGAACGGCAAGTGGGTGGATTGCGCCCCCATGCTGAGATACTGCAACCCCTCCATCAACACCCTGGACCCCCACTACGGGTGGATCGAGGAATTGCATCTTCGCTGTGCCTACGAGACGTGCGGAGACGTGGTGAAGGTGATCTGCAAGCACCCCGACACCCCTCATACCCAGGTGTTCTCCTTTGAAAAGGATGCCCTGCGTATTTCCGCAAACTACGGCGATCTCCGCGTTCGTGAGATCGCATACAAATAATGGCACTGCTGCTCTCCCCTGCGGGAAGCTTTGACGCCCTGCGTGCCGCCATTGACGGCGGTGCGGACGAGGTGTACCTGGGGGGTATGCAGTTCAACGCCCGCGCAGGGGCGAAGAATTTTGACGAAAAGCAATTACAGCAAGCGGGCAAGCTCTGCAGAGAACACAACGTCCATCTCCTCATCACCTTGAACACGTTGATCCGTGACAAGGAGTTTACAGACGTTTTGCAGTACGTGGACTTTCTGCAAAAGGAAGTTCGCCCCCACGCCTACATCGTTCAGGATCTGGGGCTTGCAAAGGCGTTGAAGGAACGCTTCCCCGAGGCAGTCCTCCACGCCAGCACTCAGCTTCGCCAGCACGCCTCCCGGGGGGGCAAGCTTTTGCAGGATCTGGGCTTTTCCCGGGTGGTGCTGGCTCGCGAGATGGCAAAAGAAGACATCGCCTCCTTCGTAAAAAACAGCGGGGTGGAAAGCGAGGTCTTCGTCCATGGGGCTCTTTGCGTTTGCGAAAGCGGGGGCTGTCTTATGTCCTCCATGATCGGCAGGAGAAGCGGCAACCGTGGAGAATGCGCTCAGCCCTGCCGTCTGCCCTACAAGGGGAAGAATCCCTATCCCCTGTCTTTGAAGGACAACTGTCTGGCGCCTTATTTGACCGAACTGAACGAAATGGGAGTCACCGCCTTGAAGATCGAGGGGCGGATGAAAGCCCCCGATTACGTCTACGCCGTGACAAGCGTGTACCGCCGTCTGCTGGACGAAGGTCGCGTTCCCACGGAGGCGGAGCTGAAGCGGCTGGAAAACGCCTTCTCCCGCAGTGGGTTCACCGCAGGGTACTACAACAAGCAGGTGGATCCCCGTATGTTCGGTATCCGCAGAGAAGAGGACAAGAAAAACACCGCCAAGGTGCAGAACACTCCCCGCCTGCCCCTGCCCTACGTAAGGCAGAAAACGGAGGAAGTACCCCTGCCCATGGTATTGCCGGAAAAGGACCCCTCCCGCCTGTTCTCCCCCAAGGAGCAGTTGGGCTACGTGGCACGGTTTGAAGGCAGGATCCCGAGGGATCTCTCCCCCTTTGCCGACGCCGCCCGTATCGACATCCCCCTTTGGCGGCTGGAGGAAGCCGATATCAAGGGGCTTGAAAGCAAGATCAGCGTGATTCTGCCCAGGGTCACCTTCGACCGTGAGGAAGGGCAGATCAAAAAGCTTTTGGAAAAAGCTTACGCAAAAGGCGTCCGCCACGCCACCGTCCCCAACCTCTCGGGATTGCATTTGGTGAAGGAGTTCTACCTCCACGGGGATTATCCTCTCAACGTGTTCAACAAGGAGACGGCAAAGCTGCTCACGGGCTATTCCTTCTCCTCCCTGTTCCTTTCTCCGGAAAGCGACCCCAAGGAGTTCGGCTTCTCCCCTTTGGCCTACGAGGCCTTGGGCTACGGCAGACTGCCTCTCATGCACACCGAGACCTGTATCATCCGCAACGTGAAGGGGGATTGCACCCACAGCCGCGGGCAATGCCACGCTTCCTTGGTGGACAGAACGGGGGCATCCTTCCCTATCCTGCGGGGAAACGGACACAGAAATCTGATCTACAATTCCCTGCCCACCTACCGCTTGGATAAGCGCAAGGAACTGAAAAAAAGCGGCGTGGGACTTCTGACCTTGCTGTTCACCACCGAAACGGAAACGGAAATGGGTTCTATCGTTGAAGCCTACCGCAATTCCGCCTTGCCGAAGGGGAATTATACGAGACGGTAATGGAAAAAGATATGAACAATCTTCCAAAACGAAAAAATCCGCGGCTGGAAGGGTTTGATTACAACACGCCCGGCACACGGTTTATTACCATTTGTACCCATCAAAGGCGGCAATTTCTCTCCAAAGTGGTGGGAGGCCTGCCCGATCACGATACCTTTGGCTCTATGGAAGAAATGCCCTCTGTCGTTCTGACGGAGCAAGGGCAGATCGTTGACAGGATCATCCGCAACCTTCCCTCCCGGTTGGGCGTAGAGATAGAGCAGTACGTCATTATGCCCAACCATATCCACATGATCGTGATCATCCCGGAGCTGATGCGGGCGATTCGTGAATCGCCCCTACAAAAAAAGAGGTCAACGCTATCGAAAGCCATGGGCTACCTCAAAATGAACGCCTCCAAGGAGCTCCGCACCCGATTCGGCTACCAACGTGTCTGGCAACGGAACTTTCACGACCATATCATCCGAAACCCTCAAGACCACGAAGCGATCACACACTATATCCTTACCAATCCCCAGAAATGGCAGTTTGACTGCTTCTGCAAGGAAGGTCTGTAACCCGCACGTTCTTCCTGCGGGGGAATACGTTCATGCTTTGCCTTTCCCCCCCTGCGTGTCTGTAGGGGCGATTCATGAATCGCCCGCGTACGGATTTCCGACATACAACACAAAACCCCGACGGATGCAAAACCGTCGGGGTCTTTCGTTATATGCTTCTCTTTGCCGCATCCACGGTGTGCTTCAACAACACCGAGGTGGTCACCGCGCCCACGCCGCCGGGGACGGGGGTATATCCTTCCGCGATCTCCCCCACGGCGGGGTCAACGTCGCCGCAGAGGTTGCCGTCTACCACGTGGATGCCCACGTCCACCACGGATTGCCCGGGGGTGATATGCTCTTTGCCGATCAACCCCGCCTTCCCTGCGCAGACCACCACCAGATCCGCCTGTTTGCAAGCGGCGGCAAGATCACGGGTCTTGGTATGGCAGATGGTGACGGTGGCGTTGCGTTGCAAAAGCAGCATGGCAAGGGGCTTGCCCACAACGGCGCTTCTTCCCACCACGGTGACGTTCTTCCCCGCAAGGTCGTATCCGTAAAAATCCAACAGCTCCAAAACCGCTTTCGGGGTACAAGGCGGATACCCGGGAACACCTTCGGTGGTCTTCCCCGCATACACGCAGTAAGCGTTGGCGTCGGTGAGACAATCCACGTCCTTGGCAGGGGAAAGCAACGCCCTGGCACGGGCTTCGTTCAAGGATTTGGGCAAGGGGGAAAACATCAAGATCCCGTGAACGTCTTTTCGTCCGTTCAATTCCAGAATACAGCGTTCCAATTCCTCCTGGGTCACGTCTGCGGGCAAAGCCGCCGTCTCCACCTCTGCTCCTGCGGAAGCGAATCGCTTGGTCAACCCCCGTTCGTAAGAGAGGTCGTCCTCTCTTTCCCCAACGCGGATCACCGCCAAGCGGGGGGTGACCCCCTTGGCCTTCAGCTCCTCCACCCGGGGGATCATTTCCTCCACAATGGCTTTCGCCACGGGAGCGCCCTTCCAAAGCGTCATTCCAATCCCTCCTTCACCGCCCTGTAAACGTTCTCGCAACGGGTACGGATCTCCTGCTCCAACAGAACAGCCCTTCCGTTTTGCTCCAAAGCGTATTCTTGATCCGCCATCAGGCGGGTATTCACAAACAGATTCAGCAACGCCCCCTGTGCCGCGGAAGCACAGAAGGTAGCGGCACAGCCCACGTCGCTGACGGCAAGACGGCTTCCTTTTTCCAAAAGCTCCTCTAAAATGGGCGGCAGCTGAGCAAGAGCGGCAAGCATCTCCATAGGCGGCTCTGCGGCGATGCGCAAAGCGGCTTCCAGAACCTCGCCCCGTGCGGGATCCTCCTTGGGGATTCCGTAAGCCTTGGAAAGAGGCAGAAACGCCTCCTCGTCCTTTTTGATCAAACCGTAAAGTCTGTCCGTCAAAAAAGCGGTCTCTTCCAGAATCCTCTCAATATCCTGCTGATAAGCGGCGTATTTCTTCTTCCCCGTGGTGAGATTTGCCACCATAGAGCCCAAAGCCGCCGCCAAAGCCCCCGCCAAAGCGGAGGCGCCTCCTCCGCCGGGTGCGGGAGAAGGGGATGCAAGGTCCTTGACCCAATCGTATACGTTCATACTTCATTCCTCAAACAGTTTATAGAAATTCTTGATCTGCAAAAGCTGCGGGGATTCCTCCTTGCGGGAAACGTCGGTGTACAGGGGCAATTCCGGCAGGATCTCCAGACCCTCGGCCCCGTCCTTCCGCGCCTCCAGCAAAAGCAGAGAGGGCGCTTCCCCATGGGCAGGCACCACCAGCCGCATCCGCTTGGGCTCAAGGCGGTTTCTCTTCAAGGCGTCCATCAGCCCTACCATGCGGGAGGGCAGGTACACGCAGAAGAATTTACCACCCGTGGAAAGACCCCAGGAGGCGGCCTTTGCCAAGCTTTCCGCAGGCAGAGTATCGTCATGCCACGCCGTGCGTTTTTCCAAAGTCAGGTTTTGCTTGCCGCTTCCCGCAGGCAGGTAGGGCGGGTTGCTGATCACCGCCTGCAAGCTCCCCGCAGGGAACAGGTGGCGGTATTCCCGCAGATCCCCCCGTAAAACGGAGATCTTTTCCCCAAAACCGTTGGAAACGGCGTTTTCTCTTGCAAGGGAAGCGTATTTTTCCTGTAATTCCACCGCCAGAAAGTCGCATTTGCAACCCGCGGCGGCAAGGAGCAGGGGCAGCACCCCACTTCCCGTACCGAAATCGGCACAGACACCGCTCCCCAAACGGTCCTTGGCAAAATAGGAAAGGAGCAACGCATCCGTTCCAAAGCGGATGCCCTCTTTGAATTCCTTGATCGTCAGCCCGCCGTTGACGGCTGTCTCCACCAAGCCGTATTCCATGATCCATCCTCCTTCCCGCCCAAACAAAAGACGCTCCCGGAGGAGAACTCAGGGAGCGCATTTCGCCGTTCGGTTTTAATAAGCCTTACGCCTTAGCAGCGCCAACGGGGCAAACGCCTTCACAAGCGCCGCAATCCAGACAAGCGTCTGCATCGATCTCGTACTTGCCGTCAGCATCAGCATGGATAGCACCTACGGGGCACTCACCCTCGCATGCGCCACAACCCAGGCAAGCGTCCTTATCAATAGAGAAAGCCATTGCGAATACCTCCAAAAATTAGTGTACCTATACTATATCACAAAGATTTTCATTTTGCAAGAGGGATTCCCACTTTTTTTCGACCCTTTTTGCGGGAAAAGCTACCTTATTGATCCGCTTCCTTAAAGGCCTTCAGGGTGGCGTCTCTGGTGGTGTAGGTGATCTCCACCTTCTTGTAGGACTCAAATTTGGAAAGAAGCTCTCCCCACTGCTCTAAGAAAGCACCGTCCATATTGGTGTTCATCCCGGACAAAGCCGCGGCAAAGCGCTGAGGGTCGGAAAGCATCAGATCCTTCTGCTCCGTCCGCAGCTGCTCCACGAAGGAATTCAGCATGGAGTTTGCCAAGGCGGCGTAGCTGCCGTGGCCGTCGGAGCCGTCACACAAGCTGTAGTGCTCCCGCAGGATGGCCAGAATATCCTCCGTCATGGTGATATTGCCCGCGTCCACGTGCTTCCAATAATCCGCAGGCACCTTGCCCCCGGGGAACTCCGTTACACCCGCATAGGCGGGATTGACGTAGCTGATCTCCTGAGGGATCATGAAATGGGGGGAATCCATATGAGCCACCAGCGCATCCAGCGCATCCACGGAAAGCTCCAGGTAAAAATCCCCGTGGAAGCCGGTCAAGGAAGCGATGGCCACGGAAGAAACCTCTTTATCGTAGATCCGGAGAAAATCTCTGAGCGGCACCATCACGCCCACCTCGTTGTACAAGGTGGCACTGAGGGGCAGTTCACAGGAAAGCACGATCCTGCGGTCGGAATTCAACCGCACGAACTCCGCCTTGGTGACCTCGCCCTTTTCGTTCTTGGTCACCACCAGGCCGTTGAGCTTGCCCAAGTCGTCCCCCCCGCCGGGAAGCAGGATGCTCCCGGGACCGGACTGCTCCTCGGTAGAGGATTCCTCCCGGGAAGACTCCTCGGAAACCTCCCCGTCCCCGGTAGGCAAAAGAGCTTCCAATTCATCGTAGTATTCTATGCCCAACCAACCGAACAAGGCAAGCGCCAGCACGAAGGTCAGGAAAAAATTTCTGAGAGAGACAGCCACAGCGTCCATCCTTTCAAAACTGATATTAGAACTCGTCTGCTTATTATACACCGTTTTTTCCGTTTTGTCAATCGGTTTCACCCTTGACAAGTCACGCAAAATGTATTATAATGTGAACAATGTAAGAAACCCTTGCAAAATATTATCGAATTTACAGGAGAAGTACACACATGGCAAAAAGACTTTTTGCGCTCTTGCTGGTCTGCGTAATGGCACTTCCTTTGCTGGTGGCTTGCGGTGAGGATACCTCCACCACCTCTACTCCCTCTCAGGGCAGCACCTCCGTGGGCGGCGAGGTCTCCGAGGAAGTTTCCGAGGATACCAATATCTACCCCGAGGTCATCGACTTAGACGGCAGAGAGATCAACGTCCTTCAGTGGGGCTGGGGCATAGACTCCGCTTCCATCAAGGGCTACACCGGCGAGATCGTTTACAGCGATGAATCCGAGCCCAACTATTCCCGCGTGGACAAGGCCAAGAAGGAAGTCGTGGACTATATCGAGGCTAACTACAACTGCACCATCGGCGAAGGCTACCGTATGACCTCCGGCAACATCATGGAAGAGGTCCAGCAGATGGTCTCCTCCGGTACTTATGCATACGACATCATTTTCGCCAGCTCCAACCAAACTCTGAATATGCTGGCAAACGATCTGTTGACCGACCTGAACACCGTTCCCACCCTCCATTTCGAGAACTCCTGGTGGGATCAAAACGCTGTGGAGGATCTTTCCATCGGCGGCCGTCTGTTCCGTGTCTGCGGCGACATCAACACCTACGATAACCTGGGTACCTGGTGCGTTCTGTTCAACAAGAAGATGAAGGACGACCTGGGCATCACCGACGACTTCTACCAGAAGGCAAGAGACGGCGAGTGGAACCTGGATTACTTCATGGAAGTTTGCAAGGGCGTTACCCAGGATCTTGAGGGCGACGGTCTGAACGAGTTCGACCAGTGGGCCTGCGGTACCGAGACCTTCAACATCTACGCACATCTGGTAGGCGGCGGTATCCGCGTTGCGGAGAAGGATCCCACCACCGACCTTCCCTATCTCACCGTTTCTCTGGACACCGAGCGTACCTACAACGCACTGCAGAAGGTTCTTGACTTCTACAACGGCGGCGAGGTCATGGTTGCCAACGGCGGTAAGTACAACAACTACCCCAACCCCTGGGAATCCACCATCATCAAGGCCTTCGAGGAAGGCAGAGAGCTGTTCTACGTTTGCGGTCTGATCAGCCTTGCGGGCTTCCGTAACATGGACGATCCTTTGGGGATCCTGCCCATGCCCAAGCTGTTCCCCGAGCAGGACAGATACTACCACACCGTATCTCCCGACAACTCCTCCTACATGCTCATCCCCTACGGCATTCCCAACATCGAAGAGCTGGGTACCGTGATCGAGGCCATGGCAATGAAGTCTCAGGAGATCGTTACCCCCGAGTTCTACGAAGTACAGCTGAAGGGCAGAGACGCCCGTGACGATGAATCCGAGGAAATGCTGGACATCATCTTCGGTTCCCGTTGCTTCGACCTGGGCATCAGCTACAACTGGGGCTCCATCATGAGCTGCTACTACGACATCAGCCCCGACAACGTTGCTTCCCGCTTCGACGCCGTCATCGACAATGCAAATCTTGCCATCGAGGACACCATCGAGGATCTGGAAGGCTACGATCCCGTTCTCAACTGAGTTTTCCCACAAAAGAGCCGAGTCAACCCCGGCTCTTTTTTCATCCCCCGGGCAGAATGGCGTTTTTCCTTGACAAAAGGGGAAAGCCGTGCTACAATAAGAATATAAAGAACGAACAAGGAGACAGTTTATGAAACAGCTTTTCGCCATCCTCATGGTGCTTGCCCTGGCATTGCCCTTGCTGGTGGCCTGCGGGAATACCGAGCCTGCCGTTTCCCAAGGCACCTCCACCCCGGACAGTAGCGAGGTCTCCCATCCCGAAGAAAGCGTCCACGAGGACGTAGCCCCCGAGGTCAAGGATCTGGACGGCAGAGTCATCAACGTCCTCTGCTGGGACTGGAGTGCAGGCTCTGCTTCCATTCTGGGCTACACCGGTGAGATCATCTCCAACGCCGAGGAAGAACCCAGCCGCGTAGACGTGGCAAAGAAAGCGGTGATCGACGCCGTTGAAGAAGATTACAACGTTACCATCAGCGGTGAAGTCACCAACAAAAGCTCCTTCTCCGCAGACGTCAAGAACATGATCACCGGCGGCACCTACGATTACGACATCGTGTTCACCGGTGCAGGCGGCGCACAGGACTATGCGGTCAACGGCGCCCTCACCGATCTGAAGACCATTAAGACTATCCATCTGGAAAACTCCTGGTGGGACCAGAACTGCGTGTCGGACGTTTCCATCAGCAACCGCCTGTTCTGGGTGTGCGGCGATATCAACACCTACGATAACCTGGGTACTTGGTGCGTGCTGTTCAACAAGGATCTGAAGGAAGATCTGGGCATTGCAGACGACTTCTACCAGATGGCCAAGGACGGCACTTGGAATCTGGACTACTTCATGGAGATCTGTCAAGGGGTCACCACCGACCTGAACGGCGACGGTCAGGACGAATTCGACCGGTGGGCCTGCGGCACCGAGAAGTTCAACGTGTTCGCACAGGTAATAGGCGGCGGCATCCACACCATCTCCAAGGACGAAAACGACATTCCCTACCTCACCATCGAGAACCAGACCGAGCGCACCTATGCGGCTTTGGATAAGATCATCAACTTCTACCTCAGCGATGAGGTCATGGTAGCCAACGGCGGCAAGTACGACGGCAAGGGCTACTCCAACGTTTGGGAAGCCACCGTTCACAAGGCCTTTATCGAAGGCAGAGAGCTGTTCTACATCTGCGGTCTGATCAACGTAGCGGGCTTCCGCAGTATGGCGTACGAGTTCGGCATCCTGCCCATGCCCAAGACCTTTAAGGAGCAGGACACCTACTACCATACCGTTTCCGCAGGCAACTCCTCTTACATGATGATCCCCTACGGCATTCCCGGTGTGGAGGATCTGGGTCTGGTGGTGGAGGCGCTGGCTATGAGATCTCAGGAATTGGTCACCCCCGAATTCTACGAAATGCAGCTGAAGGGCAGAGATGCCCGTGACAGCGAATCCGCAGAAATGCTGGATATCATCTTTGCCACCCGTTCCTTTGACCTTGCCCCCGTATTCAACTGGGGCTCCATCATGGATTGCTTCTACACCCTGGACACCAACTACGCCTCCCGCTTCGACTCCCTCTCCGAAGGCGCAAAGCTGGCCATCGAGGGCTGCGTGGAGATCATCGAGTCCTACGAAGATCCCCAATAAAATTCCCCCAAACCTACCAAGAGCTCCGTTTTTTGCGGAGCTCTTCTTTTTTATACAGGCGGCAAGTTGACAAATTCCAAAAAATGTGCTAAAATGTCCCGAAAGAGTATTTTAAAAAGGAGAAACATATGAAACATCTGAGCAAGCTTTTGATCCTCTTCATGGTGCTTGCACTGGCTCTGCCCTTGCTGGCCTCTTGTAATGAGACTGCGGGTACCGTTTCCGAGGCTACCTCTTCTCAAGCCGGCGGCGAAACCTCCCAACCCGGGGAATCCTCCGAAGAAAACGACGATATCGCCCCCGAGATCCGAGATCTGGACGACAGAGTCATCAACGTCCTCTGCTGGGACTGGAGTGCAGGCTCTGCTTCCATTCTGGGCTACACCGGCGAGATCATTTCCAACGCCGAGGGGGATCCCAGCCGCGTTGACGTGGCCAAGGCGGCAGTGGTGGACGCCGTGGAGGACGAGTACAACGTCACCATTCAGGGCGTAGTCACCAACAAGACCTCCTTCTTAGACGACGTAAAGAACATGGTCACCGTAGGCACCTACGATTACGACATCGTCTTCGCCAGCGCCCACTATGCACAGAACCTCACCCTCAGCAATGCCCTCACCGACCTGAAAACGGTGGAGACCATCCATCTGGAAAACTCCTGGTGGGATCAGAACTGTGTGGCGGACGTTTCCGTGGACAACAGACTGTTCTGGGTCTGCGGCGATATCAACACCTACGATAACCTGGGCACCTGGTGTGTGCTGTTCAACAAGAATCTGAAGGAAGACCTGGGCATTGCCGACGACTTCTATCAAAAGGCCAAGGACAAGGAATGGACCTTGGATTACTTCATGCAGACCTGCAAGGGCGTGACCCAGGAGTTCGACGGCAAGGGCGGCATTGACGAATTCGATATCTGGGCCTGCGGCACCGAGAAGTTCAACGTATTCGCACAGGTGGTGGGCGGCGGCGTCCACGCCATCTCCAAGGACGATTCCGACATGCCCTACCTCACCGTGGACAACGCCACCGAGCGTACCTACGCGGCGCTGGACAAGATCGTCAACTTCTACCTCAGCGACGAGGTCATGGTTGCCGACGGCGGCAAGTACGACGGCAAGGGCTATTCCAACGTTTGGGAAGCCACCGTACATAAGGCCTTCGTGGAGGGCAGAGAGCTGTTCTACATCTGCGGTCTGATCAACGTTGCCGGCTTCCGCAATATGGACGACGAGTTCGGTATTCTCCCCATGCCCATGACCTTTGAAGATCAGGATCAGTATTACCACACCGTTTCTCCCGCCAACTCCTCTTACCTGATGCTCCCCTACGGTGTTCCCGAGGCGGAGGATCTGGGTCTGGTGATCGAGGCCTTGGCAATGAAGTCTCAGGAATCGGTTACTCCCGAGTTCTACGAGATGCAGCTGAAGGGCAGAGATGCCCGCGACGACGAGTCTGCCGATATGCTGGACATCATCTTCGCAAGCCGTTCCTTTGACCTGGGTCCCATCTACAACTGGGGCAACATCATGAACTGCTACTACACCATCGACACCAACTACGCCTCCCGCTTCGACTCCCTCTCCGACGGTGCAAAGATCGCCATCGAGGACTTTATCGACGATATAGCGCAGTACGAAGACCCGCAATAATCCCCTTGTACCCCAAGAACCCTGCACCCGCAGGGTTCTTTTTTCATGGTTTGGGAAAAATTATTTAACAATTTCCCCTATTGCCAAGCAGAGAATTCTGTGGTATAATGGATAGACTTCGACACGGAGGCAATTTTTATGCGCGACTACAAACAAATGCAAGAAGTCCAGAAGCTCCGTAAGCAGGCGGAAGCGGAGGGTTCCTCCCCCGAGGATACCCGGGACGAACAGGAAAAATACCAAAAGCGAGGACCCGGCTTCAAGGGCTGGATGGAATACATTGGGGAGTATTACAAATGGCCCATTCTCATCGTGGGGATCATCGTGGTGGGGATCGTCATCAGCATCTCCCAGATGTCCTCCACCTCCAATCCGGATCTTTCCATGATGTACGTAGGACCTTTTTATATGAATCCTGCGGAAAAGGACAATTTGGGGAACAGCATCGCCTCCCTCTCCGGGGAAGCAGCGGGAGATTACAACAAGGACGGCCACTTCCGTTTTGACTTTTTGGATCTCACCGTGTCCCACATCCAGGATTCCGAGGGCGTGGAATACACCTACGACGATCAGAACACCACCTACACCCGTTTCCAGACGGAATTGCGGGCGGGAGATACGCTTTTGTATTTCTTAGAGCCCTACTTCTACCGTCAGGTGCTTTCCGAGGGCATCCTCACCCCTCTGGCGGAATTGGGCATCGATCCCTCTCTCAGTCTGGACGGCTACGGCATTCCCATCGGCAACCTGGATTGCTACGAGCTTCCCGGTTTTTCCAAAATGCCCCCCGAGGCGGTGGTCTGTCTGCGGAGAAGCCCGGAGAACGACGCCATCTCTTACGGCAGGACCATGGAGGAATGGGGCTACCACAGAGATCTGTTCGTTGCCATGGCATCCTACAAAAACGAAAACCGTGTGATCGACACGGTGACCCCGCCCGACTTCACCCTGCTTTACGTGGGAGAAGAGCCTATCTACAAAAGCGTCCGTTTGCCCGTGGAGGCTCTGCTGGGCAAGCTGGTGGCCGATGAAAACGGCGACGGCGCAAAGCGGGGCGTTTTGGGAGACGTCACCCGCAGCGGCAACGGTCTGACGGCGGAGATCATCGCAAAGGCCATCCGCACCCGCTTGGTCACCGGGGGAGAATGTCTCTTCCTGCTGGACCAAAAATCCTACGACTACGCCAAGGAGCAAGGTCTCCTGGCTCCCCTGCCAAAGGCCCTTGCCGAGATGGCGGGCGCCGTGGACGGCGTGGCGTTGAAGCTCAACACCCTTCCTTTATATAATACCGAAGGGTATCACGAGCTGGGCGCCGTATCCTATCTGTGTATGCGGAAAGCCCCCGAGGAAGGAGAAGAACCCTACGGCAGGACCGAGGCGGATTTCGAGATCGCCTTGAAGATGTTCACCGCTTTGGCGGAGTATGAAGGATAATTTCATAGAAAAATCAAATACCTCTTGCAATTGTCAACTTTTTGTGGTACAATAACCCATTGAATAAAGAATTCTCAAGTTTCGGAGGAAACAACATGGCATCTATTTACAAGACAAAACAGAAAAAGCAGTTTTGGACTGCTATTATCTGTTGTGCGCTGGTGTTTATCATGCTGGCAAGCACCATCGTGATCAGTATCTCTCACAAAATGTCCTTCTATCAGGACTTCAGCGATAAGAACTTTGCTTCTGCCATCGCAACCGCACTGGGTCTCTCTTCCCAGTATGACCTCACCCAGGAGGATCTGGACCGTTTTGAGGGTCTGATCTACTTCTGCAGCGTAGGCGTGGACACCACCACCTATCAGTCCTACGCAACCCCCGTGGTCATGCTGTGCGACAAGACCTATACCGACGCTCTCATGGAGCAGACCGACCCCGATTACGAGGGCGAGAGCGAAGAGAACGTGGATTATTCCAAGAACATCGTGCAGGTGGGTTACATCCTCACCGATCCTGCGGACCTGAACCTGTTCCGTAACCTGCGTATGCTCCGTGCATACGACGTTTCCGAGCTGTCCACCATGTCCGAGGGCTGTTATCAGACCCAGCTGTACAGCATGTACGGTCTGGGCAACATCCCTTACACTCTGGACACCATCGTAGAGGCTACCAAGCTTTCCGCGCTCACCGATCTGAGCCAGATCTCTTCCCTGACCAAGCTGGAGCAGCTTTCTCTCTGCTACACCGGCATCACCAGTCTGAACGGCATTGAGAACTTCCCCAACCTGAACAAGCTGGACGTGGCCAACACCGCACTCACCGATATCTCCGCTCTGGAGAAGGTGCCCGGTCTGACTTATCTGAGCATGAACAGCCTGAACGTGGAGATCCCCGAGGAAGATGAGGATCACGATCACGACCACGACCACGAGACCTCCGGCGACACCTCTGCCGATACCTCCGCAGACACTTCTTCCGACGCATCCTCCGATACTTCCTCCGAGGAAGAGAAGGAAGAGACTCCCGAGGAAGAGGAAGAGAGAGAAGAATCCAAGGAGACCGAAGTTGAATACAACACCACCGGCCTTACCAACGAGGATCTGACCGTACTCTCCAAGCTTCCCAACCTGAAGTATCTGGACATCTCCAACAACAACGTGACCAGCCTCTCCGCTCTGTCTTCTCTGAAGAACATCAAGTACCTCTCCATCGCCACCAACCCCGTTGAGTCTCTGGCAGGCGTTGAGGGTCTGACCGAGATGAAGCTGCTCCACGCTCTGGATTGCTCCCTTACCGACATCAGCGCAGTGAAGGGCTTCTCCAAGCTGGAAAGCGTTTACCTGTCCGGTAACAGCATTACCGATATCTCCGCACTGTCCTCTGCTACCGAAGTCACCTATCTGGACGCTTCCGACAACAAGATCACCGATATGTCCGCCGTCACCGGCATGACCAAGCTGATCACTCTGGCGCTGTCCGATAACAACATCACCGCCATCCCCGACCTGAAGGGTCTGGATCGTCTGGGCAGTCTGGATCTTTCCGACAACGCTCTGGAAGACGCTTCCGGTCTGGCTTCCTTCAACCCCACCTACCCCGGTATGAGCGACGACGATATCGAGGCAGACAAGAAGGTAGAAAAGGAAGATGACAAGGCTGCAAACAAGAACACCGTTACCATCAACCTTTCCGATAACTACATCAAGAACATCACCCTCTCCGCTAAGAAGCTGAGCTCCCTGGATCTGTCCGACAACAAGCTCACCGCAGGGGAAGAGGGCGCACTGAAGTTCAACGATTGCGCTAAGCTGGAGACCCTGACCCTCACCGATAACAAGACCCTGACCTCTTTGAAGGGCATTGAGTCTCTCCTGTCTTTGAAGACCCTCACCGCCAACAAGACCGGCCTCACCGAGATCCCCGATCTGAAGGCGCTGAAGAACCTCACCACCGTGAACCTGTCCGACACCGACCTGGAAAGCCTGAGCGGTCTGAAGGGCAACGAGTCTGTGACCACCCTGACCATGACCGACTGCGAAAAGCTGAAGGACATCAAGGATCTGGTAACTCTGAAGAAGCTGACCACCGTGAACTTCACCGATTGTACCGCTCTGGACGACACCTCCATCAAGGATGCCTTCGGTACTCCCAAGAACGGCGACAAGAAGGCTGAGCTGATCTTCGACGCCAAGTCCAAGCTGAACATCACTCTGAAGGGCTGCAAGAAGATCACCGACTTCTCCATCTTCTCCGAGTATGGCAACATGAAGGCAACCTACGACAAGGTTTCCGATAAGTAATTCCGTTTCTAAGGAACAGAGACACCGCCGTTTTGCAGAAGCGATACGGCGGTGTTTTGCATAAGATTTTAAGGAGGATTTCCCCATGCCCGATATGCTCGTCAAGCTTTACAACCTGCCCGACTCCAAGCCCTTCTACGACAGAGTCGCCGCCAGAAACGTACGCATCATCCGTCCCATGACCCCCAACCGCGATAAGGTCCTGAACTGGATCGAGGAGAAGTTCGGCATTGGCTGGTCCAACGAGATCGCCGCCGCCTTCACCAAGTCCCCCGTTTCCTGCTTCATCGCCTACGACACCGAGAAGAAGGAGATCTTAGGCTTTGCGGGCTACGATTGCACCGCACCCGACTTCTTCGGTCCCACCGGCGTAGCGGAAGAAGCTCGCAAGGGCGGCATCGGCGGTGCACTTCTGATGGCTTGCATGGAAGCCCTTCGCGAGGAAGGCTACGGCTACGCCATCATCGGCAGTGCAGGCCCCGTTGAATATTACAAAAAAGTCTGCGGTGCGGAAGTCATTGAAGGCTCCGTTCCCGGCATTTACAAAGATCTGATCTGACCCCCGAAAGGAAGCATTTACCATGGCAAACAAACTGAGAGCCGGTATCGTCGGCGCTACCGGTATGGTTGGTCAGCGCTTTATCACGCTGATCGCCGATCATCCCTATTTTGAGATCACCGCATTGGTGGCAAGCCCCTCCTCCGCAGGCAAGACCTACGGCGAGGCGGTGAAGGGCAGATGGATGATGTCCACTCCCATTCCCGCAGGAATTGCCGACATGGTGGTTCTCAACGCCGAAGACATCGAAAGCGTCAAGCCCCACGTGGATTTCGTTTTCTGTGCCATCAACATGGACAAAAAATACGTTGCCGCACTGGAAGAGGCCTACGCCAAGGCGGAGATCCCCGTGGTCTCCAACAACTCCGCACACCGCGGCACGCCCGACGTTCCCATGCTCATCCCCGAGATCAACTACGCTCATACCGAGGTGATCAAGGCGCAGAGAGAGCGTTTGGGCACCAAGAAGGGCTTCATTTCCGTAAAGCCCAACTGCTCCATTCAGAGCTACGTTCCCGCTCTTGAGCCTCTGCGTAAGTACGGCATCAAGGCCGTGAACGTCACCACCTTCCAGGCCATCTCCGGCGCAGGCAAGAATTTCGACACCTGGCCCGAAATGGTGGACAACGTGATCCCCTACATCGGCGGCGAGGAAGAAAAGAGCGAGAAGGAACCTTTGAAGGTTTGGGGTATTGTGGAAAACGGTGTCATCGTCAACGCCACCACCCCCGTGATCTCCGCACAGTGCATCCGCGTGCCCGCCTCCGACGGACATTTGGCGGCGGTTTCCGTCAGCTTTGAGAACAAGCCCTCCATCCAGCAGATCAAGGCGGATTGGGCGGCCTTTGAGGGCGAAGCACAGCGCCTCTCCCTTCCCCACGCACCCGAGAAGTTCTTGACCTATTTTGAAGAGGACAACCGCCCTCAGACCCGTTTGGACAGAGATCTCTACGGCGGCATGGGCATCTCCATCGGCAGACTGAGAGAGGATACCATCTTCGACTACAAGTTCGTCTGCCTCTCCCACAACACCCTCCGCGGTGCCGCAGGCGGCGCCGTTCTGGGCGCAGAGCTGCTGTATAAGCAGGGATATTTGGGATAATAGAATACGGTTTTATGAGAGAGGGGCTTTTTGAAAAAAGCCCCTCTCTCAAACTCTCTCCCCAAAAACTTTTCCTTTGAAAGAAGAAAAAATGGAATCTGTGTCCGGTTTCTATCGAAAACGGCAATTGCTCCAAAGGGTCGCCGTGGACGTCGACCCCTACGAAAACGCATGATGCATGGATTAAAGACTTACTTCGATTTCACGCAACGAGGAAAGTGCAAACCGGATTTCGAACCGTTCTATCTGCGGGAGAGAACGCTGTATTTTTCATCTTTTCTCTTTTCGGGTTCGTAGGGGTCGACGCCCTTCGGCGACCCGCAGAGACGGAACGTTCGATACGTTGCGGCGACAACCTAAAGCCGCACCCTACGGTCATGGGCAGTTGCGTACACGTTTTGTTCGCCATTCCCCGGCGCGGGTTCGTAGGGGACGACGCCCTTCGGCGTCCCGCAAATCATGAAACAAGAAAAAACCATCTTTTTCCTTTCCGAAAACGACAGTTTTCGGCTTCGAGTTTCTTTGAAGATTCTTAAGAAACTTTCTTTTCAAAGAAAGTTTCTTAAGCGTATCCCTTGACAAAAACATACGGAATGTGATATGATACACGTAGGATCGGTGCTGACGGATATGTGAATCAACACAGTGTGCCGAAACCGCGTTATTGCAAGCCGACCGTCTGGGCAATCCTTTTGAACACAAGGGATTGTCCTTTTATTTTTTATGAACGAAGGAGCGTATCCAATGAAACCGGACGTAGAAATTGCCCAAGAAGCGAAAATGCTTCCCATCACCGCCGTGGCGAAGAGCCTCGGCATTTGCGAAGACGATATCGACCCCTACGGCAAATACAAGGCCAAGCTGCTTCCCGAGGCGGAAGCCCGCTTTGCGGACAAGGAAAACGGCAAGCTGATCCTTGTCACCGCCATCTCCCCCACCCCTGCAGGCGAGGGTAAGACCACCATGACCATCGGTCTGGGCGACGCGCTCCACCGCATGGGCAAAAACGTTATGATCGCCCTCCGTGAGCCCTCTCTGGGCCCCGTGTTCGGCATCAAGGGCGGTGCCGCAGGCGGCGGTTACGCCCAGGTAGTCCCCATGGAGGACATCAACCTCCACTTCACCGGTGACTTCCACGCCATCACCGCGGCAAACAACCTGCTGGCCGCTATGCTGGATAACCACCTCCAGCAGGGCAACGCCCTCCGCATCGACCCCAAGCGGATCATCCACGCAAGATGTGTGGACATCAACGACCGTGTGCTTCGCGAGATCACCGTTGGCTTGGGCGAAAAGAAAAACGGCGTTACCCGTCAGGACAAGTTTATGATCACCGTTGCCACCGAGATCATGGCCATTCTGTGCCTTGCTACCTCTCCCGAGGATCTGAAGGAGAGACTGGGCAATATGCTGGTGGCCTACGACTACGACGGCAACCCCGTATATTGCCGCCAGCTGAACGCCGCAGGTGCTATGACCGTTCTTTTGAAGGACGCCATCAAGCCCAACCTGGTGCAGACCCTGGAAAACACCCCCACTCTGGTACACGGCGGCCCCTTCGCCAACATCGCCCATGGGTGTAACTCCATCATCGCCACCCGCACCGCATTGAAGATCGCAGACTACACCGTCACCGAGGCGGGCTTCGGCGCCGACCTGGGTGCAGAAAAGTTCTTGGACATCAAGTGCCGTGCCGCAGGCTTCCATCCCAACGCCATCGTGCTGGTTGCCACCGCCCGTGCGCTGAAGTACAACGGCGGCGTGCCCAAGGCAGAGACCGGCAAGGAAAATCTTGAGGCTCTGAAGGCAGGT
Source organism: Eubacteriales bacterium (assembly GCA_045544855.1). Classification (GTDB taxonomy): domain Bacteria; phylum Bacillota; class Clostridia; order Oscillospirales; family CAG-382; genus Coliplasma. Next base: position 50,112 of record JAZPZV010000010.1, on the reverse strand, counting down.
ATTGCTAACCTGGGGGCTCATATCGACAACCTGAAGGGCTTCGGCATCCCGTTGGTGGTGGTGATCAACCACTTCTACGCAGACACCGAGGCAGAGCTGGAGCTGATCCGCTCTTACTGTGCCGAAAAGGGCGTGAAGGCCATCGTTTCCAAGGCCTTTGCGGAAGGCGGCGCAGGCAGCCTTGCTCTGGCAGAGGAGGTCGTTCGTCTCTGCGAACAGCCCACCGACTTTAAGTTCACCTATCCCGCCGAAGCTTCCATCACCGAAAAGATCGAAGCCGTGGCTACCAAGATCTACCACGCAGAAGGTGTTGACATTCTCCCCGCCGCCAAGAAGGCCATTGCCGACATTGAAGCGCTGGGCTACGGCAACCTTCCCATCTGCGTGGCAAAAACTCAGTACTCCCTCTCCGACGATCCCAAGAAGCTGGGCGCACCCTCCGGCTACCGCCTCACCGTCCGTGAGGTCCGTGTTTCCGCAGGCGCAGGCTTCGTGGTGGTGCTCACCGGTGAAGTGATGACCATGCCCGGTCTCCCCCTGCACCCCGCCGCCGAGAAGATCGACCTGGTGGAGGGCAAGATCGTAGGACTCTTCTAAATGAAAGAATTTTATTCCAAAAATCTATCCGACACCGACGCCGTTGCGGCGGAGATCGCTTCCCTTTTGAAGAAGGGGGACGTTCTTGCCCTGTACGGCGAAATGGGTGCGGGTAAAACCGCCTTCGTGCGGGGGCTGGTAAAAGCCCTCTGCCCGGAGTGCCTGCCTTTGGTGCATTCTCCCACCTTCGCCATCGTCAACGAGTACGAGGGCAACGAGATCACGGTGTACCACTACGACCTTTACCGCATTGCGGACGAGGACGACCTGTACTCCACGGGCTACTTTGACCGTCTGGGGGGCGATGGCATCGTGGTAACGGAGTGGAGCGAGCTGATCGACGGAGCAATTCCCGCCGATGCCCACCGCTTACGCATTGAAAAGGCAGGAGAAACGGAAAGGAAGTTTACGTTATGCTGATCTTAGGCGTAGATTCCACCGCGGTGACCGCCTCCGTAGCCATTGCGGAGGTGAGGGAGGGAGAGCTGATCTCCCACAGCCTGTTCACCGTAAAAAACAAAATGACCCACAGCGAGAACCTGATGCCCATGATCGACCACGCTTTGCAGGTCTACGGGGCACAGGTCTCCGATCTGGAGCTTCTCGCAGTGAACGCAGGCCCCGGCTCCTTCACAGGGGTGCGCATCGGCGTTGCCACCGTGAAAGGGCTGGCCTTCCCCAAGAGCCTTCCCTGCGCTCCGGTCTCCACCCTGGATTCCTTGGCGCAAAACTTAGAGGGTGTTCCCGGTACGGTGTGCGCCTTGATGGACGCACGCCGGAACCAATTCTACTATGCCATCTTTGAAAACGGCGTCCGCCTCATCCCCGATTCCTGCGGGAGTGCGGAAGAGATCGCAGAACAGCTGGCAGGAAAGAACGTCACCCTTTGCGGAGACGGTGCCTTGGTGTTCGCTTCCCACTGCCACGGAGGCTACGCCGTTGCCAACCCCGTGATCCGTGAGCAAAACGCCCTGTCCGTAGCCCTGTGCGGCTACCGTATGTATATGGAAGGGAAGGCGGTTTCCGGCAAGGAGCTGCGTCCTGTTTACCTCCGCGTACCCCAGGCAGAAAGAGAACGTTTAGAAAGGTTAAAAACTGTATGAAAATCGCATTGGGCTGTGACCACGGCGGCTTGGAGATCAAGAACGCCATCATCGAAGATCTGAAGAACAAGGGGGTGGAGTGTATCGACTTCGGTACCACCACCACCGATTCCGTTGATTATCCCGTTTACGCCAAGAAGGTTTGCGCCGCCGTGCAAAGCGGTGAGTGCGTGCTGGGCATTCTCTGCTGCGGCACCGGCATCGGTATGTCCATGACCGCAAACAAGCAGAAAGGCATCCGCGCCGCGGTGCTTTCCGACGCCTTCTCCGCAGAAATGACCCGCCGCCACAACAACGCCAACGTGCTGTGCCTGGGCGGCAGAGTCATCGACAGCGCAAAGGCGGTGGAGCTGGCAAACATCTTCCTGAATACTCCCTACGAGGGCGGCAGACACGACAAGCGCATCGCCATGATGGAGTGAGCGCACCAAGCGCTCAACACGTGCGAAGCACGTATATCACGCACCGCAGGTGCATATCACGCGCCGTAGGCGTATATCACTGTGCAATTACTTCAAGATGGGGCACGCCGCAACCGGGTCGCGCCCCATTTTTTTTTGGTTTTCTTGCCAAAACCTATTGACTTTTCCGCAGAAAGGTGTTATACTGACCCTACCTCTGCGCGAGAGGTCTTTTTGTTGTGGCGTGAGAAGCCTTTTCGATTTCCGCTTTCCACCCTCACCAAAGAGTCCCCAAGCAAGCAGAGGGAGGTAACATTTTATTTGGAGGTGCCGATAACATGAGAGTTAAGATCACTCTGGTTTGCACTGAATGCAAACAAAGAAACTACGACACGGTCAAGAACAAGAAGAACGATCCTGACAGACTCGAAATGAAAAAGTACTGCAGATTCTGCCGCAAGCACACTCTTCACAAAGAGAGCAAGTAAGGGGGCAGCTCATGTCTAACAGACTTTTGAAACTTCTTCCCATCCTGTTGGCGTTCGTTTTGGTTTGTTCCCTGTCCGTTTTTGCAGTGTTCGCAGATGAAGCTTCCACCGAGGCTTCCGCAGAGGTTTCCACCGAGGCTTCCGCAGAGGCTTCCACCGAAACGTCTACCGAGGCTTCCGCAGATGATGAGCATGACCACGACCATTCCGGCGAGACTTCCGGGACTACTTCCGATCCTCACGCAGGTCACAATCACGGTTCTGCTTCTGCCGGCGGTCTCACGACCCTGACCTGGCAGCTGATCATCACCGGTGCCGTTCTGGTAGTTCTGGTTGCAGTGCTTGTCATCCTTGCACACACCGATACCAAGATCGGTCAGAAGATCGCGAACTTCTTCAAGAACAACAAGAGCGAGCTGAAAAAGGTCGTTTGGATGCCCAAGAATGACCTGATCAAGAGCACGGGTATCGTACTTTTGGTTCTGGTTGCAGCATGCATCCTCATCGGTCTTTTGGACTTTGCGTTCTCCGGGCTGTTGAGCCTTATTTCCTCCATCGGCTGATAGGCTGGGTGAGATCGAAATGAGTTTACCGCAGGAGAGCAAGCCCCTTTGGTATGTGGTACATACCTACACGGGGTACGAAAACAAAGTTCTGCAGAGCCTGGAAAAGATCATTGAGAACCGAGGAATCGGCGATCTGATCCAAGCGGTCAAGATCCCCACGGAGATCGTGGTGGAGATGACCGACAAGGGCGAAAAGGAAATCGAAAGAAAATTATTCCCCAGCTACGTTTTCGTCAAGATGGTTATGAACGACGAGATGTGGCACATCATCCGCAACACCACCGGCGTTACCGGCTTCGTAGGCCCCGGATCCCGCCCCGTTCCCCTTTCCGATGCGGAAGTGGAGCAGCTGGGCGTTGAACCCAGAGTCATTGAGGTCCGTTATGCAGTGGGCGACAGTGTGCGTATCTGCGCAGGTCCCCTTTCCGGCTTTATCGGTATCGTGGATGAGATCTCGGCGGACATGAAGTCCGTCAAAGTCACTGCTTCCATGTTCGGCAGAGAGACCAAGGTGGAGCTTGGCTCCATGGAGGTTCGTTCTCTGGAGGACGAGCAGTAAAACAAGAAAACCCGTTTCTGTGCGGTTGCCACGCACAGCGACAGTATGGATCTCGGTGAAGAAGACCGCGATCTGGTGGGAGGGACATTGATCCCGAAAAACTATTTTTACCACATTTGGAGGTGTATTTCTCATGGCAAAGAAAATTGTAGGCTATATTAAGCTTCAGATCCCCGCCGGCAAGGCTACTCCCCAGCCCCCTATCGGTCCGGCACTGGGTCAGTACGGTGTGGCTATTCCTATGTTCACCAAGGAATTCAATGAGCGCACCAAGAACGACATCGGTCTGATCATCCCCGTTGTCATCACCGTTTACGCTGACCGTACCTTTACGTTCATCACCAAGACTCCTCCCGCAGCAGTTCTGATCAAGAAGGCTGCTGGCATTGAGAGCGGCTCCGGTGTTCCCCAGTCTCAGAAGGTTGGTAAGATCACCACCGAGCAGGTTCGCAAGATCGCAGAGACCAAGATGCCCGACCTGAACGCAGCTACCATCGAGAGTGCAATGAGCATGATCGCAGGTACCGCACGCAGCATGGGCGTTGTGGTTGAAGACTAAGGAGGGCTCTTAAGATGAAGAGAGGCAAGAATTATAACGCTGCCGTTGCCGCTATCGACAAGGCAAAACTTTACGAAAGCAACGAGGCTCTGGGTCTGATCTGCGAGATCGCCAAGGCTAAGTTCGACGAGACCGTTGAGCTTCACGTTCGTCTGGGTGTTGACTCCCGTCACGCTGACCAGCAGGTCAGAGGCGCAGTTGTCCTCCCCAACGGTACCGGTAAGACCGTTCGTACTCTGGTTTTCGCTAAGGGCGACAAGGCTGCCGCTGCACAGGCTGCAGGCGCAGATTACGTTGGTGCAGAAGACATGGTTCAGAAGATCACCGGCGAGAACTGGTTCGATTTCGACGTGGTGATCGCAACTCCCGACATGATGGGTGTGATCGGTCGTCTCGGTAAGGTCCTGGGTCCCAAGGGTTTGATGCCCTCCCCCAAGGCAGGTACCGTAACCATGGATATCGCAAGAGCAGTTACCGAGGCCAAGGCAGGTAAGATCGAGTACCGTCTGGACAAGACCAACATCATCCACTGCCCCATCGGTAAGGTAAGCTTCGGCAAGGAGAAGCTGGCTGAGAACTTCGACGCTCTCATGGGCGCAATCGTCAAGGCTCGTCCCGCTGCTGCAAAGGGTCAGTATATCAAGTCCTGCGCAGTCAGCTCCACCATGGGCCCCGGCGTGAAGATCAACACCGCAAAGATCTCCGGCTAAACATTTTTTGAAAAAAAGCGGAAAACCTCTTGACAAAGGGCATGGATTGTGCTATAGTACTTGAGGTTTTCAAGCAAATCCGCAGACAGCAGGCGCCTTTATGGTGTAAATGCATGGACACGTTAGTGTTTTCCCGCCCGCCGAGGAGAAGCAAGACACATTTTCGTACGTCTTTATGCTCCTTCGCTCTGCGGAGGAGCATTCTTTCTTATAACTTAATGGAGGTGAAAGTTTTGGCAAACGCAAAAATCATCGAGCAAAAGCAACAGATCGTTGCCGCACTGGCAGAACAGATGAGAAATGCAAACAGCGGCGTTCTTGTAGACTACAAGGGCATCACCGTTGAGGACGATACCAAGCTCCGTGCCGACCTGAGAAAAGCAGGTGTTCAGTATGCAGTCGTTAAGAATGCACTGTGCTCCCGTGCTTGCGACGAGTTGGGTTACACCGAGCTGAAGAGCGTTCTGGAGGGCAACACCGCCCTGGCACTCTCTGAGGACCAGATCGCTCCCGCAAAGATCCTGAACGAGTACGCTAAGGGTCACGAAAACTTCGTGATCAAGGCAGGTTTTGTTGATGGTAAGATCCTGACCGCTGCTGAGGTTAAGGCTCTGGCAGAGATTCCTTCCAAGGAAGTCCTTATCGGACGACTCATGGGCTCCCTGCAGTCTTCTCTGTACGGCTTCGCTTATGCAATTCAGGCCATCATCGACAAGGCAAACGAGGGCGAAGAAGCCCCCGCAGCAGAAGCAGCTCCCGCCGAGGAAGCGCCTGCTGATACCGCTCCCGCGGCGGAATAATCAATTTCTAAAAAAATTTCATTACATTGGAGGAATATTAAAATGGAAAAGATCCAGCAGATTCTCGATATCATCGATACTCTTACTATTCTTGAACTCTCCGACCTGGTTAAGGCTCTGGAAGAGAAGTACGGCGTTTCCGCAGCTCCCGTAGCAGTTGCAGCAGCTCCCGGCGCAGCAGCAGCTCCCGCAGTTGAGGAGAAGACCGAGTTCGACGTAGAGCTCACCTCTTATGACGAAGCTAAGAAGCTGAAGGTCATCAAGGAAGTTAAGGACATCGCAGGCCTGTCCCTTGGCGAAGCTAAGGAGCTGGTTACCAGCTGCCCCAAGATGGTCAAGACCGGTATCTCCAAGGAAGAGGCAGAAGCTCTCAAGAAGCAGCTTGAAGAAGTTGGCGCTACCATCACCATTAAGTAAGTTTTGCATTCATGCAGAAATTCACCCCGAGGGTAACCTCGGGGTGTTTTTTCGTCTCTTGACAAATCTTTCGGTTCTGTGCTACAATAAAAGCAACAAATGAAAAGGAGTTTTTAATGAAAAAGATATACAAGTACCTCTTTCCCCTTTTGATTCTGGCGCTGTGTCTGGCCGCCTGTGCGGAAGAAACTGCCACCACTTCCGACAGTGAGGCTCCCTCCGCGGCCGTGTCCTCCCAAGCGGAATCCCTTCCCGAAGAAGCTTCTTCCGAAGACCCCTCCGCCGCAGAAAGTACCCCCGCAGAGAGTGACCCTGCAGTAAGTGAGCCCACGGAAAGTGGCGGTGGCGAAGAGCTGACTCAAATCACTCCCGAGGAGCTTTATACCCTCTATACCCAAGCGGAAAGCAGCAGCTTCGTTATGGAGATCGAGATCCCGGGAGAACGGGTGGCTACCGCCATGGTGTACTACCAAAACGGGGTCTACCACATCGTTTCCGTCATGGAAGCAGGTACTTACACCAAAAGGGAATCCTACTTCCAAAAGGACGGGGATACCGCTTATATGTATTCCCAAGATGAAAACGGCAATTGGATCAAAGAAGAAACCGAGTTCCCCGAGGACGTGGTGGGCATCGACGGCTCTCTTGCCCCCTTGTTCAAAAACGAGAACTACGACCTTGAAACCATGCAAATGGTGGACTCCTTCTCCGTGGATATTCAGTTTATCCTTTTCGGCGGGGGCAGTCTGGAATGCACGAACGGAACCTACACCATCTACGCCAAGGACGTGAGAGAAGATTCCGGCGCACGGCTGACCATCGGTATCTACGATCTGAACAAAACCGCCGTCACCCTCCCGGAGATCACCGAATAACCCCTCTCCCGAAAACGACAGTTTTCGGCAATACGTTTCTTTGGAAAGCAAAAGAACCTTTCTTTTCGAAAGAAAGGTTCTTTTTCGTTCTCTGTATCTTATCTCTTCAACGCCATGGCAAGGGTCTTGTAGACCTCCTCGGCCATGATGAACTGCCCAAGATCGTTGGGATGGAGGGCGTCCACGGTGCAGAGGTCACGCATCTGCCCACGGAAGAAGTTGGTGCCGTCGATGAAGTACACGTTCTTGTCCCCTGCGGCGATGGCGGCGTCGTAGGTCTCCTTGACGATCTTCACACGGTTGAAGTCCGTTTCTCTGTCCTCAAAAGACCACACATGGGTCATGAGAACAATGGGCAGGTCGGGCTGCATCTTACGCACCGTCTCGAAGAAGGGACGGTGGGTAGAGCGGAGATGCTCTTCGGAAGGAGAGTTGTAGTCGTAATCCATGACGAAGGCGGAAAGCTCCAAAGAGCCGATGTATTCCGCCACCACCTGTTCGCCCATGGCAGAGCCGGAGAAGCCTAAGTTGCGGCAATCCGCATCCAAAGCCCGGCAGACGATGTTGCAGTAGGAGTTGCCGGGTCTGCCCACGCACCCGCCCTGGGTGATGGAGGAGCCGTAGAAAGCGATGGGCTTGTAGGCGCGCCCTGTGGGGTACGCCACCTTGCTCCCTGCGGGGAAGCCGAACTTCACGGATTCCACACCGCCATACAGGGGGAAGTTCACCTGCACTTCCTTGAGCCCCTTGGGGAGATACATGGTGTCCTTCAGAGCGTCGTTGACGCCCACGAACATCTGCATCACGTTGCCGGAGTACTTACGATCCGTACCGCTGCCCACCAGCATATCAAAGCCGTAGACCCCGCGGTTGCAGAAATGGCTCATGCCGTAGATCACCCCGCGAAGCTTGGCGTCGATGGTCACCGTCTCTGCGTCGGTAATGAAACGGGCAGAAGCCCCTGCGGTGCACATGGAAAGCCCCATGTTGGGACCGGAAAGCTTGTCCTTTTTGGTCACGTCGAAGCGGTAGTATTCCCCGCCGTTTTCCTTAGGAGGGGTGATCCCGCCCAGAGCCACCACGGCGCTGTCCCCCGCTTCCACGTAGAAGCGACCGTCCTCGGCGGCCTCGCAAAGCTCCTCTGCGGGAACAAAAACACGGTCCTCCAAAGACTCCATAGAGGGCTTGGGAGGTGCAAAAGGCGTACTGTACATCATATAGCAAAGAATTCCTTTCAAAATCGTTATGCTTTGGTTTCATCTTACCACAATTTCCCTCCCATTGCAAGAGAAAAGTTGCGCTCCGTTCACAATTTAAAAGAAATTTCCCCATTGACAAGCGAGGGCAAATTTGATAGAATGGCAGGTATGAAAGGGGGAGTATTTCGTGATCGGAAAAACCTTGCTTGTCATCAACCCCATCGCCGGAAAGGGCGCAGCCAAAAAGCATCTGCTGGATATCGTCACCCTGTTTTCCCAGGGCGGCTGTACCGTAACGGTGCTTCCCACTCAAAAGGGCAATACCACCGTGGAGCAGATCGCTTCTATGGTGTCCCGTGAAAAAGCCTTTGACATGGTGGTGGCCTGTGGCGGCGACGGAACGTTGAACATGACCGTGGAGGGCATTTCCCGCAGCGGCAAAAAGATCCCCGTGGGGTATATCCCCTTTGGCTCCACCAACGATTTTGCCACTTCCTTGGGAATCTCTTCCGACATCCCCACCGCCGTGGAAAATATTCTGAAAAGCACCCCCGTTCCCCACGACCTGGGCACTTTCAACGGACGGCGGTTTACCTACGTGGCCTGCTGCGGTGCTTTTGCGGATACCTCCTACAACACCAGCCAATCCATGAAGAACCTGATGGGGCACGCGGCCTACGTGCTCAGTGCCATTCCCGCCCTGGCCACCATCCGTCCCTTGAACCTTACCATCAACGCCGACGGCGAGACCATTGAGGGCAAGTACATCTTCTGCGGGATCGGAAACACAACCGTCATGGCGGGCACGGTGAAGCTGGGGGCCAAGTCCGTGAACTTCAACGACGGCCTTTTCGAGCTGTTGCTCATCCGCTTCCCTCAGGACTTGGTGGAAGCGGGCAGGATCGCCACCAAGCTTTTGGGGGGCGGTATCGACGACCCCAACATCAGCATTCGTCAGGTAAAGTGCTGTCGTATCCTTTCCGCAGAGCCGGTTGGCTGGTCTTTGGACGGAGAAGATGGCGGAAAAAGCAAAAATTCCACCATTTCCGTGGAAAAAAGTGCCATCGATATTTTGAAATAAGCAAAAAACACTTGACGGAAAGGGTTTTTGCGTGTATAATAGGAATGTTAAAGTAATCTCTCGGAGGTAAGTAATACGATGAACTTTACGAAAGCGACAAGTGTTGCCCGTTTCATCCTGTTGCTTCTCGTTATTGCGACGCTGCTTGCATTTTCCATCTGCGGCGTTTATATAAACGACGATGCACAGTTGCACGGCATCTTTGATGAAGGGACCATCCGCTTGGGTCTTGACCTGGCAGGCGGTGCTTCCATCACCTATCAGGCTAAGAACGAAGGCGGAGACATCACCTCTTCCGGCATGAACAGCGTGCTGGAGGTCATGAGAAACCGTCTGGATAACGCAGGCTTTACCGAAGCGTTGGTATATCTCTACGGCGGCGATATGATCGTTGTGGAGCTCCCCAGCGTGGAGGATCCCACTCAGGAAGCTATGAACTTTATGCAGACCGCAAAGCTGCAGTTCAAGGTAAACGGCGAGAAGGATGCCGCCCTCACCGGTGACGACGTCGCCAGCGCAACCGCAGGCTACGACACCAACCAGACCACCGGCGAGGCTGAGATCGTAGTATTCCTGCAGTTCACCGCAGAAGGCGAAAAGAAGTTTGCGGAAGCCACCAAGAAATGCGCGGCAAGCAACAAGACTCTGGACATCTACGTTGACGATCAGGTCATCTCCGCTCCCACCGTTTCTTCCCAGTACGCCACCACCGGTATCACCGGCGGCAAGGCTACCATCAGCGGCGGCTTCACCACGCTGGAAGAGGCCGAGGCATTGGCAAACAACATCGACGCAGGTGCTCTGCAGTACGATTTGGAGCAGGTAAGCCTGGAGTCCGTTAAGGCTTCTTTGGGTGAGGATGCTCTGCAGATCTCTCTGCTGGCAGGTGCCGTAGGTCTGCTGTTGGTCATGATCTTCATGGCAGTTTACTACCGTCTCCCCGGCGTATGGGCTTCCATCTCTCTGGTTGCCTACACCGCCATCTTCTTCCTGGTACTGGCCATCGGTCAGTTCAACCTGACTTTGACCGGTATCGCAGGTATCATCCTTTCCATCGGTATGGCAGTTGACGCAAACGTGGTCATCTTCGAGCGTATGAAGGAAGAGCTGGGCGCAGGCAAGAGCGTGAAGCTTTCCATCAAGAGCGGCTACAAGCGTGCTCTGTGGGCAATTCTGGACTCCAACGTGACCACCTTGATCGCTTGCGTGGTACTGTATATCTTCGGCTCCGGTACCATCAAGGGCTTTGCTACTACGCTTGGCATCGGTGTTATCATCTCCCTGTTTACCGCACTCCTTGTGTCCCGTGCACTTCTGAACCTCGGTGTCGGTATGGGCCTCATCAACGTAAAGGCTTATATGCCCATTGGCGGAGGTAAGAAAGATGCTTAAGAATTTCCACTTTATCAACAACAAGAAGATCACCCTGATCATCGTGGGCGTGGTGCTCCTGGTGGGCATCCTGTCCTTCGTGATCCGCGGGTTCAATCTGGATATCGACTTCACCGGCGGTTACGAGCTGACCATTGACCTGGGCGAGGCTACCTCTAACCAGATCGCTTCCGACGTGAAAGCTCTTATCGAGAACGACAAAGAGCTGGGTAAGGATTACGTTACTTCCGTCACCTACAGCGAAAACTCCGTAAAGATCGAGAGCAAGAACGCAATGTCCACCGAACAGCAGAACCATCTGCTGGAGATCATCTGCGAGAAGTATCAGAACGCCAGCACCGAGGTGCAGATGAACAACATCTCCCCCGTCATCGGTACCAGAACCCTGTACACCGCGCTGATCACCGTTGCGATCGCCGTCGTGGCAATGCTGGTCTACATCGCATTCCGCTTCCAGTTTGCTTCCGGCGTGGCATCCGTTGCCTGCTTGCTCCACGACCTGTTCGTGATGCTGGTGGTCTACTCCCTGTTCCAGATCCCTCTGTCCTCTTCCGTGATCGCGGCCTTCCTGACCATCCTGGGTTACTCCATCAACGCCACCATCGTGGTGTTTGACCGTATCCGTGAGAACAAAAAGAAGAACGATAAGGACTCCTTTGCAGAGGTGGTCAACACCAGTATCCACGAGACCATGGGCAGATCCGTCAACACCACCATCACCACTCTGCTGACCATCGGCGCAGTATTCGTGGCTTGTGCGGTTGCCGTGATCCTCTTCCCCACCTCCAACCTGGACTCCCTGCGTGACTTTGCAGGTACTCTGATCGTGGGTATCTTTGCAGGTCTGTTCTCCTCCGTGTTCCTGTCCGGTATGATCTGGAACGCACTTTCCGGTATCAAGCTGGGTAAGAAGGCGAAGTAAAACCCAATTCATTCCCACGTATTTTCAAGCGGGACGGATTCGAACATTCGAACCGCCCCGCTTATTTTCTCAATTTCAAGGATTTGAACACTATGTACGACATCAAAAAGATCCGCAACTTCTCCATCATCGCCCACATCGACCACGGAAAGAGCACCCTGGCGGACCGTCTGCTGGAATATACCGGCGCCGTGGAAAAGCGTGATATTGAAGAACAGCTTTTGGACAACATGGACTTGGAGCGTGAGCGTGGCATTACCATCAAGGCCCGTGCCGTGCGCTTTGACTACAAGGCCGAGGACGGAGAGACCTACCGTCTGAACCTGATCGACACCCCCGGCCACGTGGACTTCGGCTACGAGGTGTCCCGTTCCCTCACCGCCTGCGAGGGTGCCGTGCTCATCGTGGACGCTACCCAGGGCGTGCAGGCCCAGACCCTTGCCAACGCTTACATGGCGGTGGATAACGACCTGGAGATCCTGCCCGTCATCAACAAGATCGACCTGCCTTCCGCCGACCCTGCCATGGCAAAGCGTGCAGTGGAGGATATCATCGGCATTCCCGCAGAGGACGCCCCCTGCATTTCCGCAAAGATGGGGTTGAACATCAAGGACGTTCTGGAAAAGATCGTCACCGACGTTCCCGCCCCCAAGGGCGACCCCAATAAGCCCCTGAAGGCGCTGATCTTCGACAGCTATTACGACTCCTACAAGGGCGTGGTGGTGTACATCCGCGTCATGGACGGTACCCTGTCCGTGGGGGACACGGTGCAGATGATGCACACCGGCGCCAAGTTCGACGTGGTGGAGGTAGGCACCCTGGGCGCTTTCACCTTGGACAAGACGCCCTGTCTCCGGGCGGGAGAGGTAGGCTACTTCACCGCCAGCATCAAAAACATCGGAGACACCACCGTGGGCGATACCGTTACTTTGGTGGAAAATCCCACTCCCGCGCCTCTGCCCGGCTTTAAGAAGGCTCAGCCCATGGTATTCTCCGGCATTTACCCCGCAGACGGCAGTAAGTACGGCGATCTGAAGGATGCTTTGGAAAAGCTTCAGCTCAACGATGCCTCCCTGGTGTTTGAGCCGGAGACCTCCATCGCTTTGGGCTTTGGCTTCCGTGCGGGCTTCTTGGGCCTTTTGCACATGGAGATCATTGACGAGCGGTTGGAAAGAGAGTTCAACCTGGATCTCATCACCACCGCCCCCAGCGTTATCTACGAGCTGGTGCTTACCGACGGCGAGACCATTCACGTGGACAACCCCTCCAACTATCCCGATCCCCAAAGGATTGCCGAGGCTCGCGAGCCCATCGTGAAGGCTTCCATCATCACCCCCACGGAATACGTGGGAAGCGTGATGCAGTTCTGCCTGGACCGCCGCGGCACCTATATCGACATGAAGTATCTGGACACCACCCGTGCGGAGCTGATCTACGAGATGCCCCTCAACGAGATCGTCTACGACTTCTTCGACACCTTAAAATCCAAGACCAAGGGCTACGCTTCTTTGGACTACGAGCCCATCGGCTACCGCAAGTCCGACCTGGTGAAGCTGGATATCCTCTTAAACGGGGAGCTGATCGACGCCCTTTCCTTCATCGTCCACGCAGACCGTGCCTACACCCGCGGCAGAAAGATCGTGGAAAAGCTTCGTGACAACATCCCCCGCCAGCTCTTTGAATTGCCCGTCCAGGCGGCCATCGGCGGCAAGGTCATCGCCCGTGAGACGGTGAGAGCCATGCGTAAGGACGTGCTTGCCAAATGCTACGGCGGTGACATCACCCGTAAGAAGAAGCTTTTGGAAAAACAGAAGGAAGGCAAGAAGCGTATGCGCTCCTTCGGCTCCGTGCAGGTGCCCTCCGAGGCCTTCATGGCGGTGCTGAAGATGGACGACGAATCATGAGCACGATCGCCCTGTACGTCCATATCCCCTTCTGCGTCAAAAAATGCAATTACTGCGCCTTCTATTCCCTCCCCGCAGTGGGAGAGAACGTCAAGGACGCTTATCTGGAAGCCTTGCAGAAGCAGGCCGATTCCTTCCCCGAGCATCGGCAGGTGTCCTCCGTGTATTTCGGAGGAGGCACCCCCTCCCTGTTCGGAGCAGAACGGCTGGTGACCATGCTGGACTTCTTACGCTCCCGCTTTTTCATCCGTGAGGACGCAGAGATCACCTTGGAGGTAAACCCCGGCACGGTGGATCTGCCCTTTCTGCAGAAGGTACGCCAAGCGGGCTTCAACCGCCTTTCCGTGGGGATGCAATCCGGGTGCGACAAGGAGCTTGCTTTTCTGGGCAGGATCCACACCGCAGACATGGTAAAGACCTGCGTGGAAAACGCACGGGAAGCGGGGTTTGACAATATCAGCCTGGATCTGATCTTCGCGCTCCCCGGGCAGAGCAAGGAGAGCTTCGCAGCTTCCTTAGATGCCGCCTTTGCTTTGAAACCCAACCATCTTTCCGTCTATTCTCTGCAATTGGAGGAGGGCACCCCCTTCTTTGAAAGCAGAGCCACCCTCACCTTCCCCACGGAAGAGGAGGAAGAAGGGCAGTACGACCTTCTCTGCCAAAAGGCAAGAGAGGCAGGCTTTGAGCATTACGAGATCTCTTCCTTTGCGGCGGAGGGGCGGTATTCCCGCCACAACCTCCACTATTGGCAGAGAGGAGAATACTTGGGCTTTGGCCCTGCCGCCCACTCCCATTGGAACGGGAAACGGTTCGCCAACCTTCCCGACCTGGAGGGCTACCTGGCAGACCCCTTGGGTTGCAACGACTACAAAAAGGCAGAACGCATTGACGAAACGGAGATGTGGGAGGAAGACGTGCTGTTGGGGCTTCGCACCTCCTTCGGGATTCCCGCACATCTGGTGCCTGCGCAACCCGTGGAGCGGATGATCGCCTTGGGGCTGATGGTACGCCGCGGGGACAACGTGGCGCTGACGGAAAAAGGCTTCCGCGTTTCCAACGCCGTTATCGGGCAGTTGCTTTTGTGAATACGGACTTTGAGAGGGTCAATCCCCTCAGTCACGCCGCAAACGGCGCGACAGCTCCCCTTACTAAGGGGAGCCTTTTTTATCGACAGTTTGGCTTTCTCCATGTAGCTCATCGTTTTGAAAAAGTACATCGGCTGCCCCCGGAAGGGGGAGCTGGCGGCGTCAGCCGACTGAGGGGGTTGAGCCATGCGGAAAGATTCTTTCGGTAGCGGGAAAATAGACGTAGGTATAAGCCGCCGGTTGATTCGTGCCGCCGGCGTTGCCTCCGGGGAACGTGTTGCTTGTTGCCCGCTTCGAAAAGTTAGTTTGGCCCGTGGGACAATCCCCGCCTTCCCCTATGCTAAGGGGAGCCTTTTTTATCGACAGTTTGGCTTTCTCCGCACCGAAAGATTTTTCTTGCAATTCTGCCGCCGCTATGGTATACTGTAACAAATGAACCAAAAGGAAGTGCTTTTTATGGAATACACCGCTATCCAAAAGATCCATCGCACCGTCAGCTCTCGGGTGGAGAAGGTCATCGTGGGCAAAGCTCAAGTCACCGACCTTGCCGTGATCACCCTCCTTTGCGGCGGGCATATGCTGTTGGACGACGTCCCCGGTACGGGCAAGACCATGCTGGCCAAAACCTTCGCCTCTGCCCTTTCCTTGGACTTCAAGCGGGTGCAGTGCGTTCCCGATATGCTCCCCTCCGATTTGATGGGGGTAAATTACTTTGACATGAAGCACTCGGAGTTCCGCTTCATCAGAGGTCCCGTGTTCACCAACATTTTGCTGGCGGACGAGATCAACCGCGCCATGCCCAAGACCCAATCGGGACTTTTGGAGTGTATGGAGGAGCATCAGGTCACCGTGGAGGGGGAAACCTACCCCTTGGCAGAGCCCTTTATGGTCATCGCCACCCAGAACCCCGTGGAGACCAAGGGTACCTTTGAGCTTCCCGAGGCACAGCTGGACAGATTCCTGGTGAAGACCTCCATGGGCTACCCCACCCACGAGGAAAGTGTGGAAATTCTCTCCCGCAAGCTGTCCTCCCCGCCGGTTGCCGCTTCGGGGAACGTTTCCGCCGAGGACATCCAACGTGCCAAGGAAGAGCTTGCCACGGTGTACGTCCACCCGGATCTTTTGAGCTACGCCGCCGCCATCTGCGAGGCCACCCGCGTGGACAAGACCGTGCTGTTGGGGGCGTCTCCCCGTGCCATGATCGCCTTGGTGAAGGTGTCCATGGGCTTTGCCGCCCTGGCAGGGAGAGATCATCTCCTCCCCGACGATCTGAAGCTGGCCGCCGTGCCCGTTTTGGCCCACCGTATCATCTTCCGTGACAGCTTTACCCACCGTGGGGATCAGGGCAAGAGCCTTGTGAAGCGCATTCTGGAGGCACTTCCCGTTCCCAGCGAGCACATCAACTTCTCCTTGCGTAAATAAGCCATGGAAAAGCTTTACGCATTGCTGCAGAACTCCACCTTCTGGCTACTTTTGGGACTTGGGGTGGTAGGATTGCTCCTATTGTACCACGGCTACCGCAAAATCAAGCTGTCCGCCTTGGAGAATGTGTCCTACAACCGCACCTTCTCGGAGGAAGGGCTGTTCGTGGGCGAGACCATGGAAATGGTGGAGACCATCCGCAACCCCGGGTGGCTGCCCCTGTTTCGGGTGAAGCTCACCTTCTACCTCCCCGCAGGGATCACCGTGGACGACAAGCCCTTAAAAGAATACACCGAAATGACCAGCCTGTTCAACATCCCGCCCTTTGGGGTGGTGACCAAGCGGCATTTACTGCGGGCGGATAAGCGGGGTCGCTTCGTGCTGGGAAGTGCTTCCATTCATTACTTCGGCTGTGAGTTTGAATTTGAGCAGTCCCCCGTGTTTTACGCCTATCCCGCCGCCAAAGGCCTTGCTTCGGGTGGGGATCTGCCCATTTACCGTGCGGGGAATCTGCTGGCCTCCCGCAAATACATCGAGGATCCCTTCTTCCCCGTAGGGATCCGTGAATACCGCCCGGGCGACCCTATGCGCTCCATCAACTTCAAGGCCTCCGCCCGTTCCTTTCACGGGGGCATGGCCCAACTGATGTGCAACGAATACGACAGCTCCCGTACCGTGGATTCCATGATCTTTCTGGATCTCAACGAGTACCCCGGGGCTTCCGTGGACGACAAGGCCCTTCTGGAAACGGGGCTTGCCTACGCCTGCTATCTGTTCTGTCGGGGCGCCAACAACGAGGGGAAGGTGGGCTTTTGCGCCAACTGCTCCCCGGGAGACAACCCCTACGTCTACATCCCCTGCGGCAGAGGGGAGGAGCATAGCCTCAAGGTGTTGCGCACCATGGCGGAACTTGACGTTTACGCCAAACGGGATTATTCCATGCCCGTAATCCTTTCCCGCTACGGGCAGGATACTCCCACCGACGTGGATATCTACCTCATCACCACCGGCACCGACGAGAAGATGAACGACCTGCTGTACGCCCTGAAGCGTTCGGGACGGAACGTGCAGGTGATCTTAGTGGAGGGGCAAGTTTGAAAAAGGGATCCTTTTTCAAACTTGAACCGCCCGCCCCAGCGGGCTACGAAAGGAATGGTCATAAGCATGAAGAACTTTGTAAAAAAGCACTGGGAATCCTTCACCCTGTTTGTTACCTTCCTCTTTTTCGTGGCCCTGTTGGGATATTGGATGGGGCATTACAAGACCCTTTCCTACCCTGTGCAGGGAGTGCTTGCGTTGGTCTGCCTGGCAGACGGATTCCTTGTGTGGAAGCTGTACCGCAGGCTGAAAAAGAAATGGAAAGACGCTTTGGCAGAGCGGGCGAAAAAGCTGTTTGCCCGTGCCTCCATGCTTCTCATGAAGCTGATGGAGAAATTTGACGGGGTGCTTCGGCTGTTCCGCAGAAACCGCACCGTGATGGGGGGCAAGACCACCTATTCCTTCGATTTTTCCGCCCCGGAGAAAAAGAAAAAGCCTCCCAAAGCTCCCAAATGGAAGCAAATGGAGACCGCCCGCCAAAAGCTGGGCTACCTCTATTACCACCTGATCACCCGCCGTCTCAAGGAGGGGATGCCCGCAAAAAGCGCCGACACCCCCTTGGAGCTGCAGCACAGGCGGGAAAACGCCCCGCCCGAGGAACAGCTCTTTGACCTCTACGTTTCCGCCCGCTACGACGAACGGGCAGAGCTTTCCGAAGACGAGTTGGACGAACTGAAAAAGACCCTGTTTGCAGGGAAGGGTTGAAAAAGGGATCCTTTTTCAACCGGGATTTTGTGGCTTCGCTCACAAAATCCTTCCCATCCGCCCGCTTTGCGGGCTACGAAAGCATGACCATCAAAAGGAGAAAAATTATGGCAGACTTTATTATTTCCGTGATCTACACCTTCGAAAACCAAGGGGACAGAGAAAAAGCCGTGAAAGAAATGACAGAAAGCGGCGTCCTTGCCGCTATCAGAAGCGAAAACGGCTGTCTCACCTACGACTACTATTCTTCCGTGGAGGACGGCAAGACCATGGTGCTTTATGAAGAATGGGAAAGCGCCGAGCACCAGAAGATTCACATGACCCAACCCCACATGAAGACCGCCATGGAGATCATGGGCAAATACACGAAAAGCACCGTGATCAAAAAGCTCACCGTGAGCGAATTTTGATTGGATTGTCTTCCCAAAACAGCAAAGGAGCATGAACACGCTGTCCATGCTCCTTTTGTATTTCTTTAATACTGCTCTACACCCGCGACACGGTAGCGGAAGCTATCCGTTTCGTAACGCTCTGTGGTGACCTCCAGCAGGCGGTAGGATGCGGAATGCGTCTCCCCGTCGTCCTCCACCAAACGGCATACAGCGGCTTTACAATCGCCGTAGGCACGCAAGGTGATCTCGAACCGGGTGTCGGGGGCAATATGCTCCACGGGCTGTGCAAAGGGCAGGAGGGTTCCTCCCTTGACGTACACGGGAATACCGTCGGTGACCACGTGGCGAGTGCCCCCTTCCAGCCTTTCCCCGGTGAAGAAGTCGTACCACTCCCCCGTGGGAAGCCAGACGTCCCGTTCCTTTTCCGGGTAGACGAGGGGCGCCACGATGATACTGTCCCCAAACAGCCATTGGGTGGAGCAATCGTGGGCTTCCTTCTCGTTCTGATAATCGCACACCAAGGCACGCACGGGAGGCTTGCCCGTAGTCTTGTAATCGTAGAAGGCGGTGTACAGATAAGGAAGCAGGGACATCCGCAGGCGGAACAGCGCCCTTGCCCCCTCCACGCAATCATGCTGTACCCAGGGGTGATCGGGCAGATAGAAGGCGTTCACCAAGGATTGGGGACTGAAGATCACGCTTTGAATGCGGCGCAACAGATCCTCTGCATTTTCCGCATGGCGCACCTCGGGGGACCACAAAAGTCCCGCAAAGCCTGCGTTCACCAGCCCTGTCAAAAACTCTCTGTGGCCGTACAGGTCGGAATACAGCACGAAGGGATAGGAAGCCGCCAAGGCGCCCATATTCCGCACCTGGGAAAGGGTACGGGTGTTCCCCAAGGCCTTCTCCATGGTCTTTGCGTACAAAAGTCCGAACAGGCTGTGATACTGCTCTCCGTCCATTCCCGAGGGGAAGGAGGCGCAGTTGGGGAAGGTCCAGCCCCCTGTGAAGTCACTGCCGTCGCATTCGTCCAGCTTGAAGCCGTCAATGCCCATATCCATCAAGGGCTTTTGCATCTCCGTAAACAGCTTTCCCGCCTCTTCCAGAGAGAAATCAGGAACCAGCCCGTTCCAGACCAGGGAATCCCCCGCATAGGGAAGCAATTCTTCGTACTTTTCCGCCGTGGGGTGGGTGAAGGCGTGCTCCCACAGATTCACGTGGAAGCCGTCTTTTTTCAATTCCGCCACCGTCTTTGCGGGGTTGGGAAAGCGCTGGGAGTCCCAACGGTAGGAGCAGGAATAGGCGTGGGTCTGCCAGCCCGGCTCAAGACCGATGACGTCGCAGGGGATGTCCAATTCTCTGAACCGCTTGGCCAATTCCAAAATCTGCTCGTCACGGAAGGTCATGTCGCAACGGTAGAAGTTGCCAAGCCCCCAAAGAGGCGGCATACAACCCCCGCCGGAGAACAGATTGTACTGAGAAACGATCTCCAAAACCGTGTCCCCGGTGAAGCAGTACAGATCTACGCCCCGGGCCACGGGGACCTCCACCACCAAGTCTCCCCCTGCGTTGCCGCCGATCATATCGTTCATATCCATGCGCTCCGCGGCGTTTTGGGGCTTGGAAACAGGCTTTGGGGAAAGATTACAGTAAAAATCGCAGTACCGCGCCGTGTCCACGAAAAGACCGAACCCCGCCGTGGTCACCAAAAAGGGCACGGGGGCGTGGGAATCACCGCTGTCGCTTTTTGGGTCGGCGTTGGGACGAATGGTCTTCTTTTTGCCGTTCTGACGGAAGCTCTTCAGCTGCAGGCCGAAGCCGTACAGGGAAACGCTGTTGTCCACGGGCAGAGTGATCTTCACCCCGCGGGTACCTGCGGAATAGGTCAGCCCCGCAAGGCAAGGGGGCAACGCCTCCGGCCCCCGCTCCTCCACGGGCAAGCGGGAAGGGGGTGCAAAACGGGTGGGGACGAAGGATTCGGGGGTGCCGAGACGGATCTTATAAACGCTCATAAAAAACCTCCGTGAAAAGGGAAAATACCTCTTGCAAAATGCAGTCTTTACGGATATAATGATAGCACAACGATTTGGGCTTTGCAAGGCTTTTCTCGGATTTCGGAGGGGAACGTGGGAAAACAGAAGGAAGAAAAAACCAACGCCATGCGGATTTTGGAGACGGCGGGGATCGCCTTTGACACCCTTTCCTATCCCGTGGACGAAAACGACCTTTCCGGGGTACACATCGCAAAGGAGCTGAACCTTCCGCCCGAGCAGGTGTTCAAGACCCTGGTGGCCAAGGGAAGTAAAAACGGCTACCTGGTGTTCGTCATCCCCGTGGCGGAGGAACTGGATCTGAAGAAATGCGCCCTGGCGGCAAAGGATAAGCGGGTGGAGATGATCCCCATGAAGGATCTGTTGCCCTTGACAGGCTACCTGCGGGGCGGCTGTTCCCCCGTGGGGATGAAAAAGCCCTTCCCTACTTACTTCGACGAGACCGCTACCCTGTTTGACCGTATCTACCTCAGCGCAGGGCAGCGGGGAAAGCAATTTTGCCTTGATCCCGTGGAATTGTGCGCCTTTTTGGGGGCAGAATTTGCCGATCTTACCATGTAACAGGAGCAATTGTAAAAAACGCACAAAATAAAAATGCAAATTTGGTCACTTTTTTCTTAAAAAACACTTGCAAAATGGGAAAAGATGTGGTATTATTTTAAAGCGCGCTGAGGGAACACCCTCGGATGCACACGGTTCGGTAGTTCAGTTGGTTAGAACGCCGCCCTGTCACGGCGGAGGTCAGGGGTTCGAGTCCCCTTCGAATCGCCATTGGTCAGCGGCGATCTTCAATGCTGACTATACGCCTCTGTAGCTCAGTTGGTAGAGCAGAGGACTGAAAATCCTCGTGTCGTTGGTTCAATTCCGACCGGAGGCACCAGAGTCAAGAGCGAACGCAATGCAGGAATTCCTGCGTTGCGTTTGCGATTGAACGTCAAAATGCGGATTTAGCTCATTTGGTAGAGCGCAACCTTGCCAAGGTTGAGGTAGCGGGTTCGACCCCCGTAATCCGCTCCAAGGGCTTACCTATTGGCCCTGTCAGAAGTTTGGAAAATGGCGCCATAGCCAAGCGGTAAGGCAGAGGTCTGCAACACCTTTATCCCCAGTTCGATTCTGGGTGGCGCCTCCAAAATTTCTCCCCTATTCAAAAACAAGATGCTGATGTGGCACAGGTGGTAGCGCACATCCTTGGTAAGGATGAGGTCGCGGGTCCGAATCCCGCCATCAGCTCCAGTTTGGTTCGGTAGTTCAGTTGGTTAGAACGCCGCCCTGTCACGGCGGAGGTCAGGGGTTCGAGTCCCCTTCGAATCGCCACAGTTCTCGCAAGAGAACTGTTATGCGGATTTAGCTCATTTGGTAGAGCGCAACCTTGCCAAGGTTGAGGTAGCGGGTTCGACCCCCGTAATCCGCTCCAGACAAAAAGCACTTCTTCGGAAGTGCTTTTTGTAATGATATCCGTTCCTACGGAACGGGTGAAAGCGACTGCGTCACAATGATATACGCTTCGCGTGTGATATATGGCGTCGCCATATAAGGAACGGATATCATTTCATACGGCGCCAGCCGTTTTCATACTTGCGACAGCAAGTATTTCACACCCGCGCAGGCGGGTATTTCATTTTTGCAGGAGGTATCGTATGTCCGACAATAAGATCCTTGATCTCTCTTTTGAATTTGCCGTAGAGGTAGTCACGATCGCCGACAGCATCAAAGTCCCCAAAAGCACCTACATGCTTGACCAATTCGCAAGATCGGGTACATCCATCGGTGCAAACGTCCACGAAGCACAGTACGCACAAAGCAGAAAGGATTTTGCGTCTAAAATGGGGATCGCGTTAAAAGAGGCCAACGAAACCCATTACTGGTTAAAGCTGATGAACGCCACCGGCCGTCTTGATGACCAGACCTTTCGCCGCGTGAACCGCATGTGCGGCAATTTGCGCAGAATGCTGATTTCTTCTTGTACCACCGTCAAAAAAGAAACCGATGAATAAGATATACCCAAGAATCAAATCAACCCATAGGAGAGCGAAAGCTCTCCTATCTTTTTCTTTACAGGCGCTCCAAAGTGTGCTATACTATCTCCATCAAGAAAAAAGGAGCAAAAACCATGTTTACCTTCGGTCAACGCTTAAAGACCTTGCGGAAGGAAGCACAGCTCACCCAATCGGAGCTGGCGGAGCAGCTGGGCGTTTCCGTCCAGGCCCTTTCCAAATGGGAATGCGACAGCACCATGCCGGATATCTCCCAGATCGTCCCCCTGGCCGCCATCCTGGAGGTCACCACCGATTGCCTTTTGGGGGTGGGCGGAGACGAACAGGCAGACAAAACCGCCCTGCTGGCGGAGGCGGAGGCCATCACGGGAGGCATCGGGAAGGTGTACGGCCGTACCGACGACGCCTACTACGCCTGCTACAAGCTTTACAAGGCGCATCTCAAGAAATATCCCCTGGATCACGAGGTGAAGCTTTTGTGCGCGGACAGCCTCACACGGGTACTGTACTACGGAAGCAACCCCAAAGAGGAAAAGGACAAGCTGTATCGGGAGGCGGTGAGCCTTCTCCGCGGGGTGATCCGCTACGACCGGGACGTCACCCGCGTCACCGACGCCAAGCAGACCCTGATCGTTCTCTATCTGTACAACCGTGAGTTTTCTCCCGCAGAGGAGCTGGCGGAGAGCCTGCCCCAAAGAGGGGGCATCCGTTCCGCCATGGAGATCGAGATCGCTTCCGCCAAGGGCGACCACCAAGCCTGCATCCAAATCGCCTCCCGGGAATGCCTGGAAGCCACCCACCAATATCTGCGGGCTTTGGCGGTGAAGGCAAGCCGCCTTTCCATTGCCCACGATACGGAGGCGGTTGCCGCATGGCAGGCGCTTTTGTCCGCGGTCAAATTCAGTGACACTCTGACATGGGACTATGGGATCCACACCAAATGGCTTTACAGCGGGTACAACCACCTGGCCAAGGAGTATCTCGCCTGTTCACAGCCTCAAAAAGCCTTGGCGACCATTCGTGCGCTTGCCGAGGATCTGCTCTCCGATCACCGCATCTGCAAAGAGCAAGGCAACCGCAAGCAGGTGGCAGAGCTGAAAAGCAATTTCGACTTCTACCTGAAAAGCTGTCTCCCCGGGGAGGATTCCCCCATTGCCGCAGATCCCGCGTTTTTGGAATGTCTGGCAATGGAAAGCGCAATGGAATAGCCTTTTCAACAGCACTACGCAAAAAGGACGATGGAACAAAGCCATCGTCCTTCTTGATTCGTTTAGTCGATCTCTACCCAATGGTTCACGCCGCCGCAGGAATTGGCCAAGATCAGGTCGTCAATGGAGATCCTGCACACCGTTTCGGCAGGGACGGTAAGCTGGTATGCCAGAGAACGCTGGTCCCACACGTCGCAGAAGGGTCTGCCGTCGGAAACGGGGAACCACCAGCGGCCGTTCTTTTCCACCAGCAGGTCTCTGTCCACCCCTGCAAAGGCGTTTTCCTTTTTGTCGAAGTTGTAGGGCTGCAACAGCAGCTTCTTTTCCAGAAGTCTGCCGCTTTCCTCCCGCACCATCACCGCAAGAACGCCGGTGCCACGGGAATAGATCTTCAAACGTCTGTCCCGTTTGCCTGCGTTGGCGAAGGTGTAGTTCACCTGGTTCTGCATCATCCAGTTGCCGATGTTGGATTTCTTCCCTTCCCCGTCGGTGGTCTCGGTGTCTATGCACACCTCTCTGCCATCCTCGGTAACGCACTTGAAGACGATCATATCCGTGCCCACGGCGGTGGGATTGTCGTTGGGATTCAGGGAGGTGAGCCAGCAATCGCTTTCCACCTTGTAGTCCCGCAGGTTCAGCCGTGTATATGGCTCCGTCACGGAAAGATGCTCCGGGTCACGGCGGACGGTGTACTCCACGGGGAGTCTGCCCGCTTTGGTGGCGTCGCCGAAGATCCACATCGCCTCCGTCTCCGCAAGGCCGACGGTGGTGTCGTCAATGCCCTTGTACTGGGCGGCGTAGTTTCTGCCGTCACGGTTGACCACGTAGCCCTGCTGGGGCTTTGCGGGGTCGCACTGAGCGGGCTCGGTGTAGCACCAGAAGGTACCCGTCACCTTGCCGCCGCTGACGATAAAGCGCACCGCGCCGTTGGCACACTTGCCGTTCAGAACGGCCTGATCCGCCGTCTTTCCCGAAAGGGAGCCGTAGGCCAGATCCCCGGAGGTACCGCCCAGCACCCAGAGATAGCCCCCTGCGGGGATGGTAAACACCTCGGGGGTATAGAGCTGAGGGGTGTAGTCAATATAATCGCACCCCACGTAGATGGGGTTCACCGTCTTGCCGTCTTCCAGGAAGTAATCGGCAGGCAGGTCAAACTTCAGGCTGTAAAAATCGCTCCATTCTCTTTGACCCAGCCATTCGCCCCGCACCTGGTTGCCGATGTTCAGCACCGTTACCTCCACGGGGTGCTCCTCCTCGTTACGAAGCTGATACCCCAGGAAGAAGGGCGCACCGGTATGGTTGGAATGCTCGTAGGTGAAGAAGATTTCCCCTGTCAGCCCCTGGTTTTTCAGAATGGCCTGCCCCACGTCCGGGGGTGCCAGCATCTCGGGGTTGTTGCTGTAAACGTACACACCGCCGCCACGCTTGGTGTAGCGGATGGCCGCAGGGGGAGTCAGATCCTCCGCCTCGGAAAGGGTGGCGGTATAAGTACCACCCGCAAAGCGATTGCGGAAGGGCTGGCGGAGATCTCTTTGGTCGTCTACGTTGCCTTGGGTCTCCACCGTCACCAAAAGCTTGCCGTCTTTTCTTTCGATCTTCATATCCTTTTTCCTCACTCAATAAAGCCGTAATACCAAGTGCCGCCGCAGTTCACCGCCACTACGCGGTATTTATCCTTCAATTTGCCGTCCACGTAATACGTCCCCGATACGATGGCCATCTCGTCCACGTCCTCGGGAGTGGCACGCACCCCGTAGCGATCCAAAAACTCGTTGTATTGATCGGAGCCGTGAACAACGTAAACAGGCTCTTCGGAGTAGAACTTGATCTTCCCCGTCTCGCTGTATTCCGCCGCCTGCTGATAGGCTACCGTCAGCATTTCCCGCAAGGTCTCAAGATCCATCTCCACGTTCCCCGCAAGGGAGGTGAGCTGGTATTCCGAGGCGTGCTCCAAAAGCCCATCCACGTCATACTCCAAAGAGGCGCGGATATATCCCTCCACAGCCTTTTGGGGGGTGGAGCGCATGGCGTAGATCAAAAACGCCAACCCCACTGCCAGCAGGATCGCGGCCAAGCTGCAAAGGGGCCAATATTTCTTCCAGATGTTCTTCATACAGTACCTTCCTTTCAATTGCTCCCATTGTACCACAAAGATATGAACATTTCAAGAGCAAAAAGGAAGCCGCTTTGCGTCTTTTCAGACGCAAAGAAACTAAGTTTGCCCCCTTGGGGCAAGTGAAGTTTTCTGCGAAAGTGAAGTGTTCCTGCAGAACGTGAAGTTTTGCCTTCGGCAAAGCGGGCAAACTGAACTTCACTCGACGTTCAGACGAACTTCACTGCGCAAACGATTCTTTGCGTAACTTCACTTTCGCAAAAAGCGAAAACTTCACCAAATATAAAGAGCAGAGAACACCGTCTGCTCTCTGCTCTTTGTTTATTTCTGTGTAAAACCGTTTGATTCCTTATCGCAGCTCGGGTCCGTTTTCGCCCATGATCCACACGTTTTGGAAGTCCCAGCCCTCAAAGACGGATTGATCCTTCAGTTGTGTGGTGGTGACGATGGTAACGTATTCGTGGATGGGCATTTCGTACTTGCGCTGGGAAGATCTGGTAAACTCGGTGATGGGCCGGAAGTAGGTACGCAAAGCCTCCACGTTGAAACAGCTCTCCAACCGTGTAAAGGGGAGTTCGCTGAAGCCTGCCCAATCGGTCTGATCGTACTTGCTCTTGTCGATGACGTTGCGGCGGGTGACGTGGTCGTAGATACACCCTACCACTGCACCGTGGCAGTAAACGCGGTCATCCTCGCAGATCTTGGGCGCATACACCGTGCCCGTGGCGTAGCAGTTGTAAAGCTCCATCTTGTAGCTTTGACCGATCACGTGGATGCAACCGATCAAGGAGCCGCAGGGATTGCGGTAGTTCAGCCAAGGACCGCCGTCCATGGAAGGCTTATCCTGACAGTTGCTCCAACCCACGTCGGGAGCGGAAATATCTCCCGTGGCGTAGCAATCGTGAACGTGGGTATCGCTGAACATATACCCTACCAAGCCCCCTGCAAAGGCGCCGCCGTACTGATCGTCGGAGGTGCAGGTCACGTCTCCCGTGGCGTAGCAGTAGGCGATCTCGCAAGCGTAGCCGGATTGCCCCACCAAGCCGCCCAAGTATTCAAACTTAGCAATCACGTTGCCCGTGGCATGACAATGATGGATCTTCACGCCGTTGGAGCAACCGATGAGCCCGCCCGCATTGGCGCCGTCACCGGCACCGCCAAGCACGGAGATCTCCACGTTGGCGTAGCAATCGGTCACCGCCGCCTTGGGTTCTTCGGGAGTTTCGTTATTTTCGTAATACTTGTAAATATGTCCGATCAAGCCGCCGCTATAGGCACCGCCGTCGATGGTACCCTCCGCATGGCAGTTTTCCATCAATACCGTCTGGTTTTCGTTCAGCACCACGTAGCCGACGATACCGCCCACGTTGGGGTACGACCCGCTGAAATCCACTTTGGCATTGCAACCATAGAAGGAGCAGTTGATGCCGTAGCCTACTATGGAGCCAAGGTATGCTTGTACGTCCCTTGCGGTGACATTTTCGATATGGATATCACGGAAAGTGGCGTCCTCCGCAACGGTGATCAACCCGCCGGTCTCACCTGCAAAATGCAGACCCTTGATGGTGTATCCGCCGCCGTCGTAGTGATGGCGGAAGGGATTTTCATCGGTACCGATGACGATCCAGGTCTCCACGGAAGAACAGTCAATATCCGCAACCTGCAGGAAGTAATAGCCCTTCTTGTCCACCACCTTCTGCAGATTTTTCAGATCGGTAAGGTTCTTAATGAGGAACGGATTGGCCTTGGTGCCTTCCCCTTCCCACATAGCACCCGCCTTTACGGTAACGGTATAAGTCGCAGAAACACCGGAGCCGTCCTTTGCGGTGGCTTTTACGGTGACCTTACCTGCGGCCTTCGCCGTCAGAACACCGTCGGCAGAGATGGAAGCATACTTGCTGCCGGAATCGATAGACCAAGTGACTTCCTTGTTGGAAGCATTGCTCGGCTTCACGGCGGCAGACAGAGTAACCGTCTTACCCTCCTCCACGGTGGTGTTGCCGCTGATGGTGATGGAGGTCACCAAAACAGGCTTCACAGTAACGGTATAGGTGGCGGACACACCGGAGCCATCCTTTGCGGTGGCTTTTACGGTGACCTTACCTGCGGCCTTCGCCGTCAGAACACCGTCGGCAGAGATGGAAGCATACTTGCTGCCGGATTCGATAGACCAAGTCACGCCCTTATTGGTGGCGTTGTCGGGCTTCACGGCGGCAGACAGAGTAACCGTCTTACCCTCCTCCACGGTGGTGTTGCCGCTGATGGTGATGGAGGTCACCAAAACAGGCTTCACGGTAACGGTATAGGTGGCGGACACACCGGAGCCATCCTTTGCGGTGGCCTTGACCACCACTTCACCGGGAGCGACCGCAGTGAGAACGCCATCTGCAGAGATAGAAGCAAACTTCTCTCCGGATTCAACAGTCCAAACCACGCCCTTGTCAGCATCCTCCGGCTTCACGGTGGCAGTGAGGGTGATCCGGCCGCCCGCCGTCACTTCCTTGTCACCGCTGATGGTGATAGAGGAAGCGGGAACAGCCTTCACAGTAATCGTATAGAATGCGGATATGTCGGAGCCATCCTTGGTGGTGACCTTGACCACCACGGTGCCTGCCGCCTTGGTGGTGAGCACACCGTCGGCAGAGAGAGTAGCGTATTCACTGCCGGAGTCGATTTCCCAAATCACGCTCTTGTCGGTGGCTTCCTCGGGGGTCACCGTAACGGTGAGGGTGGCAGTTTCGCCGGGATACAGTTCTTCCTTGGAAGAGGAGATCTCTACGTTCTCCGCAAATACCGTTTCCGGTTCGCTGACCTCGGGTTCACTTACTTCGGGTTCGCTGACCTCGGGTTCACTTACTTCGGGTTCGCTTACTTCGGGTTCACTCACCTCGGGCTCGCTGACCTCGGGCTCGCTGACCTCGGGTCCACTGACCTCGGGTTCGCTGATCTCGGGCTCGCTTGCTTCGGGTTCGCTGGCCTCGGGTTCACTTGCTTCCGGCTCGGAGGATACGGATTCCTCTGCGGGAGGCATAGATTCCGCCACGGAGTCTGCCGAAGAGGAAGCAGGCGCACTCTCCTCGGGAGAGGCGGTACAAGAGACCAATACGCAAAGGAATGCGCAAGCGATCATCAAGCATAACAGGGTTTTCTTCATAAAAGAATACTCCCTTCTGTTTTGATTTCGACTTGGTAACTCTACTATACCAGATTCTCCAAAAAATGTCAACCCCGTCTATTTCGTATATAAGAAGAAAGAAGGCCTTTTGGAGAACCTTCTTTCCATAGGTTACACGGCGGTGTGCTTGGTGATAAACTCGTTGCAGAAATGCTTTCGCTTTTCCCAATGCTGTTCATAGGCCTTGGCCGCCGTCTCCAAGGTGGGGTCTTGGGCGTCCCCCGCCCGCACCAAGGCCAGCACCAATGCGGAAAGCAATTCTTCCCCCTCCAAGCGGTAAAGCTCCAGGGCGATCCGCTCCTTGCGCTTTTGCTCCGCATCCTTTTTGGCACGGCGGAGCATATGGGCCAGCACGGCGGAGACGGCTGTGCCCAGCACCCCTGCCGAGGAGAAGAACACCGCCAACAGCTCGTAGATCTCCCCCGTCATTCCGCGCCGTAAAGGCAGAAAAACAAAGCTTCGTACAAAGCACGGTAAAGCTTTACGGGCAGGTCAAACCATCTACGTTTCACGGTCCATCCCCTCCTTTGCCTGCTTGATCAGATTTTTGGCGTACACACTGCAGGCGGCGCAGATCACCCCTTGGGTGATGGCGGAAAAGGTCAGCGACAGCCAATCTGCGGGAGAATCCACCCCCAAGGACACCAGATACAGGAAGGACAGCACGCACCCTGCCACGCAGAGCACGAAGGGGATCAGCCAATCCTGCAAGGGACTCTTTTTGAGCACCACGCCCAAAACGTAAAGCACGGGCACCAGCACCGCCAGCTCGGGGCGGAGAAATTCCATCAGTTCCATAACGTCCATCCTTTCTTTACTTCTCCAAGGAAGAGCCCAGACCGTACTTGTCGGGGTCCTTGGAGATGGCCCCGTAAAAGTCATCCAGCTCCTTGCGGTAGCCCAGGCCGCTCATGGCGGTCTCGAACATCTCCTTGGATCTGCTGTTGCGGTAGAGGAACACGAACTGCAGGAACAGCGCCTGCTCTGCCGCCAGACGGTCGCTTTCCTCGGGCTCGTAGCCTGCGGAGCGGTACAGACGGTAGTAGCGTTCGTAATAGCTGTCTCTCGCCTCCACGGAGCGGTTCTGCAGATCCTCCATACCGTAGGCAACGTCCTCGCGGTAATCGGGACGGTAGCCCAGGGAACGCAGGTTCAGCATCAATTCCTCCAGATACGTGGGAGAAAGGTCGTGGGCCTCCAACAGCTTAGAAAGCATGGTCTCCAAGGTCTCCTGCTGGGCGATGCTACCGACGATCCCGTTCTCCCCCGCCACGGAGACCAACTGCTTTGCCAGCTCCTTGGCGGAAACGGTGGGAGTGAATTTCTCCGCCAGCTCCTTTGCCGCCTGCACCTTCGTAGCGTACTCCGCCATGGCCTTGACCCGTGCGGAGAAGCTCAGCCCCGTCAGGTCGGGCATGGGAATGCCGTAGAGATTGTCCGGCTCGGGAGCCGTCTCGGGGGTAGCGGGTCCGTTTTCCGAGGGGGCCTCGGGAGAAACAGCCGCCATCCCCAGCATCATATCCGCAAGCTTTTCCGCCCCTGCGGAGCGCGTTTCGGCATACTCCATGGCCAGTTTGGTTTGGGTGTCGTTGTGCTTACCGTCCAGCTCGGCGGAAAGACGGTCCTCCTTGTCATCCAGCTCCGCCAGACGACTCCGCAGATCCAAGGCCAGATCCAGCCCCGTCTGGGCGTTCTCCCCGGAAAAGGACAGCCCCCGGGAGGCAAGGGTGCGGTCCAGATCTCTTTCCGTCTTTGCATTGTCCACCACCGCTTGGTTCTTGCTTGCAACGGTGTCCTTTGCAAGCTGTTCTTTTTGGGCTTCATGCTCCGTTTTGGCGTTGGCCATGGCCTGCTGATACAGCTTTGCCAGCTCCTCCTGCCCTGCGGAAAAGGTATCCAGCGCCGTTTTGGCTTCTTCCAGCCAAGAATTATATTCCGTTTCTTTCATATCGTCCTTTCCTTCCATAGACCAAGGTCATGGAAATTAGTTCATTGTGAGCATAGTCCTGCTCCTGGAAGCGGATCCCCAAACGGGAGCACCGCAAAGCCCCCGTGCGGAAATGGAGATCCAAAAGGCCTTCCCCTTCATGCTTGGGGTTCAAGACCACCCCGTGCTCCATGTCCTCGCCGTAGATCACGTCCAGAATGGGCTCTCCTGCGGTGTGAAGCTCCAAGGCCATCTCCGACAGGCGCTTCCGCTTGCCGTCGGATTGCAGAGGCGTTTTGGGAGATTCCCAATAGGCCTTGATGATCCCGTCTTCGTCGTAGGCCGCATCGGGATCCAGATACAGCACCCGATTCCCTCGGGTGAAATACAAGTTGCCTCCGAACTCCCCGAGATGCTCCGCCTCAAAATTGTCGTAGGCGTACCAGACCCCCAGCTTGTAGTTGTAGATCAACGCCACCTCACCGCAGATAAGGTACAGCTCCCCTGCTGCACGGTGGTTGTACAGCCGCAGGTGATCAAGATCCCCCGAGGCCAGCACCCTGCGCAAAGTCTTCCCCACCGGGGCGGAGAAGCAAACTGCGTTCTTTTCGTTTTCCACCGCCGTGGATTGCCAATAGTTCAACCCATCGGCGCACAGCGTCACAGGCTCGTTGTTCATGATACAGCCCGCCCCGGAAAGCAAGCTTCCCTTTTCCCCGTTCAGGTTATACACGGGAAAGGAGGCGTACAGATGTCCGTCCACCCCGGTCAACAGCTGACAGTAGGAATAGTACGCACGCTCCTTGGTAAAGATCAGCTGGCGGTCGTACTGGGAGATGATGTCCGTAATGGGAGAGCTTCCGATGATGGTGTAGTTGTTTTCCGGGAAGTATTCCGCCGAGGGCTGACCGTCTGCCAGCTCGGAATGGAAGCGGTAGGCGGGATAGTCCGGATTTCCCCACAAAAACACGTGTCCGTCGGTATCGCCTCCGAAGAGCATCACCCCGTCGGCCTTCAGGATCACCTCTCTGCGGTCGCTTCCTTTGTCGTAGATGATCTCCAGGTTATCAAAGCCTTGCACGGGGGGAGTGTCCAGGGTCACCGTTCCCGCGGCAAGGTCGGCGTTGTAGGGCAAGGGATAGGCCACCCCGTTCATGGTGATGGAAACGATTCCCGCAAGCTCTCTCTCCGGCAGGGTGAAGGTCTTAGCCTCCCCATCGCAGGAAAAGCGGACTCTTCTCTTGGAGGTAAGCATATTCACGTCCTCGAAATTGCTTCCTCCGCCGTCGGGAGCACAGCCGATGGCCACCAAAGGGATATATCCCTCCACCTCCTCCACTCCCGTGCCGTCAAAGCGGTAATAGCCTGCGGCGTTTTTCATATACACCCTCCCCGCAAAGGAGAACATGGTGTGCTTTCCTTCGCCCACGTTCCCCACCGCCCGGGGAGTTTCGCTGTCCCGCGTCACGGCGTATAACGTCCCCCCTGCCGGGTAAAGCAGATATTCCGTCCCGTTGAGATAGCCGCACCAAAACCCGTCGATCTCTTGGGGTGCGGTGAATGCCGCGGCGATGCCTCCCCGCTTTTGCAGGGTACGGTTTTCCGTCACCTTGAAGTTGCGCATATCCGGTGAGCGGGAAAGATCCCGGGAGAACACCTGCCGCTCGTCCAGCCCGAAAAACTCCGTCACCGTCATCCGTTCCTTCATTGATACACCTCCAGAATGGTGTGTACCCGGGAGGCACCGTCAGCCAGCAGACCCTTGGCCGCCTCCGAGGCGTGGTGGCGAAGCAGATCGGAAAGCTCCCTGTCCTCCTCTGCCACCAAAAGAGCCGCCAGACGGTAGGGCAATACGCAACGGCAGATGCCCTCGCAGAGATCCACCGTCTCCTCCAGCCCGTAGATGCGGGCGTAGGGACGCTCCTTCCCTGTCAAACGCTCTTCCAACGGGTGCAATTCTCCCATGAGCACGTTCAGAATGCCCACGGCACGAACCCCCAGATCGTCCACGTCGGAGGGCAAATAGGGGTCGCCGTCTCCGTTGCTTCCTCGCAGAGCGCAAAGATCCATGGCCTGTTCAAAAATTTCCTTTGCTTTCAACCTTTCTTCCTCCTTTCAAAAAAGGGCAAGGGGCGGACTGTCAAGCCCGCCCCTTCGCTTCATCAATGATTGGTCACGTAGCGCTTCTTCAGCACGGCGGCGGCAGCACCGCTGAAGGAGGCGAAGGTAAGATGGAGACAGCCGTCTGCCTGCATCACCTCGCCGGTGGAAACGGGAACCATGGCCACGCCTCCCGCGGGAAGAGTGATGGCGGGGATGATCCTTGCAGAGGCGTAATCCCCTACCGCCATGGTCAGGGTAACGTCACCGGAGCAGGCGGAGGTGTCCACCAACAGAATGGGCTCTTCCTTGCAGTCGGTGAGATCCACGGTGCAGTCGCCCTGGGTGATGGGGGTAAATGCCACCTGGGAGGGGGCAAAGTTCTTGTGGATGTAGGTTGCGTTCAAAGTCATGCTCTGATTCTCCTTTCAAAACGATGTTTATACGTTGGCGCCGTCGGTAACGGGACAGCAAACCAGCTCTTCGGGCTTGATGACCTTGGCACCGAAGACCAGACGGCCTCTCACAGCCTTGTCGAAGGAGCCCTCCATGCGGTCGATGACCTGAGTCTCCAGCACCTGCTCCGCATAAGCGATGGCGGAGTAGGAGCCTGCCAGCATCATGGTCTTGCCGTCCTCGGTGGCAAGCTGGTTGGACACGTACACGTCACAGCCCAGCTCGTCGGTGAAGCCCACCGCACCGGTGCCGTTGACGCCGTTGTTGATCTGGAACTTAACGCCTGCCAGAAGCAGCTTAGACTTGATGAAGGGAGGCACCACGATCCAGGTTCTGCCGTCGGGGACGTTTGCCTCCTCCAGCTTCTGCTTCATGGCGGTGACCACCGCCAGAACGTTTTCGGGAGTGACCTCAGTCTCCTCCATGGAAACGCCCGCGTCGCCGTAGAGGCCGAAGACGTAGGTATCCACCTGGTTTCTCAGCAGGTAGCTGGCTCTCTTGGTCTGGCTGTCCGCAAGACCGATGGAGGAACGAAGCTCCTCGATGTCCTTCACCTTAAAGGAAAAAGCCTTGTCCTGATCCACGTACAGGGTGGTGGCGTGGTCGTCGATGTCCTCGTAGGTGAGACTGCCGTCGTAGTCGTACACGGCGGGATCGTTCAGACCGATGAAGGTGACGGAATCCCCCTTGTTCTTGATGTCCCCCACGAAGGCGGTGTTGCAGATGGTGTTCGCCAGCAGGTTGTCCTCGTTGGTGCGGATGATCTCCGCGCTGATGATCTTTTCAATGCTGTTGTAATTTGCCATTGTTCGATTTCTCCTTTTTAAGTAGTGATCAAAGCTTCCATTTGCCCATAGAGCGCAGGATGTTCTTGTAGTTTTTCTTCACGTCCTTCTGGGACATTCTCTCCACCTCTTCACGGGTGAAGGAGGGCTCGGTGCTTCCCTCTCCCAATGCGGGGGCGCTTCTTGCCAGATTGCCCTTGTTCACGTCCTCGGCACGGGTACCCTTCTTGCCGTTGGTCATGAGATAAAAGGCGTAGGCGTGGAGAAGGTCCATGCCGGAGGCAACCTCTGCCCAAACCTCCTCGGGGATCTCGGCGGCGGGCAGATCGGGGAACTGGGCGCGGAAGGCGGAGATCTCCTTGTTCTGCTTGTCCGCCATCTCCTGCTTGCGCTTGGCCTCCCTGCTTTCCTTGCGCAAGGCCTTGGCGTTTTCCAGCTCTGCCACCACCTCCTCGGGCAAGCCTGCGGTGTCAATGGCGGGGTCGCCGTAATCCGCCTGCAAACGCTCCAGAAACTCTCCGATGCGCAAGCCCATGGCGGAGGCCAGATCGTATACCACGTCCAGCACTTGTTCGTTATTTACGGTTTTCATATTCAGATCCTTTCTTCTTGGATGATTTCTGTCTGTTGCGCTTCCGCTGCTCTGCATTCCTCCAACAGCTCCCGCTTTTTGGGAATCAGCTCGTCGGGAAGACGCTCAAGGTATTGGGACATGGTGATCTTACCCAGCTTCAAAAGGTTGTCCAAGGTGTTCAGGGTGGACACCTCCGACCAGTAACTGCCGCCGCCCACGTCCACGCGGCAGCCGTACAGCTTGTCCTTCTGAGAGGACATCATAAAGGGCAGGTAGTCGATCTTACCCTCTGCACCCACGGGCACCAGACGGGCATCGTCGTAGTAGGCAAAGAGGAAGTCCAGCCACACCAGACCGATATCCTCCACGAACTGGTACAGAGCTCTCTTCACCCCCTCCAGGGGAACGGAGGAGCTCTTCTGCAACGCCAGAATGGCGGAGGTGTTGGTGG
The DNA here is from genome assembly GCA_045544855.1 of Eubacteriales bacterium. Lineage (GTDB taxonomy): Bacteria > Bacillota > Clostridia > Oscillospirales > CAG-382 > Coliplasma. The sequence goes on along the minus strand of JAZPZV010000010.1, from coordinate 15,003 downwards.
GAAGCACGTCTCCCAAAGCGGTATCCGTAGCTCCCATAAACTCCTTGGTGGCGGAGATGGCAAGGTTGATCACGTCCAGCATCCCGGACTGCATCTGCCCGGAGGACAACACCTTTGCCACGCTTTCCACGGGACCGTTGACCGCCACCGCCTCCCCCACACGGTTGGACCATTGGTCGATCACCGTGGAGTCGTACACCACCTTGGAGAAGGCGGTATCCATCATGTGCTTCATCACCATGGCAAAGCCCTTGTTGATGAAGATCTGGTTTTCGATGAGCCCCGTGGCCACCCCCTGACCGTGCCAGGAATTCTTCACGGGAGTCCAGTTCATCACCGCCAGGGGATAGCGGGAAAGACCCAGATCCGTTTCCTCCTTGATCACGGCGTTCTTTGTGGATTTGCGGAAGCGGACTCTGCCGTCCTCCCCCTTCCAGAGCTTGATGAGGGCGATACAGCGGGTGTTCTCCAGCTCCTTCTTGGCAAGATCGCCGCTTTCGTGAGCAGTGTCGTCGTCGGGAAGGATCTTGCGGATCTCCTCCTCGTCCCTGCCATTTAATCTGGCCTGGGCACGGAGATCCTCCACCGTTTCCCGCATGGAGATGAGGACGTAGGGCTGTTTCTCCACGTTCTTGCTGTTGGGGTTGCCGAAGAACACGTTGGTGTTATCCACCAGCACGCTGACGAAATCCCCGGTAAAGGCCTGCCCTGTGCGTACCGAGGGATCCCAATAGGTGTAGCACACCGCATCCCCCGTAATGGCGGCGTCCCGCAAGGCGTTTGCCAGCAAAGCGTCCATCTTCTGCTTGTCCCAGCGGAAATCCGCAATGCGGTTCAGCTTTTCCGTGGTGTCGGTCTCCGCCTTGCCGCTCCCTGAAGCGGTGGGCATTTCCGAAGAGAAGCGGAGCTTCACCGCTCCTGCCAGCACCGAGGAGGTAAAGAAATCGATGATCCGGCGGAAGATGTTGAACACAGGAGTGGGCAAGCCCCCTGCCTGAATGCCGTCCCACTGATCCCCGCGGTAGAACCGCTCGTTGGTGTTGACTTTATCGTAAAGTCCAATGGAATAATGGTATTCCTTGCCCTTTTCGTAGAGCTGCCACTCTTCCGTATAGGGCTTTTGTTTTCGGAACATAGTTGTTGGTCTCCTTCATTAGTATGCGATGAATTGTCCGTACCCCTCCTCCTTGGGAATCTTGTCGAAGGTGTAAAGCCCAGATCGGAAGGGCACAGCCTTGGGCACGGGCTTTGGCATACGGGACATGAGCCCGTAGCGCAACGCCTCGGGGGCGTGGGTGATCTCGTGAGGGGTGTCCGCCGCATCCTCGATGACGTTGGTGTCGAACCTCAGCAGAGGCAGGGTGCGGATAAGATTTTTGCAAGAGCGGAAGATCACCAATCTCGGCGTTCCGTCCTCCCGTCGGCGGAGATACTCCCGTATGACCCGCCAGCCCGGGATGCGGGCGTTGTTGGCCTTGATCAATCGGCTCACTCCCGCTCCGTGCAAAAGATCGAATCCGCTTTTTCCGCTGTCCTGCCTGCGGTTCCAAAGGTCGGGGGAGGCGGCGGTGTAGCGGATGCTCCCCTCCTCGGGGCTTGCCTGTGCGATCCGCTTTCCCGCCTCCGAAAGGATGAGATCCTTTTCGTAAAGCTCACGGTAGACGTACACCGTCCCGTCGCTTGACACCGCAAACCAAAGACAGGCGGTCATGTCCAGCCCGTAATCCAACCCACGGAAACGGATCCACTCCTTGGGCACCGAAAAGTCCATACAGGTATGGATCTCCGGGTCGAATTCCGGGAAGAACGCCCCCTCAAAGGCGTTCCAATCCCCGTACAGCATGGCCTTCCGTCGGGCTTCCGGCAACGCCATCAAGGTCTGTACGTATTCCGGATCCCGTTCCATGAGAAAGGTGTTGTCGAAGACAAGGCTTTTGATCATCACGTAATCCTCTGCCTTTTCCCCGGTGCGGTAGCATCTGTCCACAAATAACCGTTTGACCCAGTCATGCCCCACACCTCCGGGATTGCAGGTGAAATACATTCTTGGGCGGAAGGGTACCTTCATCATCCCCGAATAGCGGTTGCTCTCGGTGAGAGCGGAAAACTGCCCTTCGGTGAAATGGGTGGCTTCCTCCAGCCCGATGACCTCGTAGGCCTGCCCCTGAAACTGCAACACGTCGTTTTCCGTGTCGCAATAGCCCAGCCGTATGCGAGAACCGTTGGGGAATCGAAATTCCTTCTCGGTGGAGGCATACCTGGCCACGCCGTCCAACAGGGAAAGCAAGGGAAACAGGTGGTTTTCTCTCAATTCTCCCAAGGTTCTGCGCAACAAAAGGATCTGGATCCCTTCGTAGCCCAGCGCCAACAGCACCAGCTTCATGCGCATGGCCCAGCTTTTTCCGCCGCCTCGCGCTCCTCCGTAAGCGGTGTAGCGGGCTGTGGATTCAAAGAAGCTTTGCTGTTTTGGGTTGGGAGTGATGAGGATCTCCTTGGCGCTGCCCATCACTTCGCCCACTCCCCCGCCCGACCTTGAAAGATCACTGCGGGAACAGAGCCATCTTGTTGCTCCTCCGGTCGGTCTCTGTACCCGTGGTTGTTCTTCAGATCAAAGGAAAGCACTGCGGCGGGGAGCTTCCCCCGAAAGGCCAGCTGTTTTTTGATCTTGGCAATGCGGTTCCATGCCCGTCGCAGTAAGACCCCGTAGGTCTTATGCTCCGTCAGGGCGATGAGATCCTTGCGTGTGATCCCCAGGAAATCCGCCAGCCCTTCAATATCAGCCACCTCTCCGCTGGCAGGCAGGTATTCTTCAAAATACCGCTCCAGCTTGGCCTTGCAGTCCTCTCCCGAGGAGAATACCGCCCGCGCTGTCCTTGTGCGGGTGGGATCCTTGTTCGTGGAATAGGTGTTGTTCATAGGCTTCCTCCTTTGCTGTTTTTCCCCGGCTTTCTGCCTTCGACGTGAAACATCTTACCATGCATTTTTTCGTTTGTCATCTCGTCTTTTTCCGAAGAAAATCCCGCTTTTTTCCGAAGAAAATCCCACGAAAATCCACCCAAGCCACAAAACTTCCGCTTTTTGCCAATAAAATATATTTTCTGTCACGTGTTGACAAGCTTCCCTTCCCTATGGTATAATGGCTTTGTAAAACCAGAAATGAGGAATCATCTTGCCTATCAAAAGAATGGCGACCCGATTCGCCGCCATACTTCTTTCCATATGTATCCTGCTTTCCGTTCCCGCCTTTTCCCGTGGGGAGACGGTGAGCGCCCTGGATTACTCCTTGATCGAAACCAAGCTGAACACCTGGCAGTATTACCTCTGCCGCACGGTGATGTCGGTTTCCTTAAAGGATTATTTTGACACGGGCGTTCTTCCCTCCATTACCGCAGGGCAGTTCTTCTACGAAGGGGGTGCGGGAGGCTACCCCATCTCCATCATCGCCCAGAACCATTTTGGCATCAAAATGCACACCTGGAGCGGAAAGGTCTTTGACCACAAGGACGATATCGTGTACAACAGCTACGCCGACCTTGTGAACATCAAAGGGGAAGCCTACGCAAAAAAAGCCAGCCTGTGGCGGGCTTACGACTCTTTGGAGGAATCTATTGCAGACCACTCCGATCTGCTGCTGCGCTACGACCGTTACGACATCGTGCTGGACGCCAAGAATTACGAGGAAGCCGCCTACGCCTTGGTAACCTCCGGCTACTGTTCCGGAGAGGAATACGCCATCAATCTGATCAAGTTCATCACCTCCTACGGGTTTGACCAATTGGACGAAGTGAAAAAGGACAAAAACGGAGTCTTCGGCATGATCATGGACCGTTCCCGCGTGGATCTTGCCCTGGGAGAAACGGACACCCTGACCGCCACCGCCTATCCCCCCACGGAGGCTTCTCTGGACGTGGTGTGGACCAGCTCCGACCCCACCGTGGCAACGGTGGATCATCAGGGCAATATCAAGGCCGTGGGACAGGGCTACACCCTGATCACCGCCGTTTACAACGGCAAGGAAGCCTGCTCCATCGTTTGCGTGGACACCAACGCCCAGGTAATGAACCAGAGCCTGGCCATCTTCAGTGAGCCCTCTTCGGATTCCAACACCCTGGGGAAGCTGGTACGCGGACAGCCTGTGAAGGTGAACAGCGAAACGGTTTACACCGACGCGGACGGCATTACCTATTACGCTATTTCTGCCCGCGTGGGCAGCAAAAAAACGCCTATCAGCGGCTACGCTTCCGCCGCCAATATCCATATCAGCGAAGCGGCCCGCCTTTCGGTGGGGACTCCTACCACCGTGTTCCACGTTGATCCCGGCGAGGCCTTCCATCTTCCCGTGGAGATCTATGCGGACGAGCTGAAGGCCAAGACCATGACCTGGCGCTCCTCCAACAGCTCCGTAGCCTCGGTGGACGCCAACGGCAACGTTGCCGCCATCAGTGAGGGCTTGGCCATGATCTCTCTGGCCTTTGACGGTACGGTTGCTTTGAACGTTACCGTATACGTAGGCTCTGCGGCCTATACCACCCTGGTCGCCTCCCAAAACGTATATCTCCGCGCCGAACCCGTTTCGGGGGCGGACAAGCTGGGGCTGATCCGCAAAGGGGAGGAAGTGAAGCTGATTTTGGATAACGGCACGGGCTGGTATCAGATCCTTGCGGTGATCGAAGGCGTTCCCATGGAGGGATACTGCTATTCCACCAACTTCACCAACCCCGACTCCCCTCCCGACGATACTTCCGATCCCTCGCAGGATAGCTCCGAGGATGAACCCGAACCCTCCGACGATCCTTCGGAAGAGCCTTCCGACGATCCATCGCAGGATACCTCAAGCGAGGAAAGCGGCGACGTGATCACCTATCCCCTGGGGCAGGTGGAAGTGGAGGATTCTCTGAACGTCCGCGAGACCCCTGGCACCACCGGCGAAAAGATCGCCAAGCTGGGCAACGGTACCCGAGTGCTGATCCTGGAAGGCCCGATCCACGTGGAAAGCGAGGAGGTCTATACCGATTGGTATCACATCCGCTTCACCTATCAGGATGAAGAAATGGAAGGCTACGTCTCTGCGGAATACATTCTGCTCATCGGCTCTGTGGACGTTCCCGTAGATCCCCCTCCTCCCACCTCCGATCTTTACCCCGTGGAGGAGCTTTACGTGGTGGACATCCCTGCGGGCACCACCCTGGAGACCTTCTTGCAGGGCTTTGAGCGTCACGTGCGGATCTTCCGCACCGACGGTACGGAGCTGACGGCAACGGACGTTCTTCATACGGGGGATGAGATCCGCTTCTACATCGGGCAGACGGTGATCTATACCCGCCTTGCGGTGGTGAAGGGAGATATGAACGGAGACGGTGCCGTAACCGCTCTGGACTACATGATGGCCAAGCGCTCCGTGCTGAAGACCTACACCCCCTCCGCCATAGCCGTCCGCGCAGCCGCCATCACCAACGGCGTCAATATCTCCGCCATGGATTACATCAAGATCAAGCGTGTAGTGCTGGGCACTTATGCCTTCCCCGCTTGAGACAGCAAAAAAACAACCACTCTGCAAAGTACGTTTCGTACCGCAGAGTGGTTTTTTCGGTTATGCGAACAGTTTTTTCAGCAGCTTGATCTGCCGTGAAAGGATCTTCAGAATGGAGATCTCGTAGTGGTTCTCCTCCCCGTCCTTGGTGCAATCCACCTCGTAGAGCACCGCCCGCAGGACGAACCCGCCTTTTACCTTACGGTCCAGGCGGTAGGGGACGACCAGCAGAAACGCCAAAAGCAATCGGCGCAGAAATTTTCCCATGGGTTTTCCATTCCTTTCGTAAAATTAATTGTTGCGGATCAGCTCCGCGCTCCCCTCCTTCAGGATCTTCTTCAAAGTAGCAAGATCGGTGATCCTTTCCCGGGTGAGCAATCCGCCCCTGCCGATATCCTCCACCTGATGGGCATCCGAGCCGCTGCACTGCAACAGCTTATGCTGAGTGGCGTACATCAACGCCAGGTGGTTTTGGGAGTTGTGGCGGGGGTTGCCGTTGAACACCTCCACCCCGTCCAGAAAGCCGGGCATGGCACGGGTGAGCCCCGGGCGGTAGGGATGGGCCTGGAAGATGAGGATACCGTTTTCGTTTGCCAAGCGGCGGAGCGTCAGGAGATCCTCTTCATAAATATGGGGATGAGCGCAGAAAAATTCCTCGGTAAGACCGTACAGCAGATACTCGTTATAGGCACCGTCGGGCTGAAGCTCCATGCCGAACAGCACGTCAAAGCCGATCTCGTCTCCGTAGGCCTTGGCGGCGCGGTAGCCCTTCAAAAAGGTCTCCACCTCTTCCTCGGGGGTCTCGCAACCGTGAACCTTCATGGAGTAGCGGTTGAAGTGATCCGTCATCACAAAGCCGGAATAGCCCGCCTCTGCGTACAGCTTCACCATCTCCCTTGCAGGCACCTTGCCGCAATGGGAGGTCTCGTCGGTGTGAACGTGGGTATCGAATCGGAACATGGTGTTTTCCTGCCTTCTTCAAATTTCACCCCGCATTATATCATACTCTTTCCCGTTTTTCAATGAAAAAATGCGGTATCCCCTCAAAAGTTCATAAAACATCTCATTTTTTGTGATGATATGGAAATCTTTTCCTTGTATTATATACTTGAGAGAATTTTCGGAGGATCCACTATGCTCGCTTTAAAGAACATCACAAAGGACTATAAAACCGGGGATTCCGTGGTGCAGGCGCTGAAGGGCGTCAGCATGGGATTCCGTGCCAACGAGTTCGTTTCCATTCTCGGCCCCTCGGGATGCGGAAAGACCACCCTTTTGAACATCATCGGCGGCTTGGACCGTTACACCACGGGGGATCTGTGTATCAACGGGAAATCCACCACCCGCTTCCGCGACCACGAGTGGGACACCTACCGTAACCACTCCATCGGCTTCGTGTTCCAAAGCTACAACCTGATCCCTCACCAGACCGTTCTCACCAACGTGGAGCTGGCCTTGACCATCTCCGGCGTTTCCAAGGCAGAGCGTAGAAGAAGGGCCACCGAGGCTTTGGAGAAGGTTGGCCTGGGCGACCAGCTGAACAAAAAGCCCAACCAGATGTCCGGCGGACAGATGCAGCGTGTGGCCATCGCCCGTGCCATCGTCAACGACCCGGAGATCCTGTTGGCAGACGAGCCCACGGGTGCTCTGGATACCACTACCTCCCTGCAGATCATGGAGATCCTTCGGGAGATCGCTTCTGACCGTCTGGTCATTATGGTCACCCACAACCCCGAGCTGGCGGAGGCATACTCCACCCGTATCATCCGCCTGCAGGACGGTGTGCTCATCTCCGACAGCAATCCCCTGGAGGCAGACAAGGCCGCCGTTCGGGTAAAAGAGACCGCAAAAAAGAAGAAAAAGCCCCTCTCCATGAAGACGGCGCTTTCCCTCTCTCTCAATAACCTGATGACCAAGAAGGGCAGAACCTTCTTGACCTCCTTTGCGGGAAGCATCGGCATCATCGGCATCGCCTTGATCCTTTCCCTGTCCTCGGGCATCAACGCCTTTATCGAGGACATCCAGGAGGATGCCCTGTCCTCCTACCCCATCACCCTCCAGCAGGAGACCACGGATTTTTCCTCCATGTTCACCGCCATGACGGACGTGGAGAATAACGCCAACCGCCCCGTACAAGACGGTGTGATCTACGTAGACGACTCCTTGGTGAACATGATGTCTGCCATGATGTCTACCACCAAAAACGATCTGGCGGCCTTTAAGACCCATCTGGAGGCCAACCGCGATCAATTGGGGGATGCGGTCAGCGATATCCGCTACACCTACAACTTCAATATGCAGATCTATTCCGGGGACGGTAACACCCGTGTCAATCCCACCACCATCGTGGACAACATGGGAGAATCCGTTTCCGGCATGATCGACATGATGTCCTCCGCCAACTCCCTGTACGCCAGCACCTATAGCTCCACCATGAATATGTTCCGCGAGATGCTGGACAACACGGAGCTGCTTCAATCCCAATACGACGTGATTGCAGGTGAATGGGCCTACGGCACCCACGAGGTAATGCTGGTGGTGAACGAGAACAACACCGTCACCAATCTGATGCTCTACACCCTGGGTATGCTGGATCAGTCCGAGCTTGCGGATCTGGTGAACAGCGTGCTTTCCGGTAACAAGTTCGACAAGGAATATCCCGATTACACCTACGAGGATTTCTTGGGAATGTCCTTCTACATCGTTCCCAACAGCGATTTCTTCGTGAAGACCGACGGCACCTACCAAAAAGAAGGGGTCTCTTACCCCCTTTGGCAGGACATCCGCGAGACCTTCGGCTACGATCAGGCCTCCTTCGCCAAGGAACACGGCGTTGAGGTGAAGATCGCAGGTATCATCCGTCCCAATCCCGACGCCATGTCCACCTCTCTCATGCCCGGCACCATCGCTTACAACGGCGCTTTGGCCTACGAGATCATGGATATGGTCAGACAGTCCGAGATCGCTATCCAGCAGACGGAGACCACCCCCGATTACGACGTACTCACCGGTCTGCCCTTTGACGACGGCAGATACGACAACCTGTCCGACGGACAGAAGCTGTTCTTCTTTGAAAACTGGCTGAACGGCAACACCAAGGCCAAGGCGGAGATCGCGCTTGCGCTTCTGGCTTCGGAAGCCGGCCTGCTGGCACAGCAGGAGGTAGCTGCCATGACCCGGGAACAGCGGATCGCCTACGCCCTGGAGCATTTTATGGATCTGTCCAAAGTGAAGCCCGAGACCTTCAAGGCTTTGATGCTCTCCCTTATGCAGGCCACCATGGGCGAGGAATACAACCAATACAAGGATTACTTTGAATCCATGTCCCCCGAGCAGTTCGTGGGAATGCTGGAGCAGTCCGGCGGTCTCAACCCCGACAACGCCACCCCCGAATCCGCACAGGCCATGATGGAATACTTCGCACAGCTTCCCGCAGAAGAGGTGGAAGCCATCGTGGTAGCTCTGTATGCGGCAAATCTTTCCGAGAATATGGGGGCCGAGCTGTTGGAGCGTTACACCACCGCAGAGCTGGCCGCCAAGTTCGATGAGATCTACCCCACCCTCACCGAGGAAGCAAAGCTGTTGCTTTACAAGGAGTATATGCCTCCCATGGTGTCCGAATCCACCCCCGATCTCCGCAACGTAGAACTGGGCTTTGTGGATCTGGATTCCCCCGCCTCCATCTCCATCTACTCCAAGGATTTTGAATCCAAGGATAAGGTCAGCGCCTTCATTGCAGATTACAACGCCAAGGTCGGGGAGCAGGGCGAGATCGTTTACACCGACATCGTGGGCATTATGCTCTCCTCCGTCACCGTGATCATCGACGCCATCTCCTACGTGCTCATCGCCTTCGTTTCCATTTCTCTGGTGGTATCCTCCATCATGATCGGCATCATCACCTATATCTCCGTGCTGGAGCGCACCAAGGAGATCGGTATCTTGCGTGCCATCGGTGCTTCCAAGAGGGATATCTCCCGCGTGTTCAACGCCGAGACCTTGATCGTGGGCTTCTGCGCAGGTGCCATCGGTATCATCACCACCGTGCTGCTGTGCTTCCCCATCAACGCCATCATCCACGCCGCTTCCGGCATCGAGGCCATCAACGCCGCCCTGCCCGTGGCAGGCGGTGTGATCCTGCTGTTGATCAGTATGTTCTTAACCTTCGTCGCAGGTCTGGTCCCCGCAAGGATCGCCGCCAAGAAGGATCCCGTCTTGGCCCTCCACGCCGAGTAAGAACCGCAAAAATTCACCCCAAGGGTTTTCGCCCTTGGGGTGATCTTTTTTGTTTATGCGGCTTCTCCGCGGCTTTCCGTCAGATTGCCTTCTTCGTCGTAGCAGGCGTAGTAAACCTCTTCGTTCCATTCAAAACGGTACTCTTTCCACAAAGCGCCGTTTTCGTAGTACTGCTTCTCGTAGCCGTTGCGGTCCACGTCAAAGAAATACGCAGAGGCCTTCTGGCCGTTTTCGTAGTAGTACACGCTGTGGTAGGATTCGTCCACGAAATGATCGGAGCGGCAATACAGATACTTCACGCCCTGCTCATTGGTGCGGTAGGTGGCGTACCAATAGGAATATCCCTCTTCGGTGTTTCTGCCCTCGTAGATCCCGTCACCGTCCGCATCGTACTCAAAGCTCTCCCAGTGTTCATCATCGAAGTACCGCTCCAGGCGGGAGAGATACTCGGTGCCGTCGGGAAGACGGGTATAGGTGACCACCTCGGAATAGGTCTCTTCGTACAGGTGGGTGGCAATGGTGTGCTTGGTGATATTGCCTTCCTCGTCGTAAGTGATGTTGGTCTCCACGTCTCCGTCAAAGATCCGTTCATACTGCAGAGCGCCGCTTTCGTAATAGAGGCATTCTTTGCCGTTGCCCTCTGCATCCAAGAAGTGGCTTTGCTTCAACGTTCCGTCGGGATAGTAGCACTCATATTCGTCGGAGCCGTTTTCGTAGAAGCAACGGTACTCGTCCAGATACCAAACGCCGTTCTCATCGGAGACGTAAGACCAGGTCTTTTCGTATTCGGGCGCCGCTTCCCACTTTTGGGTCATGACACCCAGGGTGTTGTAAACCTCGGAGACGTGTATGTCTCCTTCCGCCCAATCTGCCGCGGACAGGTATTCGTTGCCGTTTTCATCCAAAGCGTATACTCTGTTGCCGATGTCGTTGCCGTATTCATCGAAAACAGTAACCCAGCGGGCGTAATAGATGACGTTGCCCTCTTCATCGTACTCGATGTTGGTCTCTCCGTTTTCGCCGTTGTAGATGGATTCGCTGACCAGAACGCCGTCTGCCGTGTACTCTCTGCGGTAGCCGTTGCCCTCTGCATCCTCCTTGTGTTCGCTGCGCAGAGTACCGTTTACGTCATAGGACTTGGAGGCATAGCTGCCATCTGCCCCGGTAACGGACTCATAAACCGGCACAGCCTCGCCTGCGTCGTTCAGCTCGTAGTCCTTCTCTATAAAGTTTCCGTCCTGATCGTAGTACTCGTGGGAATAGAGGTATGCGTTTCCGTTGTCATCCAAGGTGTACTGCTTACGGACCAGCAGGTTGTAGGATTTATCATAGGTACACTCGGATTCCATCCATTCCGCACCTGCGGCGTTCAGCCGGTACGATCTGATGGTAAATCCGCCATCATCCAAGTAGTCATACTCGTTTCTGTCGTACTCCGTAATGGTACCGTCCTCCAAATAGACTACGTACTTGATACGGTTGCCCTTGTGGTCGCAGCATTCTTCCTCTTGCACAACGCCGCTTTCGTAATAGCGCACCTGACGGTAAGAACCGTCAGCCTCTTGGCGATACACCTCTTGCAGCTTGCCGCTTGCGTAGTATACGTACCGCTCACCGGAGCCGTCTTCCTCTCGGTAGGCCTCTGCCATCAGACTGCCGTCTTCGTAATAGTACTTTTCCCATGCGGTGACGTTGTCTTCGTAATGCTCGTATCTCAGAGTACCGTTTTCGTAGAAATCCTTCTCGCTGATCATGAATCTGCCGTCGTAATAGTTGTAGTGATCGTAAACCACCGTACCGTCGGGCAGATAATAGGTTTCGCGGTAGCCTTCATCGAAGTAGTGCTCGTAGTACGCGGCCGGATATTTGTTACCTTCCTCATCGTACTCGTAATCCCATTCCTTGGTGTCAAAGCCCCAACCGCTCTCGTCCGGGATCTCCTCGTAAATGGGGTCGCCATCCTCGTCCATTTGAATGCTGTAAAGTACGTTATCGTATTCGTCATACCGCGCAAGAGAATACAGGAACTCTTCGCCATCGCCATACTGTTTATACACACGCACTTCGATGTAGCCCGTCTCTTCGGCAAAAACGGTCTCCCGGCGGATTCTCTCCAACAGATTGCCCTCGGGATCGTAATTGCTCTCTGTCATTCCGTCTTCGGTATACTCCGTCACCTGTGCAAGATACTCGTATCCATTCTCGTCGGTCTCGTATTTGCGGCAAACCAACAGGTCTCCGTCCTGGGAATACTCGTTTTCATAGCGAACGCTGTAGATCACGTTTCCGTCTTGATCGTAACAGGTCTCGCTGATCAGATCGCCGTCAGCGCCGTGCACAGTCTCCTGCTCCAAAGAGCCGTTTTCATAGAAGCTCTTACTAACCCCGGAGCCGTCTGCATTGGTCTCGCGGTGGTAGATCAGCACGCCCTCGTAGGTATAGACCTTGTAATATCCGGAGCCGTCTGCTTGGTAAAAGGCTTCGGACTCCAGAACGCTGTTTTCAAAATAATACGCCTCGTATCTACCGCCGTCTGCATATCTGGAATATACGTAGTGCAGGACCTTGCCGTTTTCCGTCCACCAATAGTCGTATTGCGTATAGTAATGGTTGCCTTCGGCATCAAAGCCTTGGACGTAAACGATATCACCGTCTTCATATTGCTCCACGCAAGTCCCGCCGTCGGCATATTGGATATGCTTTTCCAGCAGTACAGGCTCGCCGTCACCGTATTGCTCGTAGAAAAGGGTAACGGTATTCCCGTCCTCTGTGTAAGCCTCTCTCCAGGAACGACTTTCCAAGGAGCCGTCGGGATTGTAGCGGTAGGTCTCCATTTCATAGCCGTCTTCATCATAAAGAATACGGGTGGACAAGTATTCGCCATCCTCCGCAGTAATGGTGTACTCCAAGCGCTCTGCCATCCGATCGCCTTCAAAAACGGATTTGATACGGTAGCCGTATACGAAATTGCCCTCTTCGTCGTAATAACGGTGATAATCGTTTTCGTCGTCTCCACCGGCCTCCTCTCGCAGGATGCCGTTCTCATAGCGTTTTTCCCACCAACCGTCGGCGGTGTCTTCTCTTTCGTAGCTAAGCTCGCCTGCGGGATCGTAACTTTCCTGTCGGACAGAGCCGTCGGGATCGTAGATCGTTACCTCGGAAAGATACTCCTCTTCACCCGCCTCAAAAAGGTACGTCCTGCGGATCTTGACCCCATCGGAGGTGACCTCCGTCTGCACACGCTCCTGACGGATCAAAACGCCTTCGTCGTAGGAGCGGATGTATTTCAGCTCGCCCTCTGCATTGTAAGCAGACTCGTAGGACAGCCGCCCCTCTTGGTCATAGCTCCTGCTTTCCTCGCTACCGTCTGCATAAAGGAACATCTCTTCCGACAAAGTCCCGTCGGGATAATAGACCGCCGAGCGCACGTCTCCGTCGTCATACCACTCGACCTCTTGCTCCAGGACTTCTGTACCGTCCTTTGTGCCAACGTAACGGCACAGACGGGTAAGCTTACCTGCGCCGTTATAATCGTACGTAGCACGGTAGAAGTCCTCCAAGACGCCGTCTCGATAGCTCTTCTCCCCTACGATGTTCCCTCGTTCGTCTTTGTGACGGGAACCGTTGATCACACCGTCCGCACTGTACTCGGTCAAGGTATCGGAGGTTCCGTTTTCATGGTAGGTATACGTAATATAGCCTTCCGACTCACCCTCACCGTCAAACTGCTCCGTCCGCACGGTAAGTCCGTCTACGTAGGTGTACACTTGTACAGCCACCAATCTTCCGCCGTCATAGGTGGCAGCGGATGCCACAGTTCCGTCCTCGTTGAGAACCAAGCCGTACGTGCGGTCGGGATCTACCCCGTCTTCATCCAGTACAACACCCTCCAGAAGGGCATCCGCTATGGCCTGTTCCTCGGGAGAAAGGTTATCGTAATCAAACATATATGTGCGGAGCACGTCCTTGGCCTGCTCCTGCTCTGCGGGCGTTCCGCCCATCACCTGCACAAGGGCGCACTCCTTTTGGGGAACAAACGTAAGCTCTCCGCTGCGGGTGGGAGCCAACGTCCCCACGTACACCTGATACGCCGCCAGGAAGCAGTTGGTGTACACTCTCCCGTCGTCCGTAATGGGCATGACCTCTGCCATCCCGGCAAGCAACGCCTGCCCGTCCTCGCCGACCACCACGTAATTGCTGTAGCCGCAGAAGGTCTCGCCGAAGCGGTACACGTCGCCGTCCAGCAAGGCGGTCACGCCCTGAGGAACCTTCTGCTCCCAGGTGGCATCGGTGTCATGCCCGGGAAGCTCCGGGATGACTCCCTCAATATACTGCAAAACCAAAACGGCCTCGTAGATATCCACTTCTCCGTTGCCGTTCAGGTCCAGATCCGCTTCCGTCACACCCTCGGGCAGGTCATTCTTCCCCACCAGGTATTGCAAAAGCAACTTAAGATCCCCTTCGTCCACCACGCCGTCGGCGTTCATATCCTGGGCGGGAGAAGCCGCCGCAAGAATGCCCGTCAGCGACAGAGTGAGCAAAAGCACTGCCAAAACTGTCCAAAAACGTTTCATACTGCTGTCCATCCTTTCGCGGCCCGCAAAGCGGGCAACTTTTCCGTTTTTATGAAAAGCTTTCAAATATATTTACAGTATATCACTTTCAAATAATTTGTCAAGTAAAAACCCTGTTTTCTTTGTGCAAAAAACATAGCCGTTCCCGCAAAAAAGATCCTCCCCTTTAACGGGGAGGATCTCATCATTCAGAGAATGGAATTAAAGAGCAGAGGACTTGATCTTGGAAGCAACTGCGCAACCTGCAACTGCAACCACTGCCAGAACTGCGAATACCAGGATACCGGTGTCGCCGGTGATGGGGGTATCGGGCTGTTCGGGCTCAACGGGAGCGTTGGGATCGATAGCGGAAACGGTCAGACCGTCCAGATCAACGTTGAACACGTCGCCTGCCTTAACGGAAACTGCAACTACCTTGCCTTCCCAGTTAGCGTAGCCGCCGTCGGGGTTGGAGGAAGCAGAGTGAACTACCAGAGCGATCTGGTTCTCGCCGATGGTGATGGCATCAGCATTACCGGGAGTTACGATAGCATCCTGTGCTGCAACGTAGGTGCCGTCTTCCTGCTTGTTCAGCAGAATGGTGATCGCCCAGTTGGGGTTGCAAGCCTTGTATGCGTCGTCGGTGGTAACGATGGTAACGTCCTCACCTACGATCTTACCGTC
>JAZPZV010000009.1:0-17273 GCA_045544855.1 Eubacteriales bacterium | reverse complement strand
AGCTCTTAGACCTTAACAAGAAGCTCAATAAGATTAAGAAGCCTAAAAAATAAGGAGTTGCAACATTTATGCAAATGACTTTCCGTTGGTACGGCGAGGGAAACGACCGTATTAAGCTATCGGATATCAAACAAATACCCGGTGTTGAGGGCATCGTTTGGGCGCTTCATCACAAAATGCCGGGAGAGGTTTGGGAAGAGGCTGAAATTGCCGAGGTTAAGCGTCAGCTTGACGAGTACGGCTTTAATATGGATGTTGTCGAATCGGTTAACGTTCACGACGATATCAAAATCGGCCTGTCCAGCCGCGATAAGTATATCGAAAACTATAAAACCACCATCCGCAATCTCTCGAAGTTCGGGGTAAAGGTAATCTGTTATAACTTTATGCCCATCTTCGACTGGACCCGTTCCAATCTTTTCCATCCCGTAGGAGACGGCTCTACAGCCCTCTTCTACGAGAAGAATATGATTCAGGACGATTATAATGCTATGGCTAAGTATATTCTCGACTTTACCGAGAAGTACAATATGTCCTTTCCCGGCTGGGAGCCCGAGCGTATGGCAAAGCTTGATGAGCTTTTCAAGGCATATGAGGGCGTCGACCACGAAAAGCTGTGGGCAAACCTCAAGTATTTCCTTGAGGCAATTATGCCCACCTGCCGTGAGTGTGACATAAAAATGGCTATCCATATGGATGATCCGCCGTGGGATATTTTCGGACTCCCGCGACTGCTCACCAATGAGGCAAATATCGACCGTTTTCTTAAAATGGTTGATGATGAGTACAACTGCTTAACACTTTGCTCGGGCAGCCTTAATGCCGACCCGAACAACAATGTTGCCGATATCGTTCGCAAGCACTGCGACCGAATTGCATTTGCGCACATCCGTAATGTAAAGCACTTTGAAAACGGCGACTTTTCCGAGGCTAGCCACCGCGACTGCGACGGCGATACGGGTATCCTCGATATACTCAAGGCATATCACGACTGTGGTTACAAGGGATATATCCGTCCCGACCACGGCAGACACCTTTGGGATGAGGGTCCGGGAAATGTCCGCCCCGGCTACGGTCTTTATGACCGCGCTCTAGGCATTATGTATATGCTGGGAGTTTGGGACAGCCTCGAAAAATTTGATAAATAGGAGACAATACTATGATTAAACTCCCCTTAAATGTGGATTATAGCGGCAAGGTAGTTGTAGTTACGGGCGCAGGCGGACTTATCTGCGGCGCCATGGCTCGCGCCTTTGCACAGTCGGGCGCTAAGGTTGCCGCGCTCGACCTTAATGAAGATGCGGTAAAGGCACTTGCCGATGAGCTTAAAGCAGAGGGCTTTATCTGTGAGGGCTACAAGGCAAATGTTCTCGACCCCGATGCGCTTGAGGAGGTGCACAAGGCTGTGCTCAGAGACCTTGGCGAGTGCGATATTCTTGTAAACGGCGCAGGCGGAAACAACCCCAGAGCCACTACAGATAACGAGTATCAGCACGAGGCTAAGGAGGGCGGAAAATCCTTTTTCGACCTTCAGGCAGACGGCGTTGACTTCGTTTTCAAGCTTAATTTCCAGGGAACTCTGCTTCCCACACAGGCTTTTGCTAAGGATATGGTGGCAAAAAAGAGCGGATGTATTTTAAATGTTTCCTCTATGAACGCATATACACCGCTTACAAAAATTCCCGCATATTCTGCCGCAAAGGCAGGTATTTCCAACTTTACACAGTGGCTTGCCACCCACTTTGCAGGCACGGGCATCCGCTGTAACGCTATTGCACCGGGATTTCTTGTTTCGGCGCAGAACAGGGCGCTCCTCTTTAACGAGGACGGCACACCTACCGCCCGCAGCGCTAAAATCCTAAACGGTACACCTATGAACAGATTTGTCGATGCCGATGAGCTTCTGGGCGGAACACTCTTCCTTTGTGATGACAAATCCGCATCTGCAATCACCGGTGTTGTACTGCCCATTGACTGCGGCTTTGCGGCTTATTCCGGAGTATAGGCTATGTTTTTTGATGACAATCTTTTAATTTACAGCAAGGCGGGTAAATCCCTTTACGAAAAGGTAAGAAATCTGCCTATCATCGATTACCACTGTCACCTCGACCAGAGAAAGATAGCAGAAAATGCCACCTTCTCGGATATAGGTGAGCTGTGGCTGGCAGGCGACCATTATAAATGGCGCGCCATGCGCTTAAATGGTGTGGATGAGTATTATATTACGGGCGGGGCAAGCTTTAAAGAGAAGTTCTTTAAATATGCCGAAATTTTGCCTAATCTTATCGGCGGTCCCTTATATTACTGGACTCATTTGGAGCTAAAGCAGGTTTTCGGAATTGATATTCCGCTAAACAGCAGGAGCGCCGAGCAGATATATAATACCGCAAATGAGAAGCTTAAAAATATGACCGTTCAGGATTTGCTCGGCTCCTTTGGTGTGGAGTTTATTGCCACCACCGATGACCCCGCAGACACTCTGGAGGACCATAAAAAATACGGTAAAATTAATGTTACCCCCACTTTCAGACCCGACAAGCTTTTCGATTTTGATGATGAATATATCAAAAGGCTGGGAATATCGGCAGGAGTGGAGATTAATAACCTTGATAATCTGCTTGATGCTCTGGCAAAGAGGCTTGACTTTTTCGTAAGCAGGGGTTGCCGTATGGCAGATCACGGTATGGATACCTTCCCCAAGGGCTATGCCGACAAGGCCGAGGCAGACACCCTCTTTTTAAACCGCGCATCGCTTAGCGATGAACAAAAGGAAAGCCTTAAAGGATTTATCCTTGTGTGGTTAAATAAGGAATATGCCAAAAGGGATATGACGGTACAGCTTCATATAGCCGTTACCCGAAATGTAAATCCCGTAACCGCACTCACCTGCGGTGCCGACAGCGGCTTCGATATTATAAGCGAAACCCCCACGGTAGAAAATGTGGTTAAGTTTTTTGCTCAAATCCCCGACAGCCTTCGCCCCAACACCGTTTTATACACCTTAAACGATGCAAACCTTTCTTCGCTTGCTGTTTTAAGCGGTGCTTTCAGAAATGTAAAAATGGGCGCGGCTTGGTGGTTTAACGATACGGTCGAGGGTATTCGCCGCAATCTTAAAATTATTTCCGAATATGCTTCTCTCGGAAACAATCTCGGTATGCTGACCGATTCCAGAAGCTTTTCAAGCTATGTTCGTTTTGATTTCTTCCGTCGTATCCTCTCGGACTATGTGGGCGACCTTGTGGACAAAGGGGAGTACGATGCCGAAAGCGCCGAAGAGCTTGTTCAAAACATTTGTTACTATAATGCGAAAAGGATGGTTGAATAATGGAAAAATTTATTCCTGTTGTAGTCATTAAAGAGTTATCCGAAACCGATACCATATTGACTGCCCTTAAAAACAACAATATCAACTGTGCGGAAATTACCTTCCGTACCGCTTGTGCGGCAGAGGCTATCCGCTACGCGGCGCAGAACTATCCCGATATGGAGATCGGCGCAGGCACCGTCATCAACGCCGAGCAATGCAAGGCGGCCTTGGAGGCAGGGGCTACCTTCATCGTGTCTCCCGGCCTGTCCGTTGCCGTGGCAGAGGTGTGCAAGGCGCATAACGTTCCCTATTATCCCGGCTGTGTGACCCCCACGGAGATCATGATGGCTCTGGAGTTGGGCATCACCACCGTAAAATTCTTCCCCGCCAACGTGTACGGCGGCCTGAAGGCGCTGAAAGCCCTTTCCGCACCCTTCCCCCAGGTGAAGTTCATTCCCACCGGCGGCGTGGACAGAAGCAACATCGATGAATTCCTTGCCTTCGACAAGATCGCCGCCATCGGCGGAAGCTTCTTCGTCAAGGAATCCTTAGATAAAATGATGGAGGAACGCAAATGAAAACCGTCATCACCTTCGGCGAGCTGATGCTCCGCCTTGCCCCCAACGGGTACTACAGATTCTTCCAGAACGACCAGATGCAGGCCACCTTTGGCGGCGGCGAGGCCAACGTGGCGGTGTCCCTTGCCAACTTCGGCCTGCACAGCACCTACGTGACCAAGCTGCCCAAGCACGCTATCGGGCAGGCGGCGGTGGATTCCCTCAGATATTTCGGCGTTGATACCGACGAGATCGTCCGCGGCGGTGACCGTGTGGGCATCTATTTCCTGGAAAAGGGCGCTTCCCAGCGTGGCTCCGTTTGCATTTACGACAGAGCACACTCCGCTATCCAGGAGGCAAAGCCCGAGGATTTCGATTGGGATTCCATCTTTGAAGGGGCCGATTGGTTCCACTTCACCGGCATTACCCCCGCACTGGGGAAAAATCTGGTGGAGATCTGCCGTCAGGCTTGCATTGCCGCAAAGGCAAAGGGTGTAAAGATCTCCTGCGACTTGAACTACCGGGGCAAGCTGTGGACCAGAGAGGAAGCAAGAGAAGCCATGACCGACCTCTGCCGGTACGTGGACGTCTGCATCTCCAACGAGGAGGACGCTAAGGACGTCTTCGGCATCGAGGCGGAAAACACCGACATCTACGGCGGCAAGCTGAACCACGAGGGCTACAAGTCTGTGGCAAAGCAGCTGGCGGATAAGTTCGGCTTCGAGAAGGTGGCCATCACCCTCCGTTCCTCCATCTCCGCCAACGATAACGACTGGGCGGGTATGCTCTACGACGGGGAAAACTACTGCTTCTCCAAGACCTACCACCTCCACATCGTGGATCGCGTAGGCGGCGGTGACTCCTTCGGCGGCGGCCTGATCTACTCCCTGTTAAGCGGCAAGTCTACACAGGCGGCCATTGAGTTCGCCGTGGCGGCTTCTGCCCTCAAGCACTCCATCGAAGGGGATTACAACCGTGTCAGCGTAGCCGAGGTGGAAAAGCTGGCAGGGGGCGACGGCTCCGGCAGAGTACAGAGATAAGCCTGCAAAGCTCGGCACACCTTGGTGTACCGATCAAGAATAACAAAACAGCCGACGAGATTCACCCCTCGTCGGTTTTTTGCATATATTGCAGCGAGATTTTTGCGTTGCAGCACCGCGATTTCCTTCATTTTAAGGCTTTCGCAAACAAAAAAATGGCAAAAAATGAAAGAAATATGAACAAGCAAGCGATTTTTTCGCAAAATAACCTTGACATTACGGCCGTTTTATGGTACGATAACTGTGTTCATATACCGAATATACCTGCAGATGCCTCTCTTCTTCGAGACTCTCCTGTGAGAGACTGCCGTCATTGTTCGCATTTTTTAACGGATGCGAGCGTCCAAGAGGGAAGACCTGCTGTTGGATATCGGTGCAAAGTAAAACAATTCTTATATGGAGGAAAAGTTATGAACAAGAAACTCACATCCGCACTTGCGCTGGTTATGTGCTTGGTCATGGTAGCTTGTACTCTGGCTTCCTGTAATTCGGAGCCCGAAGTTGTTCCCGCAACCTTCAAGCAGGCAGAATACAACACCTATACCGCCACTATGCCCAGCAACTGGAATGAACTGACTTATGCTGACAACAACGATACTCAGATCATGAGCTACATCGGTTCTTCCTTCTTCGACTACGACTATAAGTTCGAAGGCGACGTTAAGTATAACGCCGACGGTTCCATCAATAAGGATGGTATCGTTCCCGGCGCATACACCACCAACTACTCCGCAGCAACCAAGCTGGAGGACGTTACCTCCACCGTTGACGCGAAGTGGGGCTACACCGACGCTCAGAAGAAAGAGGGCGGCTACGCTTGGAAGATCACTCTCCGCGATGATCTGAAGTGGGATGACGGCACTCCCATCAAGGCAGCTGACTTCGTATATTCTATGCAGGCTCAGTTGGACCCCAAGTTTATGAACTTCCGCGCTAACACCTACTACGATACTCTGAGAGTGAAGAACTCCAGAAAGTATTTCTTCCAGAACCAGGAAGGTACTTACGAGACCGTTGCAAGCCGTGGCTACGCTTCTAACCAGGCAGCTATGGACGCAGGCGAGACTCTGTACATCAACCTGTGGAACATGTGGGGCGCAGAGGGCTACAAGGATGCCGAGGGTAACGAGGCTCCCGAGTGGGCTCTCCTCACCGACGAAACCGTTTATAACAACGAAGCAGGCGACGACCCCGTTTCCGGTAAGTTCCTGTGGGAGAACTACTCCTCTTACACCGAGGTTGGCGTAGGCGCAGGCTACGACCTGGCTATCTACGTTCTGAACCAGGATCGTGACGTTGCTTGGGATACCGTTGGTATTTACTCCATCGATTCCGAGAACGCTATCGTTATCTGCCTCGACGTAGCTTACAAGCTGCTGAACGAGGACGGCGGCCTGTCTTACATGGCTGCATACTACATGTCCAGCCTGCCTCTGGTACACAAGGAAAAGTACGAGGCAGCTAAGATCGAGCCCAAGGACGGCGCGACTCTCTGGACCTCCAAGTACAACTCCTCTCTCGAGACCACCGCAAGCTGGGGTCCCTACAAGCTGGTTGAGTTTGAGGCCGGCGAGCACTACAAGCTGGTTAAGAACGAGAACTGGTACGGCTACGGCATGGAGCAGTACAAGAACCAGTACAACATCACCGCTATCAACTGCCGTAAGATCGCTGAGCCCAACACTCAGTGGCTGGGCTTCCTGAGCGGCGAGCTGGATGACGGTGTTCTGACCACCGACAACGCAGCCGACTACATGGATTCCAAGTACGTTTACTTCACCTCCACCGCTACCGGTACCTTCGGTATGCAGCTCTTCAGCGACCTGAACGTTCTGAAGAACAGCGAGAACAACAACGGTATTCTGGCGATCCAGGAATTCAGACATGCATTCAACCTCGCTCTGAACAGAAGCGACATCGTTGAAAAGATCTGGCCCGGTTCCGCTGCACCCTGCTTCGGTCTGCTGAACCCCGCTTACTACTACGACATTGAGAACTCTCCCACCCTGCCCGATGGCGGTCAGTACCGTAACACCAAGCAGGCTAAGGAAGGTATCCTCCGTGCATACGGCTTTACCCAGGGCGATGACGGCAAGTGGTCCGCAGGTGATCTGTCCGGTCTGACTCTGGACGAGGCTTACGAGTCCCTTACCGGTTACAACCCCACTCTTGCAAAAGAGAAGATGAAGGAAGCCATCGCGATCCTCACCGCTGACGCTGAGAAGTATGGTTACGATGCTAACAAGGACATCACTCTGATCTACGGTGCTTCTACCGACACCGACAAGCAGAGATTCCGCGCAGGCTACCTGCAGGACGTTCTGAACGGCCTGACCGAGGGCACCGAGCTGGAAGGCAAGATCAAGGTTGTATTTGACGCTTCCGCAGGCGCACAGTGGGCAGAAGCATTCCGTTCCGGCGATACTCAGATCGGCTTCGGCTACGGCTTCTCCGGCAACGCCTTCAACCCCTTCGACATCATCGGCGCATTCGCAGACTACGAGGATGACCTGAACTATCATATGTACTGGGATACCTCCGCAGTTGATATGACCCTCACCATGCCCGCAGGCGACTACGAAGGCGCCGGCGAGACCATCACCATGAGCGTTCAGAACTGGTTCTTCTGTCTGAACGGTCTGGCAGAGGAAGAAGACCAGGCTAAGAAGTACAACTGGGGCGCAGGCTTTGCACCTACCGATGCAAGACTGACCATCCTGGCTGCTCTGGAAGAGCTGGTTATCAAGGAAAGCCGTTCTGTTATGCTGATCGCTGACTCCGGCGGATCCTTCCTCGGCGCTAAGTTCGCTTACTTCTCTGATGAAGAGAACGTGTTCATGGGCTTCGGCGGCATCAGATATATGGAAGTTAAGTATACCGATGCTGAGTGGGCTGAATTCGTTAAGGCCAACAACAACGACCTTTCCGAAGAGTACAAGAAGTCCGAGTAATTTTTGAATAGTATCATTAAGTAATTAAGTAATATTATTCATAGAAGCAAACGGCGGTGGGCAAATTCGCTCACCGCTGCTTTGCTCGTTTATGGAAAAACCGAAAAAACATTCCCGCAGGATTGCGCTTTGCTTTTTGACCCGTTGCGTCTCGGGACGCAAAAACACGATCTTTGTCATTTAATTTCGAAAATAATCAACCTTAACCATAGATAGACCCTGCGCATGACCCGGAAAAGCCGTGCCATGCCACGGGCAGCCCCCACGGGGCAGTCCCTTTCAATCGGAAAATAACACAGCAGAGGAGAAAGTCCTATGTATATGTTTAAATATGTGATGAAGCGTCTGGGGTTGATGCTCCTTACCTTCTTCATCATCTTTACGATGTGCTTCACGCTGATCAAGCTGTTGCCCATCCCCACAGACGCTCTTCCCGGTCAGGACCCCTACGTCAAAATGAAGACCTTGGAAGGCAGAGGCTGGATCACCAATATAGAGAAGGGCGAGAACGGTACTTATGTGTACGAACGCGTTCCGATCCTGATCCAGTACGGCAACTACATCAAGAGAATCGTCACGGAGGGTGACTTCGGTATTGCCACAACCTACGCCGAATATATGAACATGGATATTTGGGACGTATTTGTGAACCATCTGCCTCCCACGGTTCTGATCAATATCTACTCCACCCTCATCGGTGTTCCCATCGGTTTGGCCTTGGGTATTCTGGCGGCTTTGAAGAAGAACAAGTGGCAGGACCAGCTGATCAACATCTTTATCATTCTGTTGATCTCCTTGCCCTCCATCGTATTGGCACTGATGATCCAGTACGTGTTCTGCTTCAAGCTGGGCTGGTTCCCATTGATGATGTCAACAAGCAACGAGTATTTCACCTGGGAAGTGTTCCATTCCATGCTGCCCGCGGTGTTTGCGCTCTGCCTTGGCTCCATTGCGGGGTACGCCCGTTATACCAGAGCGGAGCTTTCCGAGGTTTTGACCGGCGAGTTTATGCTCCTTGCCAGAACCAAGGGCTTGACCAAGCGGCAGGCCATCTACCGTCACGCTATGCGTAACTCCATGGTGGTTATCTTCCCGTCCATTCTCAGTGAATTCGTTGCGGTGCTTTCCGGCTCTCTGATCATCGAGAAGATGTTCAGCATCAACGGCGTGGGCGGCTTGTATCTGGACTCCATCAACTATCAGGACTACGACTTCTTTATGCTGCTGTCCGGCTTCTATACTCTCGTCGGTCTGACGGCGGCTATCGTCATCGATATCAGCTACGGCTTCATCGATCCGAGAATCAGAATGGGGGCAAAGTAATATGGAAAATACAAAGAAATATGAAAATATCCCCGCCGAGAAGTTTCAGTTTGCCAAGAGAACGGAAAACCTCCACGATAAGAAGCTGGATACCAAGCCTGTAAGCTACTTCCAGGGCGCTTTCCGCCGCTTTGCTAAGAACAAGGGCGCCGTGGTAGGCGGTATCGTGATCATGATCCTGGTGCTGTTTGCCATCATCGCTCCCTTCTTTACCCCCTTCGTCCCCGGCTACTATGATATCTCGTATTCCTACGTGACCCCCAGAAACCAGTGGTTTGTGGACGCAGGCATTGATTTTTGGGACGGTTGCAAGGAAAAGAACACCAACTATCTGGGCTATCTGAAGGATCTTGCCATCGAGCAGGAGACCGGCAGAGAGGTCATTAAGCACGGCGAGGTGGAAAAGAACGCCGACGGCAGTAACTACACCTACCGTTACGACACCTACTACGGCGTGGGCTTCGGTCTTTACAAGACCATTTCCGAAGAGAAATTCAAGGCCATTCAGGAATATCAGAAGGAAACCGGCAGACAGGTCCTGTATCCCGTGGTAGCCTTTGCCGACAGACCTACTCTGGAGAAGAATAAGTACGACGCCAACATCTACTACAAGGTGGTGGACCCCACGGCCAAGATCATCCGTCCCAAGCTTTCCGCAGACGGAAAGATCATCCCCAACTACTGGAGATATACGGAAGAGACCAAGGGCAGTACCGTTGCAGACTACAACTCCACCCGTATCGAGGGAGAAGACGGCTTTGTGGAAAACGGCGAGACCTATTACTACGTCTACGGCAGAAAAGTGGACGGCGGTATTGAAGTCAGAGCCGAATACTACGAATACTACACCTACGAGCATACCATGGAAAAGAAGGACGGCATCGGAGAGCCCTCCTTCCTCTTCGGCACCACCGACGCCGGTAAGGATATCTTTGCCTGCCTTGCATACGGTGCAAGATTCTCCTTTATCTTCGCAAGCATCGTTGCTATTGCCAACTTCATCGTTGGTGTGATCTGGGGCTCTATCTCCGGTTATTACGGCGGCAAGATCGACCTGTTCATGGAACGTATCGCCGAGATCCTGAACTCGGTTCCCACCATGATCGTCATCACCCTTTTGAAGTATCATATGGGCGGTGATACGCCTCAGGCATTGGTGTTGTTCATTGCTTTCTTCTTAACGGGATGGATCGGCATGGCGGGCACCACCCGAATGCAGTTCTACCGTTTTAAGAACCAGGAATACGTTCTGGCGGCGAGAACCTTGGGTGCAAGCGACGCCAGAATCATGTTCAAGCACATTTTCCCCAACGGTCTGGGTACCATCGTTACCAGAGTTGCGCTGGTCATCCCCTCTATGATCTACTCGGAAACCAGCCTTTCCTATCTGAGCATTATCAACCTGGAGGCGGGCAACATCACCAGTGTGGGTACCTTGATCGCCGCAGGTCAGAAGTCCATTACCGCAGGTGCAGGCTTCGTAGCCCTGTTCCCCTGCTTGTTCCTTGTTCTGCTGATGCTCAGCTTTAACTTGTTCGGCAACGGTCTGCGTGACGCATTCAACCCGTCGCTGAGAGGATCGGAGGAGTAAGACATGAATAAAGAAGTCAAATTATCGGTTAACAATCTGAAGATCTCCTTCCGTACAGACGCAGGTAAGGTGCAGGCTGTCCGTAACATCTCCTTTGACCTTTACAAGGGCGAGACCTTGGCCATCGTGGGTGAATCCGGCTCCGGTAAGTCGGTAACCTCCAAGGCCATCATGGGTATTTCCGCAGTGAACGCCATCCACGAGGGCGGTGAGATCCTTTACGACGGCCAGGATCTGGTGCGTATTCCCGAGGAGGAAATGCACAAGCTCCGCGGCGACAAGATCGCCATGATCTTCCAGGATCCTCTTTCTTCTCTGAACCCCATCATGCGCATCGGTAAGCAGATCACCGAGGCCATGCTTCTGAAGAACAAGGCCAACCGCAAAGAAGGCCGCGAGACCTTTAACAAGATGCTGGCAACCCTTTCCGAAATGGCAGGGGAAGCTTTGGCGACCGGCGCTCACGGCGATCTCACCGCCGATAAGGTCTCCGCGCTGATCAAGACCTTCGATAACTTCAATATCCAGGCGTTGAAGCTGGAGAACAGTTATAGCTCCGCTCGTACCGCAGCAGAAGAGATGATCGCCATCATCAAGGACTTCCTGTTCCTGTCGGAAAAGAAGCAGAAGGTGGATGCGGTCGCTACCCTGAAGCTGATCGAGCATAAGCTTGCCAGCATGAGCGAGGATAAGTATTTCTCTGCAAATTACGAAAAGGCTTTGGCCGAATATAAGGCAGATCTTGCCAACGTAAAGCGTCTGGAGAAAGCAAAGGTTTCCTTTGGCGATACCGTGAAGGGTATTGTCACCATGAGCGCCGCCAAGAAGGAGGCCTCTGAAGAGACCGCAAAGGCGCTGAGCCGTCTGTGCAACACCGCAGAGGAAATGCTTGCCCGCACCAAGTACGACTTCTTCAGGATCGGATATTATATCTACAAGAATCCCAGCACCGATCTCAGCCGTATGCCTGCTGAGGAAGCCAACGAAATGGCGTATAAATTCCTTACGGAAGATTTCATGAACGCTTTCATCGCCATGGAGAAAGTGGCTGTGGAGTACGCCTTCACCCGGGCTCTTCAAAACAAGAAGCAGGCGATCATCGACTTGCAGGAGGCTATCGACTTCTTTAAGAAGGGCGGCTTCACCGAGAAGGATGCTGATCACGTATGCAAGAAGGTCAGCGCTTCCGTGCGCGCTTCCATCGACCGCCTTGCGGTGATCAAGGACAACGTTGCCTATACCTTCGGCGGTGCTCTGGAAAGAGAGATCGAAAAGTATTTCTTCTACATGAAGAACAACCCCAAGGAAGAGGAACGCTTTGCAAAGCAGACCGCAAAGAGAGAAGCTTTGCTGGCCAAGGGCAAGAACGTGGATTGGGAAGTCATCCCCAAGTCCATCATCGAGCCCGAGGTGCAGATCGAAGCCATCTGCTCCGTTATCGCCCGCGTTATGCATAAGTTCCAATCAGACGTGGAAAATGCGGCTTCCTTCGACGTAGACAAGCGCTGCTTGGAGATCATCGATTACCTCAAGGAAAAGGCTTCTCAGGTGGTCTATACCCTGACCAAGCGTATTGCCAAGGAAAAGGCGATCAAGCTCATGGAAGAGGTTGGTATCCCCGAAGCAAGATTGCGCTTCCGCCAGTACCCCTTCGAGTTCTCCGGCGGTATGCGTCAGCGTATCGTGATCGCTATCGCCCTGTCTGCGAACCCCGACATTCTGATCTGCGACGAGCCCACCACGGCTCTGGACGTAACCATTCAGGCGCAGATCCTGGAGCTGATCAATAAGCTCAAAGCAGAACGTAACCTTTCCATCATCTTTATCACCCACGACCTGGGCGTTGTTGCCAACATGGCGGACAGAATCGCCGTTATGTACGCAGGTAAGATCGTTGAATACGGCACGGCAAACGAGGTGTTCTACAACCCTCAGCATCCCTATACCTGGGCTCTGCTTTCCTCCATGCCCGACCTTGATACCGACGAAAAGCTGGATGCCATCCCCGGCACCCCGCCCAACATGATCTATCCTCCCGTGGGCGACGCCTTTGCGGAAAGAAACAAGTACGCTTTGGAGATCGACTTCGAGATGGAGCCCCCCATGTACCAGGTATCTCCCACCCACTATGCGGCAACTTGGTTGCTCCATCCCAATGCACCTAAGGTGGAAATCCCCAAGATCATCACCGAACGCATCAAGCGTATGGAAGAAAGAGGAGGCAATTATGGAGAATCATAACGAAGTTCTGCTGAAAGTAGACCATCTTTGCCAGTACTTCCGTATGGGGCGTAAGGATCTGAAGGCTGTGGACGACGTCAGCTTTGAGATCAAGAGAGGCGAAGCCTTTGGTCTGGTAGGGGAATCCGGTTGCGGCAAGACCACAACGGGCCGCTCTATTATCAAGCTGTACGACATTACCTCCGGTAACGTGTATTTCAAGGGCCACAGAGTTGGCGCAGGTACTCGTTCTTACAAGGAGGCTATCAAGGCCGCCAAGGCCGATCTGGCTGCGGGAAAGATCTCTCAGGTGGATCATGACCTCATCGTGGCGGAAAACAAAAAGCTGATCCGCGAGGCAAAGAGCGACCACAAGGACGTGGATAAGCAGCACGCAGCTGCTTTGGTGGCTGCTTTGGACAAGGAATACGAGGAGAAGTTCGCCGCCGCGGCAACTGACTCCGAGCAGCTGAAGGCGTTGAAAAAGGAATACAAGGTCAGACGTCGGGTTGCCAAGAAGAGCAAGCTGATCACTCAGATCCAGATGATCTTCCAGGACCCCATCGCTTCTCTTGACCCTCGTATGACGGTTCGTGACATCATCGCCGAGGGCTTGGTGATCAACGGTGTCACCGATCAGGAATACATCAACCAAAAGGTGTACGAGATCCTGGAGACGGTAGGCCTGGTGCGTGAGCACGCAGACCGCTATCCCCACGAGTTCTCCGGCGGTCAGCGTCAGCGTATCGGTATCGCAAGAGCCGTGGTGATGCAGCCCGAGATGATCATCGCCGACGAGCCCATTTCTGCTCTTGACGTGTCCATCCAGGCGCAGGTCATCAACCTGCTGAACGATCTGAGAGATCGCTTGGGTTTGACCATCCTGTTCATCGCCCACGACCTTTCCGTTGTCAAGTATTTCTCCGACCGTATCGGCGTTATGTATTTCGGCAAAATGGTTGAGCTGGCAGATTCCGACGAGCTGTTCAAGAACCCCATGCACCCCTATACCAAGTCTCTGCTGTCTGCGATCCCGTTGCCCGACCCCGTTTACGAAAAGCAGCGTACCCGTGTGACCTACAATCCTCTTGCAGAGCACGATTATTCCAAGGAAGGGCCCACCTTCCGTGAGATCTCTCCCGGGCATTTCGTTTACTGCAACAGCGAAGAGGAAGCAAAGTACAAGCAGGCTCTGAAATAAAGAAACGGACGGATGAAAAAGTGGCAAGCGAAAAGAAGTCTCTGTTGGTGAAATACGCTGTATGTATCGGTGTGGCTCTGCTGATCACGGTTGCCGTGTTCTGGAGCAAGGGCTTTTTCACGGATAGTGCGGCGGTGAACGTTCAGATCTTGTCCGATGGCTTTTACGTTTCGGGGATCCTGCTGACGCTGGTTGCCGGCATGGTATACGTCAGCGGTGAAGGCATCTTCATCGGCGTCGGCTTTGTACTGCGGAACGTGGTGCTGGCCTTTGTCCCCGGTGGCAGAGCTAAGATGGAACCCTACGGGGATTACCGCGAGCGTAAGCTGGGCAAGTTGAAAAAAGCCGGCGATCATTGCCTTTTGATAACCGGCTTGACCTTCCTTGCCATCGGCGTTCTCTTTTCCGTGATCTGGTACACCGCGTTCTATCAGCCCCCTGTTGGATAACAGTTACGTAAACAATTGCGCTCACACCAAGGGGATTCCCCGGGGTGTGAGCGTTGTTTGTTTTTGGGACCATCTGCGCGTCTCGGGGACGAAAAGCACTTGACAGTCTTCTCTTGCCTGTGCTATACTGTAAACGAAGACAAAAGGAGAAATGAATATGGAACTGAAAAAATTAGACAAAAGCGTACTGAAGCTGTGGTATCTGCGTGCCGCGATCCTATCCTTGGCATTGATCGGTGTTTTCACCGGCACGGCTGTTGTTTTGGTGGCAGAAGATGTCCAAAGCAACGTAACCTGCGCCGTTTTGGTAGGCGTGGGAACACTTGTGGTTTTGCTTTTGGGACTTACCTGGATCATGCCGTCTCTGCGGTATAAAATGTATGGGTGGGGGTATGACGATAAGCGGATCATCGTGAAGCAAGGGGTGATCTTCAGACAAAGAGTTGTGATCCCCGTTTGTCAGATTCAAGATCTGCACAGAACGCAAGGTCCGATTATGATGCTGTTTGGTCTGAGCGGTGTCATCATTTCCACTGCGGGCTCCAATTTCCAGATTTCTACCCTCACCACCGACGAGGCGGATCGTATGATCGATCATCTGGAGCGCCATCTTGAGACAAGAATTGAGGAGCTGAAAAATGAAAAGGTTTGACAAAGGATATATCTATTCCTGCTTGCTGTCGGATCTGTTCACCAGCATCGTGATTCCTTTGATCTTTCTTGACGATATCTTTCTTGGCGAAAACCCGGAGGCCGAGGAGATGATGGCGGCACTTCCCGCTTTTGCGGCTGTGGCTGCCCTGATCTATCTGGGCTTTATCATTTACAGACTTCTGTATTACAAGACTTCGGGATACGAGCTGACGGAAACGGAGATCAAATGCAACAGGGGTGTGTTTTTCAGAAAACGCTCTGTGATCGATTATCGGAAGGTGCACGCCGTCAATAAAAAGCAAAACCTGATCCATAGGATCTTCGGCATTGCAATTTTGACGGTGGATAGCGGTTCTGCCAATACCGCCCACCAAGCGGAAATCGCTATCGTTGAAAAGGCGGAGATCGTTGACCGTTTGATGGACGAAATGCGTGCACTGAAGGAAAACGGTGTGGGGAGGACTGCGAGTACCCCTGCAGAGGAAACCCTGCTCCTTTCTCATGAGGACAGTCTGTACTGCTTCACTTCCAAAAGAAAAATGTTGTATACCTTGATCAATATCGTGTCAACGGCGCTGGGTACCGCTGTCTTTGGCGTTTTGGCGATCATCACCGTGGGTATCTGTAAATATGTGCTGGAGCTTGATTCTCTCGGGAGTTGGGGGCAGTACATTTTGAGTGCCGTTCTGCTCACGATCGGCGCAGTGCTGTTGCTGTCGGTATTCTCTTTTATCGGCTGCATGATCAATTCCTTCGTGGGATACCACAAGTTTACCATCGCCAAACGCGGAGATGGGATTGAGATCTCCTACGGCCTTTTGGAACGGCATACCAACACCTTTGGCTACAACAGAATCAAGGCGGTGAAAATCTCCCAAGGCCTTATACAAAGAATGCTGGGCTTTGCCTCCATCAAGCTTGAAGTGATCGGATATGCCAACGGAAGCGGCGATGACAACAGCTCGGATATCGGCGTGCTTATTCCGTTTTGTAAGTATGATGAGATTGGCGAAATTCTGAGTAAGGTGTTGCCGGAGTATGTTCCGGACGAGCGGCAGACCAAGGCGGTGTCCTATTTCCCGTTTGTGTCTTGGTTTGGATTGATCCTCGGCATGGTAACGGGGGTTGCTTTGCTGACGACGGTTGCGATCTTGGCATTCCTGGGTGTGCCCTCTGACATCATTTTTGCGGTCATTTGGTCTACGGCAGGGGTAGCGGCCCTTTTGCTGGCTGGAAAGCTTGTAAGCGCCGCTTTCTGTTATCGCAACAGTGGCATCGCCATCCACGAGGGAAGGATTACCGCATATTACGGCGGGTTTACAAGAAACGTCACGGTTTTCAAGGCCAAGCACCTGATTGCGGCAGAAAACGTGACAACACCGCTTCGCAAAAAGCATGGCATCACAACCCTTGTTATGCATTTGAAAACCAACGCGGAGTCTAATGAAGTGAAGGTTCATATCCAAAAGGATACGCTCGCGGAGGAACTGGAAAAATTGTTGACCGTGTAACGATCCACACGGGTACGGCGACGCAGACGACAAGCACCCGGTTGATAACTGTTACGTAAACAATAGCGCTCACACCCAAGTAAAATCGGTGTGAGCGCTGTTTTTTGGTGGGGGAGGGGAAAATTGCATCCGATGAGCAAAGACCATTGAAAAATACGCGGAAATATGATAAAATGAAGTTGCCGAGAAATGAGAATTTGACGGAGGATGTGCTATGTCAGGCAATATTGTTGCTTTTCTTGTAGGTGTTGTATGTATTGTTCTTGGAATTTCAAATATGCGAGGAAACATATCATCTCTTCATTCATATCACAGGAGTCGTGTTTCAGAAGAAGATAGAATACCATTTGGAAAGCAAGTGGGCTTGGGTACTATTATTGTCGGTATTGGCATAATCGTATTTAGTGTTCTGTCATCTGTAACCCTATATACTGAAAACGATATTTTTATTTTAGTTGGAACTGCT
>JAZPZV010000008.1:0-11874 GCA_045544855.1 Eubacteriales bacterium | reverse complement strand
AAAGCACCCCCCCCTCCCCCCCGAAAACCACAATGCCGAAAACTGTCGTTTTCGGAGGAGGAAAGAAAAAATAATGGTCAGTTGACTGCAAAATGGGCGCAAATGGTCTTGACAAGGTGGCAATTATATGGTATACTGGGTTTGAAAAAGAGAGGAGGAAAGCAATGAAAAACGATCTTGCCTATTGGGAAAAGCATAAAGAACATTTGCAGAAGCATTTCTTGGATTGGGAAGAGTTTGTGGCGGTGGAGAAGCTGCGTACCCACCTTCCGTGGAGGGTTTTCATCCTGCTGATCGCGGTTCTCTCTGTGGGTCTCGTCTTCGTTTTGCTGATCCGCCGTCCTTTTACCAAGATCGAGGTATTCTTTTTAAGCGTATGGGCAGGCGGAATTCTGTTATCCGTCCTGATGGAGCTCTTTTCATGGGGTGCCAATCAAAAATGGATGGTCTTGACCACACGGGGGTTTTACGTCTGTGTGGGGAAGGAATGCGAGCTGATTTTTGACAGAAGCTTTTCCTCCATCGAAGGCATTTCTTACCGTTATTCTCCCGGCCGGATCCTATTGAACGTCTATTCGGGCGAACTTCCCGCAAAGGCGGAATCCTCCTACCGAGGCTTGCCTTGGAAGGGACAAAAGGCGTATATCAAGAATCGATTCCGCAAGCTATGGGGGACGCCCTTGGAGCGTAAGCTCTTTTCCCTATCTGTGGTCAGCGGTATTACGCCGCTCCAGCACTCCCGCAGACAGCTTTGCTGTTATCTCCTGGACTTGCCCAAGGAATCGGAGACCGCCGAAAAGCTTCTGCATTTGCTGAAGGGCTTCCCCGGCGTCCGCTGTATGGAGCTTACGAGAGAATCGGAGTATTCCTTCTTCGAGCGGTTATGAGGGATTCTCAAAGCAATATTGAAGCATACAATAAACAACGCCCTTTCGTTCGGAAGAACGAAAGGGCGTAATTTTATATTCACAATACCGGGTGCAGGGGACGGGTCCCCTGCCTGGGGGTAGCCGTCTTCGACGGCAGGGGGCGGAGCCCCATTGCGCTCCCATCAGTTAAAGGGCACGATCTTGTGGGAGAACCAGAAGAAGAATCTGCAAAGCCCGCGGCCGATAGGGCCGGGCATGGAGAGGATCAGCACACCTGCGCGGCTGAACACACGCATTTTCTTAGCCTTTTTGGGATTGATGGCAATGAGCCCATCCCAGAACTCTTTGACAAGCTTGTCCCCCTCCTTGCCGTGCCCGATACGGGTAAACAAAACGGCAACGATGAGCATAAAGCTCATGGAGTGGTGGAGGTATTTGGCAAGTTTTTTGTCCCGCTTTCGGATCTCGTCAATATCGTGAGCGGCAAAGATGCGGGTGGAGACCAAGCGTTGATCTCCCGAGCGCTTCCCTACCTGGGCCATGGATTGCCCTTCTCTGCCTACGTAGTAGCGGTAGAAATCCGCGTCTAAGTAATACAGCGTTTTCACGTAAGGCAAGGGGGTGTAAACGAAAAGGTTGTCCTCGTAAAAAACCTTGCGGGGAAGGTGAAGCCCGCTCTTGCGGATGGTCTCAGTGCGGTAGATGCAGGAATGGAGGGAAAGCTGCTGGGTGATATGGAAGCCCTTGGTGTCCGCCCAGGTAATGACCCGGTCTTTGGGCAAGGCGTTGGCAAAGCGAATAACCTTTTGGTAGCCCGTCTCCAGCTGTTCGTAAACGTAGTTGCAGATCATCAGATCCACGCCGCCGTCCCTTTCCAGATACAGGAGGGTATTTACCACCCGGTTCAGGGCGTTGAGATCTGCCCAGTCGTCGGAATCCACCACCTTGAAGTAGCGACCCTTTGCGCGGGCAAGACCGCTGTTGATCCCCTCTCCGTGGCCGCCGTTGGGCTGATGCACCACCTCGATACATTCGGGGTGCGCTTCGGCGTAGGCATCGGCAATGGCCCCGGTCTCGTCGGTGGAGCCGTCGTCAACAATGATGATCTGGCAATGCTTCCCTGCGGGAAGAAGGCTGTCGACACACTTACGCATATAGGCCTGTGAGTTATAACAAGGGACGACGAAGGTTATTATTTTCTCTTCATTCGTCATGATCGTTGCTCCTTTATAAATGGCTGCGGCAGAGATGCAACGCACTGGCCGCGGCGGCATCCATGTTGTAATAGCGGAACTCCCCAAGTCTGCCGCCCGGGATCAATGCGGGGTACTTTGCCGCTTCGGCGGCGTAGCGGGCGTACAGGGTGCGGGATTCCTCGTTGGCTACGGGGTAGTAGGGTATATCCGCTTCCCCGCAGGGCTTGGAATACTCCTTCATGATGGTGGTCACGGGGCATTTCTGTCCTGTGAGATGCTTGAACTCGGTGATACGGGTATAGTCCTCGCTGACGGTGTAATTCACCGTGCCGCAAAGCTGAGCGTACTCTTTTTTCAAAGTCTCGAACTTGAAATCCAGTGAGCGGTAAGGCAGTCTGCCGAAGGTAAAGCCGAACAGCTCGTCCAGAGGACCTGTGTAAAGCACCTTACCGCCGAAGGGTGCGCCCTCGAAGAGGATCTTCCCTTCCGAGAAGGCAAGGAGTGCGCCTGCGTGGGCGTTGAGCCTCACGGTGATGGCGGGATGGTCCAGCATGGAATCGAACATGGCGGTGTAGCCGTCCCCGGGTATGCCCTGGTATTTATCGGTGAAGTAGCCGTTTTCCTTGGAAAGGCGAACAGGGACGCGGGCGGTAACGGCAGGATCGATGTCCTCCGGCTTCACGCCCCACTGCTTTACGGTATAGTATTTGAACACGTTTTCATACACGAACTCCGCCAGCTCTCTCAAAAGGGGCTCTTCAGCAGAGCGAAGCTCCAGGATAGAGACGTTGTTGCCCTCTCCGTATTTTTCAAACAGGACCCTCTTCATCTGCTCCGCCTTGCGGTAGCCGAAGGCGATGACCAGAGAGTTCAGGTTGAAGGGCACGGGCATATATTCCCCGTCGATCTCCGCCAGCACCTTGTGGCGATAGGTCCGCCACTCCGTGAAGCGGGAGAGGAACTGCCACACCTCTTCATCGTTGGTATGGAAGATATGAGGGCCGTAGCGGTGGACCAGCACCCCTGCGTCGTCAAGCTCGTCGTAAGCATTGCCTGCGATATGATCCCGTTTTTCCAGGATCAGCACGTTCTTCCCCGCTTCCGCAAGGGTACGTGCCGCCACGGCGCCGGTGATCCCCGCGCCAACTATGATCCAATCGTACTGCATGGGTAGTACCTCATATGGGTAAGATTTCAGAACTTCTTGCTATCCTTCAGTTCTACGATGCGCAAGAAGGCGTTTCGCTTGGTATCCTTGGCGAAATAGCCGGTACGGACGAACTGGAACTTCTCCCCGGGCTGTGCTTCCGCAAGGGCTTTTTCCACGCGGCATCCGGTGAGCTTTACCTCGGATTCGGGATTGATATAGTCATCGTAGGTCTTATCCTCGGGGATGGCACCGGTGTTTTCGATGGTGAACAGGCGGTTGTAGAGATACACGTCGGTCTCCACGGACTCGGTGGCGGATACCCAATGGATGGTGCCCTTGATCTTACGGCCGTCCACGGGGTTGCCGCATCCGCTTTCCAGGTCGGCGGTGACGGTGATCTCGGTGACCTTGCCATTTTCGTCGGTCTTGCAGGACTTGTACTTCACGATGTAAGAGCCCATGAGACGTACTTCCCCATCGGGCTTGAGGCGGAAGAACTTGGGAGGCGGCTCTAATGCGAAGTCGGAGGAATCGATATACAGCTCCTTGGTGAAGGCCACCTTGCGGGTGCCTGCGGTCTCGTCCTTGGGATTGTTGGGGAGCTCGAAATACTCCACCTTGTCCTCGGGGTAGTTTTCCACCACCACGCGGATGGGGTCAAGAACGGCAACGCGGCGGAGGGCCGTTTCGTTAAGGTCCTCACGGACGCAGTGCTCCAGCAGGGCGATGTCCACCAAGCTGTCGGACTTCGCCACGCCGATGCGGCTGCAGAAGTCACGGATGGATGCAGGGGTGTAGCCACGTCTGCGCAGACCGCAGAGGGTGGGCATACGGGGGTCGTCCCAGCCGTCTACAAGGCCGCCCTCCACCAGAGAACGCAGGAAGCGCTTGCTCATCACGGTGTAGGTCAGGTTCAGGCGGGCGAACTCGATCTGACGGGGCTTGTGGGGAACGGAAACGTTCTGCACCACCCAGTCGTAGAGGGGACGGTGGATCTCAAATTCCAGAGAGCACATGGAGTGGGTAATGCCTTCCAGAGCGTCCTGGATGGGGTGAGCGAAATCGTAGGAGGGATAGATGCACCACTTATCCCCCTGGCGGTGATGGTGGGCGTACTTGATGCGGTAGATGACCGGGTCACGCATCCAGAAGTTACCGGACGCCAGGTCGATCTTGGCACGGAGGGTGTACTTCCCTTCGGGGAACTCCCCTGCCCGCATACGGGCAAAGAGATCCAGGTTCTCCTCCATGGATCTGTCACGGTAGGGAGAAACGGCGGGGTGGCTAAGGTCTCCGCGGTATTCGCGGAACTGCTCGGGGGTCAGCTCACAGACGTAAGCCAAGCCCTTTTTGATCAGCTCCACGGCAAACTCGTAGTCTTTTTCGAAATAATCGGAGCCGTAGAAGAAACGGTCGCCCCAATCGAAGCCCAGCCAACGGATATCCTCCTGAATGGCGTCAACGTACTCGGTGTCTTCCTTGGTGGGGTTGGTGTCGTCCATACGCAGGTTGCAAAGGCCGCCGTACTTCATGGCGGTGCCGAAGTCGATGGTCAAGGCCTTGCAATGGCCAATGTGGAGGTAACCGTTGGGCTCGGGAGGAAAACGGGTATGAACGGTTTCCGCCTTGCCCTCCGCAAGGTCAAGGTTGATGGCTTCTTCGATAAAATTGGTTGCTTCTATCATAATCAAAGTCCTTCGTAGTAAGAATGGATACGGGAAAGAGCTTCCTCTCTGCCCAGGATCTGCATAACGGTGTAAAGGTCGGGAGAATTGGTTCTGCCCGTCAACGCCACGCGGATGAAGGTGCTGATATCACCCACGTTGCCGGGGTAAGCGTCGGGGTTGGCCTTGTACTCCTTCATGTTAGAGCAATAGCCCAGCTCCTCTGCGATGGCCTTCACTTTATCGAACCAGGCGGCGGAATCGTCGGCTTCGGAATAGGTGGCTTCGAACTTGGTGAGAGCCGCCTTGATATCCTCCTTGGCAAAGCCTGTGATCTCGTCCTCGATGGCGTAATAGGACGGGAAGAAGAAGGAGATGAACTTCTTGGCCTCCGCCCAGGTGGCGAAGTCCTTACGGGGCTTCTTGCCTCCTCTGCCAATGGCGAAGGCGGCGATGGCGCGGTCCTTATAGGCTTCCAAAGTCTCGGCAAAGGGAGCATCGTACTCCTTTGCCCAGGCCAGAACGTAAGCGTATACTTCC
The DNA here is from genome assembly GCA_045544855.1 of Eubacteriales bacterium. GTDB lineage: Bacteria > Bacillota > Clostridia > Oscillospirales > CAG-382 > Coliplasma. Next base: position 6,455 of record JAZPZV010000008.1, on the reverse strand, counting down.
TCGGCGGTCATGCGGGAGATGACGTTTTTTGAAACGTCGTCCAGCTTGTTGAAATCAAAGAGACAGCCGGAGGTGGAAAGCTTTTTGATGGTCACGGGGAACTCGGTGTAAGGCAGGGTGGGATTGGCGGCGTGCCATTCCTCGTAGTTGGAGTTCAACAGGGTCATCAGGTACTCGATGACGCTGATGGGAGGATAGCCCAGTGCGTCGTAATCCTCCATCTTGGCGCCCATGTCACGCTTGGACAGCTTTTTCTTGTTGCCGTTCTCGTCAAGCCGCAACACCTGTGCGGTGTGGAGGTACTTGGGAGCACGGAAGCCCAGATAGCGGAACAGCTGGAGGTGCTTGGGCAGGCTGGGGAGCCATTCTTCCCCGCGGATGACGTGGGTGGTGCCCATGAGGTGATCGTCCACAGCGTGGGCGAAGTGGTAGGTGGGGATGCCGTCGGACTTCAGCAAAACGAAGTCCTCGTCGTTCTCGGGCAGCTCCAAAGCGCCCTTGATCTGGTCGACCACCTTTACCTTCTTTTCCCCGTCCCCGTCGGACAGGATGCGCAGAACGAAGGGGTGGCCTGCGGCCAGCTCCGCCTGCACCTGCTCGATGGTGATCTCACGGTTGGCCAGCATTTCCTTGCGGGCCTCCTCGGCGGTGGCGGACCAGTCCTTGGTCTTGTTTTCCGTCTTCTTATCCACTGCCAGGGCTTCTTCCAGCTCCTCTGCCGTGGTGAACACGGGGTAGGCCTTGCCTTCCTTCACCAGCTTTTTGGCGTAGGTCTGATAGATCTCCGCACGCTGGGACTGCTTATGAGGGCCGTAGATGCCCTTGCTGACGATGGAGCCGTCTTCCCCGATGGAAGCGCCCTCGTCAAACTCTGCGCCGTAATGGGCCAGGGTCTTGATCACACCCTGTGCCGCACCCTCCACCTCGCGCTTGGAGTCGGTATCCTCGATTCTCAGGTAGAACACGCCCCCGGATTGGTGGGCGAGACGTTCCCCGATCATCACCTGGTACATACCGCCGAAATGAACGAAGCCGGTGGGGCTGGGAGCGAAGCGGGTGACCTTGGCACCCTCGGGAAGGTTACGGGGCGGGTATTGGGATTCGTAGTCCTCTACGGATTTCGTGATGTGCGGAAACAGCAGTTCCGCCAGCAGTTCTGTATTCATGGCAAAGCCTTTCTTATGAAATGTTCTTATTATTATACTCCTTCCGTTCTTCTTTGTCAAGAAGCAGGGAGGGGCGAAATGGAGTTTTTACCCAAAAATCAAGAGTTGAAAGAGTCCATCCAAAGGGCAAAGTCCCCATCGGAGGGCATACGCAAGCCGCCGCGGGGAGACAGGGAGATGGGCCCTGCCTGAGGGGCATCGGGAGAGCAGGAGCGCTTGAACTGGGAGGTGAAGAAGCGGCGCAGGAAGATCTTCAGCCAATGGTCCACGGTCTCTCCGTCGTAGATCCCCTCAAAAGCCTTCTTCGCCAAGAAGGAGATCTTCTCGGGGGTGAAGCCAAAGGAATAGAAGTGGTACAGGAAGAAATCGTGCAGTCGGTAAGGCCCGATCTTATCCTCGGTCTTCTGAGCAATGTTCCCTTCCCCGTCGGGAGGCAACAGCTCGGGGCTGACGGGAGTATCTACAATATCATGCAGGATGGCGCCCGCTTCCCCGCCCATGGTGTTTGCCACGTGGGTCACCATATGGCGCATCAGGGTCTTGGGGATGCTTGCGTTGACGCCGTACATGGACATATGATCCCCGTTGTAGGTGCACCAGCCCATGGCGATCTCGGAAAGGTCGCCCGTGCCCACCAAGACGGCGTTTTCCTTGTTGGCAAGATCCATAAGGATCTGGGTACGCTCTCGTGCCTGGGAATTTTCGTAGGTCACGTCGTGAACCGATTCCTCTTGGCCGATGTCCTTGAAATGCCGGCGGACGGCGTCGGCAATGGAGATCTCCCGCAGGGTGATGCCCAGAGCCTTCATGAGGGCAAGGGCGTTTTGGTAGGTGCGGTCGGAAGTACCGAAGCCCGGCAGGGTGACGCCCAAAACGTTCTCACGGGGGAGACCCAGCAGGTCGGCGGTGTTGACAGCCACCAGCAAGGCAAGGGTGGAATCCAAGCCCCCGGAAACGCCCAGGATCATCTTCTTTCCGCCAATGTGCTCCATCCGCTTGGCAAGGCCTGCGGTCTGGATGGCAAGGGTGGTATCGCACCATGCGGGATCACGGGGCAGGCAGGGATCGGGATCCACGGGATCGTCGTATGCGGAAAGCTCCATGGGAGGAACTTCACGAATTTCCAGCCAATAATGATCTCGGGTTTCACCAAAGGTCTTCTGCTTCATCCGTAAGCCGTTCAGCTTTTGCAAATCGAAGATTGCGGTGGTGAGATGGGTATCTCTGCGGAACAGCTCCCCTTTTTTCAAGGTCTTGCCGTTTTCGCAAAGGAGGGCAGCCCCCGCAAAAACTTGGTCGGTGGTGGATTCGTACACTCCTGCGCCGCAATAGGCGTAGGCACACTGCAAAAGCCCGCTTTGAGCACGGAGCTGCAGCTCCCGGTATTCTTCACTGCCCACGATCTCGTTTTCCGCGGCAATGTTCAAAATCAGGTTTGCGCCGTCTGCCGCCATTTTTGCGGCAATGGAATCAGGTGCGTGAAGCTCATTTCCGATGATGATACCGAAGCACAATTCACCGCAACGGTACACAGTTCTGGCACAGAAAACATCCTCCCCTTGGAAGAATGCGTCATGGTTAGCCTCTCCCAAACAGGGAACGGAGGTAAAGCAAGTATCCCGAGAGGACAAGTATTCCTTGGGAGTAAAGCCCAAAAGGTTGCCGTCCTGTATCACGGCGGCGCAGTTATACAGCTTGCTTCCGTTTGCCACGGGAAGGCCTACCACGGTGATCATGGAAGACCCCTTGGAGGATTCCAGAATGGTTTCCATCGCTGCTTCGCAGGCGTTCAAAAGAGAACGCTGGTAGAACAGGTCGCCGCAGGTGGCGCCCGTGAGGGACAGCTCCGGGGTAAGCAAAACGGAACAGCCCGCTTCCTTTGCCTGCGCCATCAATTTGATAATCTCCCCTGCGTTGTAGGCGGGGTTTGCCACCTTGATGCGGGGGACGCCGCAGCCTACTTTATAGAAGCCGAAGTCCTGTGTTTTCATAGAAAAGATTCCTTTCTACAGGCAGAATGATCCAAGTGTCATTATACTCCATTTGAGTGGCGTTGTCAATCGTTTTCTGCGGGTTCTTTTTGGGGTTTTGAAGTCCCGAGGGGGATTTTTTGCATATACTGCCACTAAGGAGTTGACGAAACACATGGACGTGATCTTTGTGCTCTCCTCCGTCACCTACGCCATGAAGGGGCGGGACGTTCTGAAGGACGGCGGGATCCCTGCCGTGCTTACCCGTTCCGCCGCCATTCGCAGGGTGCGGGGGTGCGGCTACGGCCTGCAGGTGGGATTGCACCACAGGAAAAAGGCAGAATCCCTGCTGAAGCAGGCGGGGATCACCGTTTTAGGGACGGTTTCCCTGCCGGGGTGATCCCGGGGCAACGAAAGGAGTACGGGTATGATCTATCTGGACAACGCCGCCACGGGGTTTCCCAAAAGCCCCTACGTGCAGGACGCCATGCGGCAGGCGTTTCTCACCTGCGGCAACCCATCGAGGGGAAGCCATACCCTCTCCGTGCAGGCAGACCAGGTGCTGTACCGTTGCAGGGTGCTGTTGGCACAGCGGTTCGGCACGGTGCCGGAGCGGGTGATCCTGACGAAAAACGCTACGGAGGCTTTGAACCTCGCCATCAAGGGGCTTTCCCCCAAAGGCGGCGAGGTTCTTACCTCGGATCTGGAGCACAACGCCGTCCTGCGCCCCCTCCACGCCCTGCGGACGGCAAGGGAGATCACCCTCAAGCAGTTCCGCACCTCCCTCTCCGACGACGGGGTGACGGTGGAAAATTTTCGCACCGCGGCGGGAAAAACCGTTTCCATGGCGGTGGTGACCCATGGCTCCAACGTGTGCGGGCGGGTGTTGCCCGTAAAGGAAATGCGGGAGGCGGTGGACCGCAGAGACTTCCTGATGATCCTGGATTGCTCCCAAACGGCGGGGCATATTCCCATTGACATCACGGAGCTTGGGGCCGACGTCATCTGCATTCCCGGGCATAAGGGGCTTTACGGCCCTATGGGGACGGGGGCTTTGATCTGCCATCCCACCCGGCCCTTGGTATTCCGCACCTTGATAGAGGGAGGCAGCGGGGTGCTTTCCCGCTCTGTGTTCATGCCCGAGGAGCTTCCCGAGCGGTTGGAGGCGGGAACGCCCAACGTGTACGGCATTGCGGGGCTGGGGGCGGCCTTGGAGGAGTTTTCCTACCCGGCAAAAGAAAACGCCCTGTTCCAAAAGCTGGTCAAGGCGCTTTCGGGACGGAAGGACGTTAAGCTCCACGGCTATCACAAAAACGGCAGGTATTTGCCCGTGCTGTTGTTCAACAAGACAGGCGAGGACTGCGAGGACGTTGCCCGCCGTCTGGCAGAGCGGGAGATCGCAGTGCGGGCGGGGCTTCATTGCGCCCCTGCGGCACACCGCGCCATCGGCACGGGAGACCTGGGCGGGGTGCGGGTCAGTCTTGGGCGGGGCAACTGCGAACGGGATATAGAGACTCTTTTGGCGGTGCTGTGAAAACAGCACCCATAACCATTTTTACGAGAGGACTGAAGGAATTTTGAAGCAAGAAAAAGGAACGCTGGTCTTCGCAGGGGGAGATCGGCGGATGGTCACGGCGGCGAAATGCTTTGCAGAGGAAGGGTTTACCGTCTTGATGACGGGGTTTGACAAATACGGCAAGGGGGAAACGGGGTTACAGTTCGTACATCAGCTCTGGCAGGCCATTCCCAAGGGAGACGCGGTGATCCTGCCCCTGCCCTACACCCCCGGAGGAGGCATTCTCAACGCGCCGTTTTCCGAAAAGCAGATCCTTTTGGAGACGGTGTTCCGTTTGGCGGACCGTGCCAAGGTGATCTGCGGCGGGATGCTCCCCATGGAAGACGAGCGATATTTTGATTACTACGACGAGCCCATGATGTTACGCAACGCGGACGTAACGGCGGAGGCGGCGCTTCTGATGGCGGGAGAAAAGATGGAGGGCTGTCTGGCCGGCGCTTCCCTTTTGGTGGTGGGCTACGGGCGTATCGGCAAGCGGCTGGCGGCCAAGGCAAGGGCGTTGGGATGCAACGTCACCGTTGCTGCCCGCAAGGAAAGCGACCACGCTCTGATCCGTGTGTGCGGTCATCACGCCGTTGGGTTTGACAAGCTGGAGGAAGCGGTTTCCAGGGCGGGGGCGGTATGCAACACCGTGCCTGCGGAGGTGTTCTCCGAGAGGATCCTGCAGAAGATCCCCGAGGGGGTGCCCCTCATCGATCTGGCAGGGAGCATCGTGGGAGAAAAGGTGATCCGTGCCTCGGGGTTACCCGGGAAGTACGCTCCCGAAACGGCGGGGCTGATCCTGGCGGAGAGTCTCAAACGGATCTTTAAGAGGGAGGGATTGTTATGAAGCTTGCATACGCATTCTGCGGCTCCTTTTGCACCCACAGCCGAGCGTTGACACAACTGAAGCTGTTATGCGGGGAACACGAGGTCTACCCCATTCTTTCGGAGATCACGGCGGTGACGGACACCCGCTTCGGGAAGGCGGCAGATCTGCGGGGGACGGTGGAGGAGCTGTCCGGCCACGCCCCCATTCTCACGGTGAAGGAGGCGGAGGAGGTGATCACCCGGGGAAATTTCGACGGGCTGATCGTTTCCCCCTGCACGGGGAACACCCTGGCAAAAATGGCGCACGGCATCACCGACGGGGTGGTGACCATGGCGGTGAAGGCACAGCTTAGGAACCGCCGTCCCGTGGTGATCGCCATTGCCACCAACGACGGGCTGGGGGCGAATCTGTTCAACATCGCCATGGTGCTGGAAAAGAAGAACGTGTACTTCGTCCCCTTCGGGCAGGACGATGCCTACGGCAAGCCCACATCTCTCATCTGCGATTTCAAAAGGATCCCCGACACACTGGATGCCGCCCTGCGGGGACGGCAGCTACAGCCGGTGCTTTTGGAGTGAGGGGAAAGGAAAACCACCGAGGGTGAAGTTCCCTCGGTGGTTTGCTTTTGTGTTCTTATGAAGCCCCAACCGTTAGAGCACGCTTTTTACGGCGATCAATCACGAAGCAAATGATCCAGCAGACCCAAATGGCAAGCGTCAAGGCAACTCCCCCGTGGGTGTGGAACTCCGTCAGCGGGTGCCACCAAAAGGCAACGGCGTAAAGCAAAAGCGTCAAAATTCCAAAGCTTCCGAACAAACAGCGCCAAACGGTGCCATAGCGCATGGAAGGCAGAAACGAGGCTCCGAAGTCCAGCAAAGACAGGATGCCTGTGACAAGAGGCAAATACAAAACATAAGCCAAAATCAAAACAA